>NZ_JADCLQ010000017.1:0-234682 GCF_015234155.1 Dysgonomonas sp. GY75
ACGGAGTCCATCATCCGGTTGAAACCTGCCTTGCCCCCCATCAGGTCTATCAGGCCCTGGGGGTCGTGGAATACCGACCAGGTATAGTGCCAGCTGTTGCCTTCGGTAAAGGCATCCCCCCATTTCAACGGGTTGAACGGGGACTGGAACGTGCCGTCCTGGTTCTTACCGCGCATCAGCTTATGTTCGGGGTCAAACAGGTTCTTGTAGTTCATCGCGCGTTTGGCATAGATGTCTATTTCTTTGGCAGGTTTACCCAGTTTCTTACCCAGCTGGTAGATACACCAGTCGTCGTATGCATATTCGAGTGTACGGGCAGCATTTTCATTTATCTTCACATCGTAAGGGACATATCCCAGCTTGTTGTAATACTCCCAGCCCAGACGTCCGGTAGAGCTTACTTTAGGGTGTACGGCATTGGCTCCGTGTATAACGGCCTGCCAGAGTGTTTCGATGTCATAGCCTTTGAGTCCTTTGAGATAGGCGTCGGCTACGACCGATGCCGAGTTGTTGCCTACCATACAGCCGCGGTGTCCGGGGCTGGCCCATTCAGGGAGGAATCCACTTTCTTTATAGGTATTGGCCAGTCCTTCCTGCATTTTGGTGTTCATCTCGGGATACATCAGGTTCAGGAACGGGAACAGGCAGCGGAAGGTATCCCAGAAGCCTGTGTCGGTGAACATATAACCGGGTAGTACTTCTCCGTTGTAGGGGCTGTAATGTACGGTCTTTCCTTCTGCATTTATTTCATAGAAACTGCGGGGGAAGAGTACCGAACGGTAAAGGCATGAGTAGAATGTGCGCAGGTTGTCTATGTTATCATCTTCCACTACAATGCGTCCCAGTACCTTGTTCCATTGGTCGCGTCCTTTTTGAGCTATTTGGTCGAATGAGTCGTTACCGAGTTCTTTCAGGTTGATTTCGGCCTGTTCGGGACTGATGAAGGAGGATGCTACTTTTGCGTGTACAGTTTCTCCTTTTTTAGTGGAGAAGCCTATTATCCCTCCGGCATGGTTATCGGATACTTCGAGTCCTCCTTCGGTGATACTGCCGCTTGCCACGGATGCCTTGTATGTAAACGGCTTGTCGAATACGACAACGAAATAGTTCTTGAAGTTTTCGGGTACTCCTCCACTGTTCTTGGTGGTATATCCGACTATCTTGTTTTCACCGGGTATGATTTTGATGTATGAGCCTTTATCGAAGGCATCTACTACGACAAACGACTTATCGTTTTCGGGGAATGTGAAGCGGAACATGACTGCTCTTTCTGTTGGAGCCATCTCTGTTACCACATCATGGTCGGCAAGATAAACTTTATAATAATATGGTTTGGCAATTTCGGCCTTATGGGAAAACCAACTGGCCCGTTTGTCCTGGTCGAAAACGGCTTCTCCGGTTACCGGCATGATGGCGAACTGGCCGTAGTCGTTGATCCAGGGACTGGGCTGGTGTGTCTGCTTGAAACCGCGAATCTTGTCGGCATCGTAGGTATAGGCCCAGCCGTCACCCATTTTCCCGGTCTGGGGCATCCAGAAGTTCATTCCCCAAGGCATGGCTATCGCAGGATAGGTGTTGCCCGTGGAGAGAGAAAATTTCGACTGGGTCCCCACTAAGGGACTGACATAGTCAACTAATTCTGCTTGCTGTGCTTTTGCCGCGCCCAGCAAACCGACAATGCTTAAGAATAATAATCCTATTCTCCTCATTTTTTTTGTGTTTTTAATTAACGATCTAACATTTTTATATAATATCCTCCCACTACTGATCTTGCCTGAAACCCGCGCTGATTTGGCCGATCAGTAAATACCCAGTCTGACATAGGTACCCTGTCGGGAGTTTCATTCATAAATAAGTATAGCGGACTGATAAACTTCTGGAACGTTTCCTGATCTTGAGTAAGAGTAGCTGTCCATATGATCCAATCTGTTTTGGTATAGGTTTCACGGTTATCCAAAGGCAACCCGTATTTATTCTGTTTGCGAAGATAATAAGCAATTTCTTTTTGTGCAACCTCCGCAGGGAAGATACCCATACCCAATATTTTATCCCAAACCAGATTATACTTCTGACTCCATGTTCCAGGCTTGTCAAATGTTAAACGATAGTGATCTCCGTCATCTGCCATTTTCACCCATTCCTTCGCCATTTCTTTTGCTTTGGAGGTATATTTCTCTGCCACATCTTTTTTACCTAATTTATCGGCCAGATAACCATACGATGCAACACCCATTATAGCTTTTATAGAAAGATTAACATTATGTGCAAAATGTCCGGCAAAGTCATCTGTACATAATTGGTTTTCGGGATCGAGCCCGTTTTCAGCGAGATAATCAGTCCATGTAGTCAGCACATCCCAATGTTTTTCAGCATACTGGGCATTTCCCTCTATGTGAGCAACCGCAGCAGTAAGAACCAGCATATTTCCTGCTTCCTCTACCGGCATATCTCCACCATATGTCTGTCCGTTTGCAAGAGGATAAGTACCTACATCATGAGCAGGGAAAGGTTTTACCCATTTGTTGCTTTCACTGTAATAGAAGATATGGTTTAGCAGACCTTTTGCCAGTTCAGGATTGTAGTAAAGGAAAAGAGGCGCTGACGGATATGTTACGTCTACCGTACCAATGGAACCGTTACTGAAATTTTCTTTCGATAAAAAGAGTAAATCCCCGTTCGGTGCTTCCACCAATTTATGAGCCGTAATAGCCTGACGATAGGCAAGGGCGCAGAGTTCGGCATATTCTTTACCTCCGGCCTGTGCTGTTTTTGTTATTAACTCTTTATCAAAAAGGTATGCTTTTTCCATCAGCTTATCATATTCCTGATTTGCTTTATGGAAAACACCTGTAATAGTCTGGTCTCCTCCCTTGTTCCAATACGGCCTCAGATTCTCTCCGAAGTACTGGATAGAGTATATGTCATCATAACCGATCATTATTTTTCCGGCAACAGCATTATTTACAGAGCCCAATGAACGGGTCAGGGCCAGCTTATCACCGGTATTCTCCCTTTTATCGGTAGATTCTTTTTTGACGCCTTCTATAAAGTTTGCTCTCAATTCTTCAGCGTCTCCTATACCTGATATCGTATTCTTCTTTTCGGCTACCAGATAAAAATGCCCCCAGTCTATGCGTACGTTATCGCCCGATTTTCCTAATATTTTCTGGTCCAGACTACCGGTCTTAAGGAACATCAGATCTCCGTCTTCGAATCCTTCACTCACCGATTGCTGCAAGGGTTTGTCTAGCGCCCAAACAGGTGAAGCTTCGAAGTACAGGCTTACATCGTGTGCTTTGCCATCGTTAGATGAAACATTGTATGAAATGTAATTTACGGGACGCGAAAGAAGAGCCAAGTCTTCCATAAATAAAGGTGCGGTGAAAGTCAGTTTGAGATCTACTTCACCACATGCGAATGTATAATGAGTCTGTGTTGCTTGTACATCTACAGATTTCTGAACAGCTGTGGTTTCGAATAATCTCTTATGATCTTTTTCCATTACCAGCCCAAAATCAAGCAGGGCCAATCCTCCGCGATCGTGACAGTAACCGGCAATGATATTCTCTCCCTTTTTCAGTGTAGCAACGACCTCCTCTGACAATGGAGCCAGAATATTTTTCTTAGCGGCATTTCCTGTATTAACGACTTCTATACCGTTGATATAGATAATCGCATCATCGTCATGGGAGTATTCGATATATACCTTCTTCCCTGATAAGTCTTCATCCAGATTGATAACACGCCTTACCCATATGTACTCGGTATTCCACTCTGTCTTAGCTGTAATTTCCTGTGGAATAGAACCAAAAGCAGCAGGCGCTTCTTTCCATCCGGCATCATTGAAGTCTTTATTGAACCAGTTCCCGGCAGGCTTAGTGGTTATATATTTTCCTGTCCAGCCGCCTTGTTCCGAATTGGGAACGACTGTCTGCATGGGAGTTTCTTCTATTCCCATAAAGCGATAGACCTTATTATCCACTTTCACTACACCGATAAGAGGAAAATCGCTGCCTGTCCAGTGCTTTACATTTCCATCATAGAGGTTGTCGGTAAACGACCAGCCCGAAGTATAAGGGTCTATCGTTATCAGAGGATAGGCCGGGGCTCGCAGATCACTTTTGACGATTTCATAATCGTGCACTTTCTCAGTCTTACAACTCAGCAAAATACTTATGCCGAGGCAAAAAAATAGTAATTTTTTCATTAAATTGGTTTTTTATAATTAGTTATTACTTATTTCTTACGGGTATAACTTGTATCTGAACAGAGTTTATAACGAGTTTCATCTAATCGAAGGATGGGCCTTTCTCATAGTCTCCGGAGGTTATACCGGAGAGATTCCCCTCTGCTCATTTTTCCTCTCCGGAAGCATGACAGACAGAAAATAAGAATATCAGGGTAGTGATAAAAAATATTTTTTTCATGATGCTTAAATAAGAGGCTGTTTAATCCACTGTAAATCTATTCTATATAATTTACATGAATACTGAAATCCTATTCAAGAAACAAGAATATATATCCAATTTTATGATTTAACCCGGCATTAACCCAAAACGTAATGGTTAAACTTTAGAAGTATTAAATAAAAATAAGCATCCAACTACCTTTGCTGGCTTCTATTCGGATCTTTTACGTAATTTTAGCACAGATCCAGAAGGCAAAAACCAAGAAAAAAACGGTTAAAAAAGATACTTAAAACGACTCACAACAGGCAGAATATCTTATTCGAACAGCTTTTTAAAGAACATTGCATTTGCTGTATTCCGATATAACGGAAATAGTTACATCAAGTTTGAAGAGTATCGTTGTGTTTTTCTTTTTATCATTTTTGAAGAAGTCTCAGAACTTTCTCTATCTTTTCGTTCATGGGTAGTGATGCATTTATCCAGTGGATATGGGTTCCCCTCTTTTCCATCCCCCTAAACCAGGTCATCTGTCGTTTGGCGAACTGATGGATGGCGATTTCGAGTTGTGAGAACATTTCCTGATAAGGTAGTTTCCCTAACAGATAGAGTGTGACATATTTGTATTCCAGTCCGTAGTAAATGAGGTCATCAGGCTCTACCCCCTTATTCAATATATTTTGCACCTCTTCTATCATTCCTTCATCGAGACGGGCCTTAAGGCGCTTCGATATTTTTTCGCGGCGAAGTTCCCGGTCAATATCTACTCCGACAACAAGGCTGCTTAGCGGAGGGAATTCGTTTTGCTCCAATGGATACTCTCTTTTATATACCTCTATCTCTATGGCCCGGATAGCACGTTGGGCTGTATCTATATCGGTAGTGTTATGGAGATTTTTGAATGTTGCCAATATATCAGTAAGTTCCGGCAAACTGTATTTCTCGTATTTCTTCCTTAATTCCTTATTTTCAGGAACATTCACTAGAGAATATCCTTTCAGAACAGACTCTATATAAAGTCCCGAACCTCCGCACAAAATGGGGAATTTACCTCTGCTTTTAATATCGGTATAAGCCTGATGAAAATCTGACTGATATTCGAAAATATTATACTTATCGCCTGCCTCGCGGATATCTATGAGGTGATAAGGTATATTTTCCCCATCTACGATGTAATCTGCTAAATCCTTTCCTGTGCCTATATCCATAGACTTATATACTTGCCGTGAATCTCCGCTGATGATTTCAGTATCGAGAGAATGAGCCAAATGACAGGCAAAGTTAGTTTTGCCGGATGCGGTTGGGCCTACTATTGTTATCAGGTCATATATTTTCATGATACAAAAGTAGGTTGATTTTATTTTACCTCTTCATCTTTCTTCATTTAAATCTTTGTTCTTCTATAATATATAAGCGATTTGTTCAAAAAACCCCTTATATTTGTAGGTTCAAACAGATTCAAACACTTTATAATTACGAATGAAAGAAGGTAAAAGTTTAGCAAACAGCATCGTAGCTGCATGTCAGGATAAAAAAGCAAGGAATATTGTCATAGTAGATATGACAGAACTACCAGGAACTATCTGCCAATACTTTGTTATATGCGAAGGAAATACGCCTACCCAAGTAGGTGCTATCTCTGATGAGATCGTAGATTCACTGAAAAAAAAGAAGAAAGAACGCCCTATTTCTATCGACGGATTACGAGAAGGCCGGTGGGTAGGAATAGATTATGGTACGGTTATTGTACACGTGTTCTTACCGGAATTGCGTGAATTCTATAATATCGAGCATTTATGGGCCGATGCCAAGTTGGAAAGTATCCCTGATATCGACTGACAACAAATAGCCTTTATTGATTGTTGTATTCCGTAAAACCAAAAACGAATTAAAAAGATATTATCATCAAAATAGTATATGGATAATTATAATAAAGGAGAAAATAACAAGCCGAAAACGCCAGGGATGAAAGGCCCGAAGATGCCCTTTAATCTCTATTGGGTATACCTGATCGTGTTCGCTGCCATTATCGGAATGTACTTTTTCTCCGAGAATACGGGCGGAATTCAGAAAGAGATAGCATGGTCCGAATTTCAGGGTTATGTGAAAGATAATAGCATAAGCAAGATTGTAGTCGACAATAAAAGCAATACATTAAAGGCCACTGTCCGCAAAGATTCGGTCAATCATGTATTTAAGGCTGATGCGGATAAGGCGGGTGATAAACCCTCCATTCTGGTAAAAATACCTTCTGCCGATAAATTTTCTGACTTTTACGACAAGGTAAGGGCTGAACATAACTACAACATCGATGTCAGCTATGAGCCAAATACTACCAGTGCGTGGGACATACTATTGAGCTTCCTGCCTATCGTATTGATATTCGGACTTTTTATTTATATGATGCGACGTATGTCAGGCGGTGGTTCCGGCGGTGGCGGCGGAGTATTCAGCGTGGGCAAGTCAAAAGCCCAGCTATATGACAAAGGTTCCGATCTGCGCGTTACATTCAAAGACGTAGCCGGACTTTCGGAAGCCAAAGAAGAAATAGAAGAAATCGTGGAATTCCTTAAGAATCCTTCACGATATACAGAAATAGGTGGTAAAATACCAAAAGGCGCATTGCTTGTAGGCCCTCCGGGAACAGGAAAGACATTGTTGGCAAAAGCCGTTGCAGGAGAGGCGAATGTTCCGTTCTTCTCCCTGTCGGGCTCCGACTTTGTGGAAATGTTCGTCGGTGTGGGAGCATCCCGTGTAAGGGATTTGTTCAAGCAGGCTAAGGAGAAATCGCCCTGTATTATCTTTATCGACGAGATAGATGCTATCGGACGCGCCCGTGGACGCAACCTGAATATGGGCTCGAACGATGAACGTGAAAACACATTGAATCAGTTGTTAACGGAAATGGACGGTTTCGGTACAAACAGCGGTATCATCATTCTTGCTGCAACCAACCGTGCCGACATTCTGGATAAAGCACTACTTCGTGCAGGACGTTTCGACCGTCAGATAACCGTTGATTTACCGGATGTGAACGACCGTAAGGAAATATTTAAAGTACATCTTCGTCCTGTAAAGATCGACGACTCAGTGGATGTGGAATTCCTTGCCCGCCAGACACCTGGATTCTCTGGAGCAGACATTGCCAATGTATGTAATGAAGCCGCGCTGATTGCAGCCCGTAAAGGGAAGAAAGTTGTTCAGAAAGATGACTTTACCAATGCAGTAGACCGTATTGTGGGAGGTCTGGAAAAGAAGAATAAAGTGACAACTCTCGATGAGAGAAAGACCATTGCCATACACGAGGCCGGACATGCCACATTAAGCTGGTTCCTGCAATATGCTAATCCTTTGGTGAAAGTTACCATTGTTCCGCGGGGCAAGGCTCTGGGTGCTGCATGGTACCTGCCCGAAGAAAGGCAGATTACAACCAAAGAGCAAATGCTGGATGAAATGTGTGCGCTCCTTGGAGGCCGTGCTGCCGAGGAAGTGTTTGTCGGTCACATATCGTCCGGTGCGGCCAATGATCTGGAAAGGGTGACCAAACAGGCATATGCTATGATTTCATATTTAGGAATGAGCGACAAGTTGCCTAATATAAGCTATTATGATTCATCAGGCGAGGCCTATGGTTTCACCAAACCTTATAGTGAAGAAACTGCCCTGCTGATAGATAAGGAAGTGCAGGCAATGATAAACGAACAATATGAACGAGCTAAAGCCCTGCTTCGTAAACATTCCGACGGTCATGAAAAACTGGCAAATCTGCTGGTAACGGAAGAGGTTATATTTGCCGAGGACCTGAAGAAGATATTTGGTGAGCGTCAGTGGGTTTCCCGTTCCGAAGAGATATTAAAGGAAACGGAAGAGCCGCCCAAGAATGTGGAGATAGAGATTAAAAAAGGTACAGTTAACCCGGATATGATTACCCCGGAAGGGCAACCTGAATAATAAAACTTCCCTATTAAAATATATAAACCCTTTACTTACTGATAGTGAAGGGTTTTTATTTTTGCGAACATTTGGTTTATTAATCAAATATTCGACAGGCATCAGGCGTCTGAAATATATTTATTAGATTTGCACAAAACAGAACTACTATGACAAAATCCATACAGCTTAGACTAAGTACCTTAATCCTCATCTTACTTTTACCTCTTGCCTCATGCAAAAAACAACCGGATAAAGAATTATCCTACGAAGGCATATCATTCAAATATCCGTCATACTGGATAGTGAAAACAGAGAAGAGCGCAGGGGGAGGAGCCTATATTGATGCTGAAGAAAAGTTCAGTAGTGAAACAATCTTTTTTGTATCTATATCTCCTTTTGAAACCGATCACGAAGAAATGCTGGAAAATTATTTTTCGAAACTATCTCAAGACTTTGATGTTACCAAAGAGCCTGTCGCATCCGGTAGGTTCGGACAATATGAATCTTCTTCTGTAAAATATAAAATGACTAAAAACAGAGAGAAAGCATATGGGATAATTTATGCTTTCGACACAGAGGAAAGGACAATTCTAATCATCAAGCAGAGCAACAGGGAATACGAATTGAAGCACGAAAAATACAAATTGATGGAAGACAGCTTCAAGGTAGAGGAGCCTATAAAAGACAGTATCTAATAAACAGATAGTTTAGTAAAATAATTGGTACCTTTGCACCCGTTTAAAAGAGACAACATGAATAAGACAAAAGGTATCATACTAGCGCTCATCTCATCGGGAACATTCGGGCTCATTGCATTCTTCTCCATTCCATTACTAAAAACGGGGATGCATGCGCCATCTATACTTTTCTACAGATGCCTGATTTCGGTGTTACTAATAGGAGCAGTATGCCTTATCAGGAAAAAGAATCTCCGGATATCACCTAAGGCTGCCGCACAACTTCTCTGTCTGGGCCTGTTATATACGCTGACGGCTATGGGACTGCTCTACTCTTATAATTATATCTCGAGCGGGGTTGCCACTACTATACACTTCCTCTACCCTGTCTCGGTTTCTTGTATGATGATTATATTCTACAGGGAGAAATTGTCACGGAATCTCTTATTTGCAGCTGTCTTATCTCTGACCGGTGTGGCTATGCTATGCTGGAGCGATTCCGGATTCATCAATACAACAGGGTTACTGGCTGTATTGATGACCGTTTTCACCTATTCCATCTATATCGTATGGCTCAATAGCCCCGAAATAAAGAGACTGGAGCCCGAAACCATTACTTTCTATGTAATGCTCTTCGGTGGATTTATCTTTGCTGTCTTTTCCTATTCTACTACAGGCATCGAACTTTTGCCGGATATACCATCCGTTTTCAATCTTATCGGCCTGGCATTATTTGCGACAGTTATATCCAATCTGGCGCTTGTTGCAGCCGTAAAGCACGCAGGGTCTACCATTACGTCCATACTCGGATCGTTAGAACCCGTAGTAGCTACAGCAGTGGGGATACTCCATTTTGGCGAACCATTCGGATGGAACGGCCTGTTTGGCTTATTGATTATCATAAGCGCGGTATTATTGGTAATTCTTACAGGTAAGAAGAAAGCCGAAGTTCCGGCAACTTAAGGGCACATCCTGTAAATTTTATATCTATTAGCACCAATTATTGCACATTTTTACTATTTTTGTGCGATAAAGAATTAACGAACAGCTATCACAGTTTTTTTAAGTAGCTAATAATCATCAAATAACGATAAAAATGAGTAACAATTTATTAAAAGGTAAAAGAGGAATCGTTTTCGGTGCATTGAACGAAAAATCAATTGCATGGAAAGTGGCCGAAAAAGCCGTGGAACAAGGAGCAACTATTACACTATCGAATACTCCGGTAGCCGTAAGAATGGGTGAGACCAAAGCCCTGTCAGAAAAACTGAATGCAAAAGTTATTGCTGCCGATGCTACCAGTGTAGAAGACCTTGAACAAGTATTCGTACAATCGATGGAAGCTCTTGGTGGCAAGATCGATTTCGTACTCCACTCAATCGGTATGTCGGTGAACCTTCGCAAAGAGAGAGCATATGACAACCTTGATTATGGATTCTTAGACAAGACACTCGACATCTCAGCTATCTCTTTCCATAAGATGATGCAGGTTGCGAAAAAACTGGATGCTATTGCCGAAGGTGGTTCTGTACTTGCACTTACCCACATTGCTGCTCAACGTACATTTACCGGATATAACGATATGGCTGATGCAAAAGCATTACTTGAATCTTTTGGACGCAGCTTCGGTTATGTGTATGGCCGCGATAAAAAAGTCCGTGTAAATACAATATCCCAATCACCTACATTGACTACTGCCGGACAAGGAATCGGCGGAATGAACGCATTCTTCGACTTTGCAGAGAAGATGTCCCCACTGGGTAATGCCAGCGCAGAATCTTGTGCCGACTACTGTATCGTTATGTTCTCAGATCTGACGCGCATGGTAACCATGCAGAACCTGTTCCATGACGGAGGATTCTCCAATATGGGTCTGACTCAGGCAATTGTTGAAGATTATATCGAAAAGAAATAAACAAAATAATACCTGATCTGCGGCTCATAAAATACTATTTATGGGCCGTTATTTATAATAACCTCATATCTTCCCGGAAATATACACAGAGGCTCATCTTTCTCAATCGAATAAAGCTAAACCTAGATATCACGATTTTTTTATTCATTAAGAACTACTTTTTCCCTTATTTGTTTATAATGATAATACCGGTCAATATGAAAATCCGTTTTCCATTCCTTCACATATTCATTGCAATACTTGCCTTAACTCCCGGAGGAGTTTTTTCACAAGTAACAATCGGTTCCAACGAGGAACCGCTGAAAGGAGCATTGCTGGACCTGAAAGAAAATCCGAATGGCACCAGCAACAAAGGACTGATGCTGCCACGCGTGGAACTGGCCGCGAACAATAGCCTGACCATCGCCAGCGGAGCCACGAGTAATTCCGACTATATAGGTACAGTTGTATATAACACAAAAAAAATAGAAACCAGTGAAGCCGACCGCCTATGTCCGGGTGTGCATGTGTGGACAGGCAGTAAATGGCAACCGCTGGTCGCGTATCCTATAAATACGATCCCTCCATCTTTAGCCGGCCCCGAAGCCGATCTGGTCGATTCCAGAGACAGCGAAACATACCATACGGCACGTTTCCATTCAGTTAAAGCAGGTAGTCCGTATAGCTGTACCCCTGTCGAGGTCGTTATAATCGATGCAGGAATATGGATGACACAGAATTTACGTTATACACAAGGGATAACAAATAGTCCGGCGGATACTTATGTTGCCATGCAATATTATACCCCCAGCAACACAGGTGCAACCGCAGCCCGCATCCGGGAGAATGGCAAATTATATAACTGGGCTGCCGCTTCTTCGCAGAAAGGTAATACCACAAACGGCCAAGGCAATGTAGATAACCCTCCTACTTATGAAGCAAATGATGAGAAATATGGTACAGCCGGAGCTGCTACCGAGATCAGACGCCAGGGTGTATGCCCTTCAGGATGGCATCTGCCAACCGACACAGAATGGTATATACTGACCGAAGCTCTCAAACTCCGCCCCGATCTGTACAGCTCCCAGACTACAACAACTGACACAAATGTGGGAAATGTAATGAAAAATTCCACAGAAGCAGCAGGCGCATATCTGGGAACCAGCAAGCCTTCCGACCAGGGAGGATTTGCAGGCTATCTGGTGGGCTTCGCAAATCAAAACAGGGTAACCGGCTATGGTGTAAGCAATCACTGGTGGGCCAGCAGCTCCTACAATGGAGCCAATTCCTGGAAGCGGAGGGTAGACAATAGTACCAGTTCCATAGACTGGTCTCCCAGCTCACGAAACAATCACTTTTCGGTCCGCTGCAAGAAAGATTAACCCCCAAAAGAGCAATTATCCTTTACAATCAAAGGGTATTAAGTCTATGTTAATTCTGTAAGTTTTTTCAATTTGTGAAGAAAGATTAAAGATTATTGCTATATCTTTGACAATAATACAATTGATACCTGCACAAAGCTCGATTGTATTACAGAAGTAATAATTGATTATCAGGGAAAATACCATTGTCTTAATTTATACTATGCTTGTAAAGTTATACGAAGAAAATCCTAATCCGAAAGAGATCGACAAGATTATAAAAGTTTTGCAAGACGGCGGGCTTATCGTCTATCCTACCGACACAGTATATGCCATTGGCTGTGATGCGCTCAATGTACGGGCGGTAGAGAAAATATGCAGGATGAAAGACATTAATCCCGAGAAGAGTAATCTGTCTATCATCTGCTACGACCTGAGCAATATCAGTGAATATGCCAGAGTGGACAACAATACATTCAAGCTGATGAAAAAGAACCTGCCGGGTCCCTTTACGTTTATTCTGAACACGACTTCATCCCTTCCCAAAATATACAAGAACAAAAAGACCGTAGGTATTCGTATTCCCGACAATAATATTATACGCGAACTCGTTCATACTTTAGGCAATCCGATTATGACAACATCCGTTAAAGATGATGATGAAGTGATAGAATACACTACAGATCCGGAGCTGATCTATGAAAGATATCAGGACTTGGTCGACATTGTCATCGATGGTGGGTATGGTGGTATTGAAGCGTCTACAATCGTGGATTGTACGGGCGATGAACCGGAAATAATGCGGCAGGGCAAAGGTGAATTAATTTTGTAAAAGGATATATAATCCATATATTTGCAAACGTCTATAAAACATGGAGGTTTGCAGGCAATTTATTATAATACGCACTAAATAGCTGACATTTATGAAAGCAAAACTGATATTTTTATTCTCTATCTTATCTTTATTCATGTTCTTTTCTGCATGTGACGATAATGATGATAGCAAACCGACAGATAAGGGGGATGAGACCGACAACGAATATGTAAATAATTGGATACTAGACAGTATGTCGTACTTCTATTTATGGAATGATAAGCTACCAAACGAATCTAATCTAAGTTTCAATTCAGATCCATATGATTTTTTTGACAGTTTGTTAGATTATGAAGCCAGCCTATATGATGGTCAGCCATTTTCCAGGATGGAGGGTACGCATATAAATATACCTAAAACAGCTATAGCTGATAATGCTACCACTTCTTCAGATCTTGGATTTGAATTTATTGGCGTCTATTTCTTGAATCAATCCGGAGCTGTAGCATATGTAGCAAACGTGATTACCTATGTGAAGAAAGGTTCCCTGACAGAAACTCAAGGCTTGAAGCGAGGCTATTTAATCGGAAAAGTGGATGACGTAAAAATAAATAAAAACAATTGGTATTCTGTATTGTTACAAGGAAAAAGCAGTTATAAAATAGAATATGCGACAAATCAGACAGATTTGGAAAAAGGTATTACTGAAACGAAAACAATAAATGTAACTCCGGGTTATGTTGAAAATCCGATTTTCTTAGACAGTATATATACTGTGAATAATCGCAGTATCGGCTATGTAATGTACAATTCTTATGAAGCCGGAGGGGAATCAACTTTACCTTACGATGTGGAACTCTCAAAGATATTCTCCAGATTCAAAGAAAAAGGCGTGAAGGATCTGATATTTGATTTGCGCTACAATGGGGGTGGACTTGTTCGTAGTGCCAAGTTTATAACAAGTGCTTTAGTACCAAATAGAAACACTGAAAATTTATTTGAAGTAAAAACATATAACTCCGAAATACAAGGACAGTTAAACAGGCTACCGGACACCAATGAAGCGAAAATAAGCTGGATGTACGAGTATTTTACAGATAATGTTCAAACAAATAAAGGACAAGTGCTGGCTTCTATTCCGAAACTGGGAGACCAACTCGATAATCTTTGTTTCATAGTTACCGGTAATACTGCATCTGCCAGTGAATTGACTATAAATGCTCTTAAGCCGTATTATAGCAACACAGGTAAAAATATCTACATTATAGGAGAAACCACTGTAGGTAAAAATGTGGGTTCTTGGGCTATATATGAAGAAAACAATACCAGAAACACATATGTACTGTGGCCAATAACTTTCAAGTCCCATAATAAACTATATCCGGCGGCGGAATCTTCTAATTACGCTAACGGTTTTTCACCTGACAACGGCTGGGAAACAGAAGATCTGGATATGCTTCCTTATGGGCTACAAGAGTTGGGTAACAAAGACGAAACAATGCTTAAGGCTGCTATGGCCAGACTGACGGGAGGAACTAAGTCATACACTAAATACGAGAGCGGACGCATACTGAAACGCGGATCTTCGCTAGACAGGAAAAAAGAAAATAACCTGATGTACACAGACAGAAAAGACATCAAAAGTTTAAATATCAAATAAAGCAATAAAAGCAAAACCAACAATATACTAAATGAAGGTAATGAAATTTGGCGGCACATCCGTAGGTTCCGCCGCAAACATAGCAAACGTAAAGAAAATAATAAGCGGGGTTAACGAACCCATAGTCGTAGTAGTTTCAGCTTTCAAAAGTATAACGGACAAATTATTAACGACCTCCCGGTTGGCCGCAGCCGGAGATTATTCATACGAACGGGAATTCAGGGAAATAGTGGAGCAACATGTAACGGTTGTCTGCAAACTTGATATATCCGAACCTCAACGCGAGAAACTGGCAGTTGAAGTCAACAAACTACTGGACGAACTAAGTAATATCTTCAAAGGAGTATTTCTTATCAATGACCTTTCGCCAAAAACGTCTGACAAGATAGTCAGTTATGGCGAACGGCTCTCTACGCTGATAATCAGTTACTCATTCTCAGACTATGAGGTACTTGATGTAACACAGCTTATCAAGACCGACTCTGCATTCGGAAAACATACACCCGATATGGAGCTGTCAAATAAGCTGATACGCAACGCTTTCGAAAATTCATCAAAAAAGGTATTGGTTGCCGGATTTATATCCACCTGTAAAACTACAGGGGAGATTACAAATCTGGGACGGGGAGGATCAGACTATACTGCTGCAATCTTCGCTTCGGCTCTCGATGCCAATATTCTGGAAATATGGTCGGATGTCGACGGCTTTATGTCGGCCGATCCCAAAGTGATAAATAACGCGCATGTAATCGAAAATCTTACTTTTACCGAAGCTACCGAACTTTGTAACTTTGGGGCAAAAGTGATTTATCCACCTACAATATTCCCCGTATATCACAAGAATATACCCATTCGCATAAAGAACACCTTCAAGCCTGAAGCACCGGGGACATACATCTCACACGATGGTGAGATAAAAAAGAGCAAGGCTATGATAAAAGGAATTTCTTCCATCTCCGACTCTTGCCTGATTACAGTACAAGGGCTTGGTATGGTAGGTATTATCGGCGTCAATTTCCGTATATTCCGCGCATTGGCAAAGAATGGCATCAGTGTGTTCCTTGTTTCACAGGCTTCGTCCGAGAACAGTACATCCATAGGCGTCCGTTCGGCAGATGCGGCACTCGCTGTAAGTGTACTTGAAGAAGAATTCGAGAAAGAAATATCATTAGGCAGTATCAACCGTGTATTGCTCGAAAGCGAACTTGCCACAGTTGCCATCGTTGGCGAAAATATGAAATATACCCCGGGTATTGCCGGAAAGCTTTTTGAAACACTCGGTAAGAGCGGCATCAGCGTCATTGCGTGCGCACAGGGAGCTTCGGAAGTAAATATTTCGTTCGTTATCAAGAATAAGTATCTGCGAAAAGCGTTGAACTCTATTCACGATTCGTTTTTCCTGTCGGAATATAAAGCATTGAATCTATTCATTGTCGGCATCGGTACAGTGGGAGGAAACCTGATAGAGCAAATCCGTCAGCAACAGCCGAAACTGATGGAACAGTATGCACTCAAGTTAAATGTTGTGGGTATAGCCAGAGGACGCAAAGCCCTATTCTGCCGCGAAGGTATTAACCTTGATAATTACAAAACCGAACTGGACGAAAAAGGTATAACAAGTTCACCCGAAATATTGCGCGACGAGATTATAAATATGAACATATTCAATGCCGTATTTGTAGACTGTACAGCCAGTGAGTCTGTATCACAGATATATGGAGACCTGATGTCGCAAAACATTTCGGTGGTCACAGCCAATAAGGTAGCGGCATCGTCTGCCTACGACAACTATATAAAGCTGAAGAATACAGCACGTGAACGCAACATAAAGTTCCTGTTCGAAACAAATGTGGGCGCCGGGCTTCCTATTATCAATACAATGAACTCCCTGATCAATTCGGGAGACAAAATAGTAAAAATAGAAGCTGTACTTTCGGGTACGCTCAATTTCATATTCAATACCATAAGCAAAGATATTCCTTTCAGCAAAGCCATTTATCTGGCCAAGGAAAGCGGATATTCGGAACCGGACCCGCGTATCGACCTCAGCGGGATGGATGTTGTCCGCAAACTGGTTATCCTTACACGTGAGGCCGGATATCAGGTAGAACAGGCCGATGTGGAAAAGAACCTGTTTGTTCCGCAAGAGTATTTCAATGGCACGATTGAAGAATTCTGGGCGAATATCCGTCAACTGGACTCCGAATTTGAGGAAAGGCGTAAGAAACTGGAAAGCGAACATAAACATCTCCGTTTTGTAACGAAATACGAGAATGGAAAATGTGAAGTAGGCTTACAGGAGGTAGGGCAAAACCATCCTTTCTATGATCTTGAAGGTAGTAATAACATCATACAGATCACGACAGAGCGATACAACGAATACCCTATGATAATAAAAGGATACGGTGCAGGCGCAAGCGTCACGGCCGCGGGGGTATTTTCGGATATTATCAGTATTGCGAATGTAAGGTAACCTTCACTGTCCATGAAAAACAGAATATTAATCTGTTTATAATTTTATTAAATATAGTCTTATGAAAACAATTATAATCCTGGCCGATGGCGCAGCCGATGAGCCTATCGCCGCATTAGGGAATAAAACTCCATTACAAGTGGCCAAGAAGCCATATATAGACATGCTTGCCGCCAAAGGCAAAAGCGGTGAGTTGGATACCATCCCTCCGGGATTTAAACCGGGCAGTGAAATAGCCAACTTGTCGGTACTCGGGTACGATGTGCCTAAGGTTTTTGAAGGCAGAGGTTCACTCGAAGCCGCCAGTATGGGGGTGGATATTCTGCCGGGCGAAATGGCCATGCGCTGCAACCTTATTTGCATCGAAGACGGAAAGATAAAAAACCATTCGGCAGGACATATTTCGAATGAAGAAGCCGCCGAACTTATCCATTTTCTGGATAAAGAGCTGAACGACGGAAAAGTGAGCTTCTATCCGGGAGTATCGTATCGCCACCTGCTGAAACTTGAAGGAGGGAATAAAAACCTCGATTGTACCGCCCCGCATGACGTTACAGGAACACCATTCAGGGATGTCCTGATAAAACCGGAAACACCCGAAGCAAAAGAATCTGCCGATTACCTGAATCAGCTGATCTTAAAATCGCAGGAACTATTGAAAGATCATCCTGTAAACAAGAAACGAATCGCCGAAGGCAAAGACCCTGCAAACAGCATCTGGCCATGGTCTCCGGGTTACCGCCCGCAGATGCAGACTTTGCAGGAATTATTCGGAATAAAAAGCGGATCGGTAATCTCTGCGGTAGACCTTATTATGGGTATCGGCGTATATGCAGGATTGAAACTTATCCATGTAAAAGGTGCTACCGGATTATGGAACACCAACTATGAAGGAAAAGCGCAAGCGGCCATCGAAGCATTGAAGAACGACGATTTCGTATATCTTCACATTGAGGCCAGCGACGAGGCCGGACATGAAGGCGATTATGAGTTGAAAACCCGTACCATCGAATTTCTGGACAGCAGGGTTGTGAAGCCAATATATGAAGCGACTAAAGGCTGGGATGAGCCGGTTACTATCGCCATTCTACCCGATCACCCTACCCCATGTGCTATTAAGACACATACAAACAAGCCTATACCCTTCCTTATCTACCGTTCGAACGGAGAAGCAGATGACGTTCAGCTATATGATGAGTTCGAATCACCAAAGGGCGCATACGGGCTGATAAAAGGGAAGGAATTTATGGAGACGTTGTTTTGCAGCAAATAAGAATTTTAGAAGCTGTTTGAATTATATTCGTTAATGTAATATCTTCGGATTCCGAGACCGAAACCTTTTTGTATAAAATGAGATAAATGTTATATCTTTGGCATAGCAAAAAATTAAATATATGAATACTGAAGATATCCGCTCTCTATTGAGCGCCGAAGCGAGTGCCATACTAAATATCCCGGTGAGTGACGCATACACGCAGGCCATAGACCTTATTGTAGAACAGGTAAACAAGAAAAAAGGTAAACTCGTGACCAGCGGTATGGGAAAGGCAGGACAGATTGCACAAAACATTGCAACTACATTCAGCTCCACGGGAACGCCGTCTGTATTCCTACATCCGAGTGAGGCACAGCATGGCGACCTGGGAATATTGCAGGAAAACGATATCGTTCTGGCAATCTCCAATTCGGGAAAGACACGGGAGATCATCGAACTTATATCTCTTGCAAAAAATCTTATTCCGGGAATAAAGTTTATTGTTATCACCAGCAACCCGGACAGCCTACTGGCACAGAAAGCTGATGTATGCATCCTAACCGGCCGGCCGGAGGAAGTTTGTAATCTTGGACTGACACCGACCACCTCTACCACAGTGATGACCGTAATAGGCGATATACTTGTAGTGGGTACAATGAAAAGGATCAATTTCTCACCCGCCGATTACGCCAAACGTCATCATGGGGGATATCTGGGAGATAAATCAAGGGAGATGAGCAAATAGTTTTTTTGAATAACTTCTAGATCTTTCAGCCAACAATATCGATTCTTTGCATATATTGGCTGAAAGAATAATTATAGATGAATAACGAAATATATTATCGAATATCCTTATCTTTGCATACCATTACATACCACTACCCGACAAAACAGAATAAATCACATGGTACATTCTTGATACAGAATTGAATGATAGAACAAATAATTATTTTAGAACACATAGACCCTGTTGTCTTTTTCGGGATAAACAACGCCAACATACAACTATTAAAAACCCTTTTTCCTAAGCTGCGCATCGTAGCTCGTGGCAATGCCATAAAAGTAATCGGTAATGCAGAAGATGTTCCTCTCTTTGAAGAAAAGATAAGGGAACTCGAGAAATATGCGAATGAGCGAAACAAACTGACAGAAGAAGATATAATAGACATTGTAAAAGGAAAATCTCCAAATACAATCAAACAGGACAACCTCATTATCTACGGACTGAACGGCAAACCGATTTTTGCACGCACACCAAACCAGCAGAATTTTGTAAATAGTTTTCACAAAAATGATATGGTATTCGGTATCGGGCCTGCGGGTTCGGGAAAAACATATACAGCTATTGCCCTAGCAGTGAAAGCCCTCAAAAATAAAGAGGTAAAGAAGATAATCCTCAGCCGTCCTGCGGTGGAAGCCGGAGAGAAACTCGGTTTTCTGCCCGGAGATATGAAGGATAAGATAGACCCGTATCTGCAACCGTTGTATGATGCACTCGAAGATATGATAGCTCCAGCCAAACTAAAGGACTATATCGAAAATAAGACGATACAGATAGCTCCTTTAGCCTTTATGCGAGGACGCACACTCAGCGACGCCATCATTATCCTCGATGAGGCGCAGAATACGACCACGCACCAGATAAAGATGTTCCTCACCCGTTTGGGCATGAACGCCAAAATGATTATTACAGGCGATATTACCCAGATAGATCTTCCGCCGTCCCAGCAGTCGGGGCTGAAACATGCCCTGCGCATACTAAAAGATGTGAAAGGGATAGGCTATATCGAATTTAACAAGACGGATATTGTCCGTCATAAACTCGTCCAGAGCATTGTGGATGCATACGAAAGAGAAGATAAAAGAGAAAAGCGGGAAGAGATGAAAACAAAAACCGTAAAAGGTGAAAGAATTTAGATTTATAGAAAAAGGTGGAAAATATTTTTCACCTTTTTTATTGCTTAAGCTTTGAAAAGAAGTAAAAACTGTAATTCGTTCTAATTTTATTTATCTATACAGGAAACTGTAGATAATGATTATTAATTCAGCACTTTATAATAAAAACATGACAATAAAAAAATACTGCAAAAGTGTAACCTTTGTTACCTTTTAACAAGTAATAAGTTGAAAGTTATATGAGGTATGGGTAGACAAAACAGGAGATACAAGTTGCTAACTGATGACTGTTCACTGTAAAGCCACTTATGCGATAGCCAAAGCTAACGGCTAATAGCTATCAGCTAAAAGCTGAAACATGTGTTACCTTTGTTACCTTTTATACAAGAAAGCGTGTTTTCCAAGGAGTTAAATATTTGCACCCACAGTGCCATCAGTTACTCAGAGGACTGTGCTTATTAATTAACATCTTTATTGCTTTTTAAGCAACTTTGGCGTAACTTTGAGCGTACTTTTTTGTTATAAGACTGAACAAATTAGATTTTTAAACAAATGAAGAATACTTTAGTAAGAACAGATTTTAATTTTCCGGGACAGACAAACGTTTATCATGGTAAAGTGAGAGACGTATATTCGATAGGTGACGATTTACTGGTGATGATCGCTACCGACCGTATTTCAGCATTCGATGTTGTATTACCACAGGGCATACCTTACAAAGGACAAGTCCTGAATCAGATTGCAGCCAAGTTTTTGGATGCTACCGCCGATATTGTCCCTAACTGGAAACTGGATACCCCGGACCCTATGGTAACCGTTGGTCTGAGGTGCGAACAATATAAAGTGGAGATGGTTATACGCGGATACCTTACAGGTAGTGCATGGCGCGAATACAAAGCCGGAGCAAGGACGCTTTGCGGTGTACCTCTACCGGAAGGGATGAAAGAAAATGAGAAATTCCCTACCCCCATTATTACCCCTACTACCAAAGAAGATGTAGGACATGATGAAAACATTTCGAAAGAGGAGATTATCGCTCAGGGATTGGTGAGCAAAGAAGAATACGAACAACTGGAGAAGTATACTTATGCTCTGTTCCAGCGTGGAACTGAAATGGCAGCTCAGAAGAACCTGATACTTGTAGATACAAAATACGAGTTTGGAAAAAAAGAGGGTAAGATTTACCTGATCGACGAAATCCATACACCTGATTCATCCCGTTATTTCTATGCGGATACCTATCAGGAACTATTCGATAAAGGAGAAGAACAACGCCAGCTGTCGAAAGAGTTTGTGCGCAAATGGTTAATGGATAACGGATTCCAGGGTAAAGACGGACAGAAAGTACCCGAAATGACAGAAGAATACTGTAACTCCGTATCTGAACGCTATATCGAACTATATGAAAAGATAGTAGGTGAGAAATTTGTAAAGGCAGAAGCTGCTGATGTGGCTGTACGTCTCGAAAAAAATATAAACGAATATTTGAAACAAAGGAGTTAAGGCCACAGGCTTTTTTTTACTATTAAGGTAAGTAAAACGACAAAAACAAGTTGTGACCCGAAAGTATATCATTAAATTTATCTATTACTTAGTTTAGATGCCGAATCTCTATATCATATCAGGCTGTAACGGCGCGGGAAAAACAACCGCGTCGTATGCCATGTTTCCGGAAATGCTCGACTGTAAGGAGTTTATCAATGCCGACGAAATAGCCAAAGGCCTCTCTCCTTTCCAACCCGAGACGGTAGCTATCGATGCCGGCCGCCTTATGATTATGCGCATGAACGAAATGCTGCGTATGCAGGAGGATTTTGCAATAGAGACCACACTGGCGACCAAATCTTATGCCAACTTTATACGCAGGGCACAAAAGGAGGGTTATTTTGTTACCCTTATCTACTTCTGGCTCGAATCGCCCGAACTGGCGATCAAACGTGTCGAACAACGCGTACGGTTTGGAGGGCATCATGTAGACGACGATGTAGTTGTAAGACGCTATTATGCCGGCATGAGAAACCTTTTCTCCATGTTTATCCCTATTGCCGATTACTGGCTTTTGGTAGATAATTCCACAGATCCTTTCCAGATGATTGCAGAGGGAAACAGGACTAAAATCATCGATATTCACGATGAAGATATATTCTATTATCTTAAGAACATATAAATACAACAACGCTTAACGGAAATGACCTACGACGCTGAAAAAATAGTACCCTACTCCAGTTCCGAAAACAAAGGAGCTCAGGTAGAGCGCATGTTCGATTCTATTGCTGAAAATTACGATACGCTGAACCGTACTATGTCGATGGGAATCGATATCAGCTGGCGTAAAAAGGGACTTTCCATGCTAAAAAAGCTGAATCCTCAGACAATACTCGATATTGCCACCGGTACAGGAGATCTGGCCATCCAGGCCTATGATATTCTGAAACCGCAATCTATACTTGGCATAGACATATCGGAAGGAATGATGGAGGTGGGCCGGAAAAAAGTAGCTAAGGCGGGATTATCAGACAAGATCAGCTTCGCTAAAGAAGATTGTATGGCACTGTCTCTTCCCGATAATTCTTTTGACGCTGCCATGGTCGCTTTCGGAGTACGCAATTTTGAGGATCTCGACAAGGGACTCAAAGAAATATTGCGTATACTCAAACCGGGAGGACAGCTGATGATACTGGAACTGACTGTTCCTGTACGTTTCCCTATGAAGCAGGGTTACTGGCTATATACCAACTTGTTTATACCCACAATAGGCCGGATCATATCTAAGGATAAAACGGCGTACTCTTACCTTCCCAAATCCATACAGGCCTTTATACAAGGCAAAGACATGACGAACACACTCCTAAAGAACGGGTTCAGGGAGGCATCTTATAAAACTTACACAATGGGTACATGCTCTATGTATCTGGCTACTAAATGAGTAACATTTACAGTTTAATATTTTATATCTTTTCTCAACAAATTTATCTATACTTGAAAAAGAGTATGGAGAATATTAAAAATTTCATTTTTTAAGTTATAATTGTTTAATTCAAGAATAATGTGATATATTTGCGACCTGAAAGAGCGCATGACAAAAAATTATTGCTTCAAATAAACACGCGAAGATTTTTTAAATTAGAAACTACATACTAACCCTATTTTAAACAAACAATTAAAACTATGACTAAAAAATTATTTTTAGCAACAGTATTCGTTGCTGTTATGTGTGCGATATCCCTTCCCGCAAACGCACAATTTGGAAAAGCCCTGAAAAAAGCAAGTAAGTCTGTAACAAAAGCTGTAGGTGACGTTGCTGGAGATATGGCTTCGGATATAGTCGCCAACAAAGCATCTGTGAAGATAGTAGAGTTTATGGACAACAATAATACTATCGCCGGAGAGGATTCAGATTATTATAAAAGACTGGCAGGTCTGGTAGCTACAAACTACATCTCTGTAGATGGACTAAGCCTTAACTACAAGATATATGAAAACCCTGAAGTAAATATTCTGGCTACTACTGATGGTAGCATCCGTATTTATACAGGTATGATGGATATACTATCTGACGAAGAACTTCTGGCTGTTATTTCTACTCAGATAGGCCACATCGCAAACAAGGATGTCCGTGACTCACTATTAAAAGTCGCATCTGAAGATAATGCTACTAAAGCAGGTTCCGCACAATTGGAAAAACTGCTTTCTTTCTCAGGAGACAAAATGGGTACCGTAATCAACGAACTCATACAGATTCCTTATACTGACGATCAAAACAAAAAAGCAGATGAATATGCATACAATTTGTTGACTAAAAACAATGTATCAACTGATGCTTTAGTTTCTGCATTGACTAAATTTGCTGAAATGGAATCTGCCGACCAAGCTGCTGCCGATGATGATACAGCCGAACTAAGTGCTGCCTCTAAGTTTATCGGTGTTAATTCGAACAATTCACTTCGCGCATCTCTTATCTCTTCTAAATAAGACCCGGCTGTCAGAAAACATACAAGCCTGCAAAACATGACTTTGCAGGCTTGCTTTTCCTTCGGTAGAACAGTCATAATCCTTTTTTACCATTTAAGAAAGCCTGTTCACCCGTTTTGCCCTGTTTGTATTACCAATGTAGTCTATATTTGCTTTAGAAATAAGTGGTAATTAACATAATACTAAAGCATATGAAAAAGCGACTTTACATTCTATTATCGATACTCCCTGTAAGTATATTTATCTATTGTACATGCGTGGCCTTCCTCAAAAATCCGGGGCGTTCTATCACTCCTGCATTACCGGCAAACGGACTTCAAGAGAAAGCAGACCGCACAACCAGACCAAAAATGCAGATAGTATTTCTACTAGATGCCACCGGCAGCATGTCGGGATTGATAGGTGCAGCAAAGGAAAAGATATGGTCCATTACAAGCAGCCTTTCACAAAGCGAACCGGTTCCCGATATCGAAGTGGGTATGCTCTTTTACCGCGACAGGGGGGATGATTTCATAACCAAGATTATACCCCTGGGTACAGACATGGACAACCTGTATGAACAACTGATGGCAATGAATGCCAGTGGTGGCGGAGACGGACCGGAAAGTGTGAATCAGGCACTATATGAAGGAGTGAATAAGATGGAATGGGACAACTTGCCTAATACTTACAGAGCTATATTCCTTGTGGGTGATTATCCTCCGCATATGGACTACAGAAATGACGTACATTACCCAGAAACCTGTTCGGAAGGTATAAAGAAAGGGATTGTAATCAATACCATCCTTATGGGGAATGAACCTACTGCCGCCCGCATATGGAAAGAGATAGCCGGCAAGACGAAAGGAGAATATATCCAAACGGATATGAGCGTAAATAACATAGAGGTAAGAACCCCTTATGATGACCGCATCAACTCCCTCCAATATGAACTGGATAAGACCCGGCTCTATTACGGTAAATCATCTGAGTTGACAGAAGTAAAGCAAATGCAGAGTGCAAAAGTAAATAAGGGCGATGCGGCTATCAATGCGAGACGGGCCGAATATAACCTGTCGGCGGCGAATAAAGACGCTTATTATGGCTCGGAAGAACTGGTCAATGAAGTAATGTCCGGCAAGTCCCTTTCAGAAATTCCTGCTGCAGATTTGCCCGACAATATGAAGAATATGTCTGTGACAGAACGCCAGACCTATATGAATAAACTGATAGAAAAACGTAAAAAGCTGGAACAGGAAATAAAAGACCTGAGCAAACAACGCCAGCAACATATAGAAGCCGAACTATTAAAAATGGATAAAGACAAAGTCGAAAGTTCATTCGATGATGTCATCTACAGAGCTGTACAGAAACAGGCACTGGAGAAGGACATTAAACTGGAAGGAAAAGCTAAACGATAGTGTATATACAACAAAAACCCGGCTTGTAGTATCACAGGCCGGGTCTAACTATCTTATTTGTAAGGACATTATCTTCTCATCTTAGGCATCTTGCCACCCTTCATCTGTGTCATCATCTTCATCATCTTACGGGTTTCATCAAACTGCTTAATCAGTTTATTCACCTCTTGTATAGAGGTACCGCTACCCTTAGCTATACGCTGACGGCGGCTTCCATTCAGAATTTCAGGCTGAGACCTTTCCTTCGGTGTCATGGAATAGATGATAGCCTCAATACTTTTGAAGGCATCATCATCAATATCCAAATCTTTGATCGCTTTACCCACTCCCGGAATCATGGAAGCAAGATCTTTCAGGTTACCCATCTTCTTTATCTGCTGTATCTGTCCGATAAAGTCGTTGAAGTCGAACTGATTCTTGGCAATCTTCTTTTGCAGACGGCGCGCTTCTTCTTCATCATATTGCTCCTGCGCCCTTTCCACGAGTGAAACGATATCACCCATACCGAGAATACGGTCGGCCATACGTTCAGGGTGGAATACATCGAGTGCATCCATCTTCTCGCCTGTACCCACGAATTTGATCGGCTTATCCACTACCGAACGGATAGACAACGCAGCACCACCACGGGTATCACCATCGAGCTTGGTAAGCACAACTCCGTCGAAGTTGAGCCTGTCGTTAAATTCCTTGGCAGTATTTACAGCATCCTGACCTGTCATGGAGTCTACTACAAAGAGGATTTCGTCAGGTTTCACAGCGTCTTTTACGGCTGTAATCTCTTTCATCATCTCCTCGTCTATAGCCAGACGCCCGGCAGTATCTATAATTACAAGGTCATTTCCGTTCTGTTTCGCGAACTTGATCGCATTCTGCGCTATCTGTACCGGATTCTTGCTATCTTCTTCCGAATATACAGGAACTTCTATCTGTGTACCCAGTATCTTTAATTGTTCGATGGCAGCAGGACGGTAAACGTCTCCGGCAACTAGTAATGGATTTTTGCCTTTCTTAGATTTCAGCAATTTCGCCAGCTTACCCGAGAAAGTAGTTTTACCCGAACCTTGAAGACCGGACATAAGTATAACGGCCGGAGAACCTTTCAGATTTATATCGGTTGCCGTACCTCCCATCAACGCAGCCAGTTCGTCATGAACGATTTTCACCATCAACTGTTCAGGCTTCACGGCTGTAAGTACATTCTGTCCTAATGCCTTTTCCTTAACGGTTTCGGTAAACTGCTTAGCTGTCTTATAGTTAACGTCGGCATCGAGTAATGCGCGACGTACATCTTTCAGCGTTTCGGCTACATTTATTTCGGTGATTTTACCTTCACCTTTCAGGATCTTAAACGAGCGTTCTAATCTATTACTTAGACTTTCAAACATATTATTGTTGTTATTTATTATCAATGTTATATGGGAGCACAAAGATATAAACTTTTGCTATAAAGTGAAAAACTGATTGTGCTTTTCTCATCATGTATATTATATGTGTATGCCAATCGATATCAAAACCCTTTATTTTTCAAATCTGAAACAATACTGATATATGTTTCTATCACATCGAAACTTTTATAATTACCCCTTGTCAGGTCAATCATATCACCATGAGAAATCCCCCTTCTTCGCCTGTTTGTATATACTTCTCGGAATTCGCCCCACCGGGCAGATTCCAGACTCACCAATCCGTCATTCTGTTTATTGTGCAAACACATAATGAGATAAGGAACAGAAAGCAGGCTATGACTCAAGCAGTTTTTCATAAGCGACATATAGCTCTGATAATATATCCCTTCTATATCAGGAGTTTCATCATTGAACTTTTCGGCATATTCTTTTGTAAACTGATGCATTGCCGTATAGAAGTCGGGATTCTTATCGCCTATTTTGCGGAAATATTTATCAAAGAGATTTGCGACCGAACGATACATCCCATCCGATAAATGCTTATTTCCGAAATCGGCGAGTGCACTCCCCCGGTGCGGAGTGGATATAGTGGTTAGCGACGCTACAAACTCATCCATGCCCAGCGCCGTTATTGTATATCTGGCATCGAGTCCTCCTTTCGAATGAGCTATTATATTAACTTTTCCGCAATCTGTCTGCTTTATTATTTCAAGGATTTTATCTTTCACCAGATATCCGTTACCCTCAATGGTACCTAATGCCTCCTGATGTCCATAATAAACCGTAGCACCGTTTTTGATCAGGTGCTTGGGAATACGTCCCCAGTAATTAAGGTATTTAAAGTCCCGAAATCCTACTCCATGCAACATCAGTAAAGGGTATTTCGTCTCACATACAAATGACTCTCTCCTCATACTTTCATTAAAAGCTTTATTGCACGCATGATCATACTCATTAAAAGCAATCCTTGATATATAAAGGATTACGAAAACATTGACTATTGGCACCCATATAAATATCGAGACCAATATCCGCCGTACAATACGTAATCTTAACGAAAAGAAAAATACTCTGAACCATCCGTTCAGAAAGGTAAGCAGCGACAAAGAAAAGGCTATGATATTGTTATATCTGAAGCTATCGGAGGCTATAGGTACATAACCACTGATAATGCCATAGCTGAAAACAACTAACAACTGAATTGTTATAAGCCCCATAGACAATAATAAAAGACGTCGCCCCTGATAAACTATCTTTACAGCCACAGGAATATCAGTATCTGTTTTACAAGGAACCAACTGAATACGTATCCATGAATAAACCAATAAGAGAGAAAATGCAATATATCCTGCCAGTGCGAAATTTAAGCCCTGCTTTGATATTAAATTATCAGTAACTGAAAGAAAAAGGAGTACATTATTTGCGAGAAACAATACAAAATAAGATAAACCTGCATTATTGAATAACTTCTTTGCTATATCGGTTGATATAACAGCCAATGCAATCAGGAAATATAATACATACAAAAAGATATCCATTGTGTAATTTGTTTGCTATGCTAAAGTAAACTTTATTCGTTAATATATCTGCAATAATTATTGTGTTTTATAAAAGGCTTGTTTCAAAAATCTGACAACCAATGGTCACAGGAGCGGAGCGTATGTAAATCTGACACCTTTTACAATTTTTTTGATTGTTACTTTTTCTCTCTTTTCATAAGCAGCACTTATGTAATTAACAGGCTCCCGTGCACAACATCTCCCAAAAAGTAACAAAAGTAACAGAATTTATATATTTATCCTTTTTCATTATCTTAGCCAAACATTGTATATTTATGTTTTATAAAACTATTTCACTATATAGATAAAGATTTTCATTTCTGATGTCATCACTTTGGAATCCGTGGCACGGTTGCCACAAAATAAGCGCAGGCTGTCTCAATTGCTACATGTATCGCGGCGATGCCAGACGCGGTGTAGACAGCACTATTGTTAAACAGACTAAGGATTTCGATAAGCCTGTAAAGAAAAAACGAAACGGAGAATATAAAATTCCTCCCGGCGGGGATGTCTTTACCTGCTTCACATCCGATTTTTTCCATGCTGATGCCGATGAATGGCGCCCCCAGGCATGGAGTATGATACGTGAGCGCAGCGACCTCAACTTTTTGATGATAACCAAGCGAATCGACAGATTACATATAGGCCTACCCGAAGATTGGGGAGGAGGATACGATAATGTGACTATAGCCTGCACGGTGGAAAATCAGGACAGGGTCGATTACCGTCTACCTATCTATAAGAAATCCCCGATTAAGCACAAGATAATCATCTGTGAACCTCTTTTAGAGAGAGTCGACCTAAAGCCTTATGATATAGGGTCATGGGTGGAGCATGTCACTGCCGGAGGAGAATCGGGAAAGGATACACGGGCATGTGATTTTGACTGGATAATGGAAATACACGACCTCTGTGTAGAAAACGATATCTCTTTTTGGTTCAAACAAACAGGGACGAATTTTATTAAAGATGGGAAATCGTATACGATACCCCGCCGGATGCAGCATTCGCAGGCAAGGAAAGCGGGTATAGATTATAAGAAGTATATTGGGAAAAGATAAATATTTAAAATATCTTATCCTTTCGTTACTTAACAAATAATCGCCTAAATTTGTTATTTATAAAAAACAGAGAAAAATCCACACTAAAATGCATCGGATAAAATAAGAAACAACAATGACAGATCAACTAAAAGAAATAGTATACTCAAAAGATGCGATTGAATTTGTAACTGTAGCCGTCCAGTATTGTGCCTTTCTGGAAAATTTCGAAGAAATCACGGAAACAGAGCTTACGGATAAATTAACCAAACTCCTACCCTTGCTATACCTTAAAGCAAGTCTTGTTCCGGAAACCGATACCGTAAATGACGAAGAACAGGAGATAACAGTTACAGAAGACATATACAATTTCATCACCTCCAAACTATACAATGTATATGTAAACAACGATACATACCTCGAAGTATTCCTTCAGGATATGAAATACAGTGAAACGCCTATATCGGCAAGCATCAGTGAAGACCTTGCGGATATCTATCAGGATACAAAGAACTTCATCACCATATTCGAACGGGGCATTACCGAAAATATGAATGACGCCCTCTATGTGTGTATGGAGAACTTCAAAGCATACTGGGGGCAAAAGCTGGTAAACGTTTTACGGGCGCTGCATTCGTTAAAATACTCAACAGAGCCGGATGCCCTCGAAGACGAAGACCTTGAACAGACTGACAACGAAGAATTATGGTAAAAACAATTTCAAAAGAGGAATTATCCGTAATGCCAATGGAGAGATTCGATGGGCGGATAATTGTTGTACAAAGCGAAAGTGAAGCGGAGAAGGCCGCTGCTTATCTCAAAAAACAAACGGCTATCGGGTTCGATACTGAGACCCGCCCGGCTTTCCGCAAAGGTGTATCCCATCAGATTGCACTGATGCAATTATCCACAGACGACACCTGCTTCCTTTTCCGTCTGAATATAATAGGATTACCTGATTGTTTGGCAGAAATTCTGGTAAATCCGGCAATCAAAAAAATAGGGCTCTCTTTAAAAGACGATTTTTCAGCCATTCATAAACGAAATGCGGCTTTCGTTCCATCCAATTTCATTGAACTCCAGTCTTTTGTGAAAAATTATGGCATTGAAGATAATGGTCTGCAACGCATTTATGGCATACTTTTTGAAAAAAGGATATCGAAAGGCCAGCGCCTGTCAAACTGGGAAGCAGATGTGCTATCCGATGCACAGAAAATGTACGCAGCTATTGATGCATGGGCTTGCCTTAAAATATACAATGAATTAAAGGTAAGGGAAAAAACAGCCCCCTGATCTCACGAAGGGACTTACAGAGAGACTAAGATATAAAATGAAGAGTCAAGGATTGCTTTTCCCAATCTTTGAATAATGAAATTTTTAAATCTTGAAATTAATCACATATGGCATTTATAGATTATTATAGCATATTGGGCGTATCCAAGGCAGCCAGTGCTGACGACATCAAAAAATCGTACCGCAAACTGGCAAGGAAGTATCACCCTGATATCAACCCCAATGATGAGGAAGCAAAAAGAAAATTTCAACAAATAAACGAAGCTAACGAAGTGCTTTCCGATCCCGAAAAGCGAAAAAAATATGATGAATACGGCGAAAACTGGAAACACGCCGAAGAATACGAAAAAGCCCGTCAGCAACAATCACAAAACGGAGGTTTTGCCGACTATGGTAGCTTTGGCGGTTTCGGAGGAGGTTCATATAGTTTCGGAGGAGACGATGAAGGCGGATTTTCCGACTTCTTTGAATCGCTGTTTGGGGGAAGAAGATCGTCAGGTGGTAGCAGGCAAAGCAGAGGGTACAGAGGACAAGACTATACCTCCGAACTCCATTTAAGCTTGCGGGATGCATCTGAAACCCATAAACGTACACTCACCCTGGATGGTAAGAACCTGCGCATAACCATTCCTGCCGGAGTTTCCGACGGGCAGGTAATAAAACTTGCCGGACAAGGAGCAGCGGGTAAAAACGGCGGGCCTAATGGCGACCTATATATTACATTTGTTGTAGAAGAGGATCCTAAATTTAAACGGGTAGGAAACGATTTGTACGCCAATGCCAACCTGAACCTGTACACAGCCGTTCTTGGAGGAGAAGAGACTGTAGACACCTTTACCGGAAAGGTAAAACTGAAAGTAGCGGCAGGAACTCAGAATGGGACAAAAGTGAGATTGAAAGGCAAAGGATTTCCTGTGTACAAAAAAGACGGGCAGTTTGGAGACCTTATCATAACATACTCAATAGAGATACCCGTCAATCTGAATAAAGAACAAAAGGAATTGTTCGAAAAGCTAGCGAAGTCTTAACCCTAAAGAATCAACGTTATGACATCAGAATTAATCATCATACAGGAGTATTGCATACAAAATCAGGTGGAACCCGACTTTATCGTACAACTGGAAAACGAAGGCCTTATACAAGTCAGTATTGTCGGGGATGAGCGCTACATACATATCTCCCAGCTAAAATACCTCGACCAGTATGTGCGGTGGTATTACGACCTTTCCATCAACGTGGCGGGTATAGATGTTATCCGGAATCTACTGGATAAGATAGATGACATGCAGGAAGAGATGCACCGCTTGAAAGAGCAGCTAAGACTAATAGACTAATAATATCATCAAACCCCTGCGTCTACTTAAGTGTTAAACTTCATCTAAAATCAAAGTGAAGTCGAGAGTCATATTTGTTACACTAAATATTTCATCCTTAACCAGTAATACATAACATACAACAAAATATGAATAAAATAAAAGCACTTAAAATTATTATTATTCTGTATATCATATCCGTATCAGGATTCAGCCAAAATAAAGATAAGGATGTTACAATATACAAAGATGTTGATCCGCGTATCTCAACTAAAGAATTCCATTTTGAAAATAAAAGTCCACAATTAATTTTTAATCTATCGAGAGCATGGGCAATACATTCAAACGGTGATTCTATCAGAATAACCAGGCCTGATAGAATAGAATTTAAAGAATTATCTGTGATCGACGCTAAAGCTGAGCATAAGCAAGGTATGTTGACTATAAAAGAATACAAAAGACATCCTGTTATTATTACATATGATATTATATTATCTTTCAATGGTAAGTTAGTCACTATGCAGTTTAAAAATATCGTAGCTCAAAAGAAAAATATACCTATCGAATATATCAGCCATTTCACACATCAAAAAAGTCAGGAATATTATAAATTAATTCATGAACCGACGAAAGTAAGCATGTTTGCAACCCCAACTCATGCTTTTTCCCAAAATGATGTACTAAAAAATGATATAGAAAAGATTATCAGGGGCAAACGGGCTACTGTCGGAGTTGCACTAATTGTCGATGGAAAAGACACATTGACTGTTAATAACGGATTCCATTATCCGACACAAAGCACTTACAAGTTCCATTTGGCACTGGCAGTACTCGACTATCTGAATAAGAATAACCTATCGCTCGACCATAAAATATTTATTCGTAAAGCCGAACTCTTACCCGATACCCATAGCCCTCTTAGAGACGATTATCCCGATGGAAACGTCGAATTACCGGTTAGCGAAATCTTAAAATATACAGTTTCCCAGAGCGATAACAACGGATGTGATATCCTGTTCCGCTTTGTAGGCGGTACTTCCGCCGTAGACCGGTATATAAGAGACCTCGGATTCTCCGATTTTGCCATTGCCGCCACTGAAGAAGAAATGCATGGCCCGTGGGAGGTACAATATACCAACTGGAGTACCCCTCTTACTGCCGCACGGGTATTAGAAAAATTCAGGACAGGTAATATACTTCCTCAACATTTCCACGACTTTCTGTGGAATGCCATGGTAGATACTACAACCGGTCCGAAGAAGATCAAAGGGCTGTTGCCTCCGGGAACGATTGTCGCTCATAAGACAGGCTCATCTTTCCGCAATGCCGAGGGGCTGAATGCCGCGGAAAATGATATTGCAATCATCCGGTTACCCGATGGCCGTTATTATTCACTTGCTGTTTTTGTCGCCGACTCCATGGAAGACGAGGCCACGAATATGCGGATGATAGCTGAAATATCGAGGGCTGTATATGACTCTCTTACAAAATAGGCGTGAAAAGCAGTGAATTTATCTGATGGCCGCCTGCGGACATATATCTGCGCATTTCCGGCATAGGATACATTCACCTGAACTTATCTTTTTCCCTTTCGAGATATAATTTACTACATCTACGTCCATCGGACAATTACGGTTGCAGGAACCGCAAGAGGTGCACTCGTTTCCGGAAGGGCTTACCCTTATCAAAGCGATGCTTGTCTGCGCCTTCATAACCAGCGATACCGGACAGGCGATTTTGCAAAAGGCGCGTTTCTTCCTGAATTTAAAAGCCAGGATAACAGCGACAAGATAGTAAAGGCCATTGCCTGCAAGGAACCAGATGAGAGCCCCAGGTTTTCCCCCTTGCACAATACCTCCATCTTCATTTATATGATTCGTCTGCCAATCGTAACCCAGCAGAATAAAAATTATAGGTATCAATATAGAAACAATAAATACCAGATAGCGCATACGGGTATATTTAGCCGGAATCTTACGGTTTTCTTTTATCGGTAGCCATTCCAGAATAGCGGCTGTCCAGCAGGCCCATCCACAGAAACCGCGCCCCCAGATCAACGGCCCGATAATCTTGGCAATGGCATAATGCACCAGTACCCGGGTAAATAGTCCGGTGGAAATAAATAATAATATATAAAACACATTCTCTTCCAGTTGCAGATTTTCCCGTTGCATGACTCCCAAAAAGAGAAGAAACACCGGTGAAATCATTAAAATAGTAATACGACGCCCCAGATCCTTATTCTTCCCTTTCAGCCGGGATGCGACCAACGAACCGATCGTAATCCAGCCGCCAATCCAGGGGAAAATGATGCGGAAGCCCCACCAGCCTAAAGAGAATCCGAGTACAAGCCCGATAAGTAAGGGAACAAAATGTTTGAATTTCATACGTTAAATTATTAATAGATTAATAGAGTCAACAATAATCCTGAGACAAAGCCTAAAGTAAAAGCAATACTATTCATACGATAATTGTTTTTTAATTTGAAGCAAATATATATCGTATAGAGGCTGCTGCAAAAGTTCTGTGACAGACAGCAATAAATGTGACAAACAGCTAAGTCTGCCCATCATAAGCCGGTTATAATAAAAAATGAACTTATTTAACCCGCAATACAGGTACGGATGAGTTTTGTGTAGGTGCGCGATACAGGAACTTCATCCTTTGTATATTTTAGTTTTAACTGGAATCCTAATGAATTTCCTGTGACTGAAACAACTTGTGCTATATTCACCATAAAAGCCCGGTGGCAGCGTACAATGTCAGGATAAGATTGCAGGTTTGTCTCTATCTGACTGATGGTAGCTCTGAGTTGCTTTTGTTTTACAATATCGTTTTCCTGATAATAAAATGTAGTATAGTTTCCCGATGACTCGATGTAAAGGAGCGTTTCGGGGTTAAAACTAATAGAGTCTTTAGTAGTGCCACTCAATGTAATTATGCCGGAATTAGCTGGCAAAGTCTGTTGACTGGCAGTCAAACGTTCGAGCAGCCTGCCGTTACTCTCTTTTGCCTCGCGCAGGTTCCGTTTCAGCGCATTATTCTGTATAAAGAATGAAATGACAATAGCAGGGACTAACCCGACTATAAATGTAGCGACCACATAGAAGGTAAAAACAGATAGGAGAACCTCTGGTTCCCTATGCCTGATAGAAATATCAAACAGAAAATTACCAATACTAATAGTCAGGATTATAATCAGTTTATTCAGTGTATTCTTCCAGGTAGTCCAACAGGCAGGGTTATAAAATTTCCTGAATATTGTGGGAAACGCATAAGTAACAATCGAGGTACATACTGCCGTCACCAGAGAATACCCTCCTATTATCAACCATTTATTAAATTCACCTTGCAGCTGAAAAGGCTGAAACAGAACGAGCAACAGAAAAACAGCGATGAATGCAACGACAACAGTCTGCCAGGGTTTTTCGCTGACCGGATACGGCTGCTTTAAATATCTGATTATTCTATCCATTTGTACTCTATAAGGGATAGCAAAGATATATATTATCCTGTTATTATTTACTTATCAGCTTCTTATATACAACCGTATTCAGAAGTTCTTCTTTTCGCTGTCTGGATATGGGCAATTCCCTGTTTTCGACAAAGATCCGCCCGCCATTTATCGTCTCAATGTGGGCAATATTTACCAGAAAGGATTTGTGTATCCTGAAAAAAGAATCTTTCGGAAGCATGTCTTCGAGTGAAGTCATTGTCTGATGGATAATAAGTGTTTTATCGTTGAAATGGAGTTTCAGGTAGTTTTGCATACTTTCTACATACAATATATCAGTCCAAGCGATCTTTACAAAAGAATCTCCCTGCCGCACATACACATTGACATTCCCGTTATACACATGACTCTTCAGTTCAAATACTTCCTTTGCTTTCTGCGCTGCCTGGAAGAAACGCTTGAAGGTGATTGGTTTTAAGAGGTAATCAACTACCTGTAGGCGGAACCCCTCCAGCGCATATTCAGAATATGCTGTGGTAAGTATCGTTAACGGCTTATTTTCCAAGGCCTCTAAAAATTCAATTCCGGTAAGATGGGGCATCTGAATATCCAAAAAAATAAGATCTACATCTGTCTTTTTCAATATCTCTGCTGCTTCTATCGCAGAAGAGCATACTCCGCAGACCTCCAGAAAGTCGAGTTTCTCTATGTAATCTATAATTCCGTCCCGTGCTATAGGTTCGTCGTCCACTACCAGACATTTCATATCAGCGAATAGTTTTTAGGTTTTATTTGTATAACCTTATAACGTAATATTTAGCCGGATAATATAAACCTGTTCATTTTCTTCTATAAATAAACTGTATCTGTCAGGATATAGAATCTCAAGCCGCTCTTTTGCGTTGATCAAGCCTAATCCCGAAGCATTCTTCTTTTTTATCTGCTGAACCGGCTTCGAGTTTTTCACCTCCATCAATAATGAGTCTCCTTTTTGCTCCACCATAACATTTACAAATCCTGTTTCCGATATAGAGCGGGAGACATGTTTAAATGCATTTTCTATAAAGGTAATGAGGAGCAGTGGCTGTATGTATCTATCATCATTCTCTATCTGCCATGTACAATCCACGTGCAGTTCTTTGCCCCAACGGGTTTTCTCCACTTCAATCACATCTTTCAGAAACTGTATTTCCTGCCTCAATGGTACCAATTCTTCCTTGCCATTATAAAGCTGGTAACGCAATATTTCAGAGTATTTTACCAGAAGTTCCGAAGCCCTGTTCACATCCTTTTGCATCAGTATATAGATGTGATTTAACACATTGAACATAAAATGGGGGTTTATCTGCTGCTGAAGTACCTGCAATTGGGTTTTCAAATGTATTTGCCGAAGCTTACTATGCTCATAATAGAATCTGGTTCCACAAAATCCAAGGTTAATGATGAAAATAGCAGGCAAAGTCATTATATATTCAATGATAATAGAATAATGAGTCCTCATCAGTTCTGAAGGTTCAAAAACTCCTGCTTTTTCCAGTTTCTCAAATGTGATAAAAATCGCCAGATGAATTATTCCCGTCAGTAGCATAACTATAATAAACTGAACGACAAAACGGCGCATCTTTTTACTTCTAATTGCTTTAGACAACAGGCTATTACTTAAATAGGATGTAATAAGACAAGTTGGCAGGAACAGGCTAAAACAAAACAAGACAGCCTCTATAACAGACACCTGATTCATATATTGGAAAAGAAATAATGAAGCCAACATCAGCCAGATGAGAGCAACAAAGGATATATAGCCTTTTGTGAGATAATTTTTCATATTACAAATATAACTCATTAGGAGAGAAGAAATTTACCGTTTATCATAAGCAACATACCATTCGTCAAATACATTATCAACAAAGACTTTCCATATATAATATTTGCACAAACAAATCCGTCTTAGACATATAATATTAAAAACAACCCATCTATGAGATTCCTACTTATCCTTCTACTAATAACAACTGTAAATACCGGGACATACGCACAGGCATTCTTAAAGACTGAATACATCGGCTCCTCCAGCTATGAAGATATAGATAATAACAAAACCGGAGGCAAAGGTGATGCAAAAGTAATATCGGGAGGTATACAAATACCCTTCTATGTGAAGATGAACGAAAACAACCGCCCCACGACATGGGGTTTGGCTATAGGCGGTTCATATACTTCGTTCAACAATAAAAATATATCTGCAAACCTTTGCCCGTCGGAAATACTGAATGCCCAGATATCCCTGCTCCATATGAGACCTGTCAGCAAAAACTGGTCGCTCCTGGCATCTCTGGGAGCAGGCTCATACACAGCACATGCCGATATATCGAGAATTAAGATGAAGAATGTTCTGGCGCATGGTGGTGCTATCTTCATCTGGCATCTGAAAGATAACCTGGATATAGGCGGTGGGTTGGCCGTAAACAACTCGTTTGGCTATCCTATGGCATTTCCTTCTCTCTATCTGGATTGGAGATTGGGAGGCCGCTACGAAGTCAAAGTCTCCATGATGAACGCTGTGGAAATTTCGGCAGGTATGCGGGTCCATGAAAATATCAAACTCGGTATCATCGGCGAGATGAATGGTTCGATGGCTCTGGAAGAAGTGAACGGTGAAGACATGATGTTCACGCACCAATATATAGTAGCCGGATTCCGCCCCGAATTTACACTTGGCAAATCATTCTCTCTTTCACTAACCGCCGGCGTGTCGGCTATTCGTCCGGCATATTATACAAAAAGGACACTCAAATCCTTTTTCAAGGCAATGGACAGAGAGCATGACCCGGAGTTTAAAGTCGCCCCTTATGTATCTTTAGCACTGGCATATAAATTCTGATCAACCCTTCGAAGATGAAAATCATAACCAGCTTACTTGCTATCATCCAGCTTATTATTAAAATAATTCAGAAATGCTTGTTCTCCTACTTCTTTCAATAACTTCTGATTTTCGATGAAGTTCTGCCCGTATTTCAGCCAGCGTTTGGCAAAGCCTTTGAATTTAGAACAGGGAAATGTCCTGCATTCGTAGCAATGTACTATTCCTCTCGACTGGCAACAAAGGTGAAATGTCTTACAACTATCACATCTGATTTTGTTAATACCGGCACCCGGGCAGGGCTTTTTATCCCTTACATACACAGGACACCCTCCGCAGAATACGCCACAGGCAGGAACTCTGCCCGAATAATATTCTGGAGTGACTATCTCGGATTTTTCCTGTTTGTGTTTGTCCATTATATCAATCGGTTAGTTTAAGATGTAACTAAGATAAGGATTTTGTATCTTTGCCATTCTCAAATTAAAAAAGTCTTATGAAAGAATATAAAATCCTCTTTGTCTGCCTCGGAAATATCTGCCGCTCTCCCGCCGCCGAAGGCATTCTAAAAAGAATGGTCAGGGAACAGGGTCTGGATGATAAAATATCTGTCGATTCGGCAGGAACATCAGGCTACCATGATGGAGACTTGCCCGACCACCGGATGCGGCAACATGGCGCACGCAGGGGCTATAAGTTCGATTCACGGTCACGCAGGTTTACAAGCCGCGATTTTGACCGGTTTGATATCATTCTGGCTATGGACGACAGCAACTACCATAACATCATGCGCCTTGCTCCTGATCTGGAATCGGAAAAGAAAGTGTACCGCATGGTAGATTTTTCGAAACGATTCGGTCATGACCATATCCCCGACCCTTATTATTCGGGAGCCGATGGCTTCGAGCTTGTTCTCGATTTACTGGAAGACGCATGTGAAGGATTACTGGATAAGCTGAAGAAAAACGAACTGTAATCAGTTCACCTTATCTATCTCCCCTCCTTCAAAAAAATTGATAATATTCTTTGCTACTTCCTGCTCCATATCCAGACGGGCAGCATACGTCTTTGTTCCGGCATGAGGGGAAAGGACTACGTTGTCCAATCCGATAAGTTCCTGCGGAATTTTCGGCTCGTTCTCATACACATCCAGTCCGGCGGCATATATTTCCCCCTCCTGTAAGGCCTTAGCCAGAGCTTGGGCATCTACCAGTTGCCCGCGGGCAGTATTGATAAGAATAGCCGAACGCTTCATCTTTTTAAATTCTTGCTCTCCCATCAGGTGATAAGTTTCGGCTGTTGCAGGCGCATTCAGTGATATTACATCAGCTTCCCGGAGCAATGTATCGAAATCTACATATACCGCGCCGTATTTCTCTTCCACCTCTTTAGGCAATGCATGCCTGTTGCAGTAGATAATCTTCATTCCCGAGGCCACCGCACGACGTGCAATTGCCTGCCCGATACGCCCCATACCATATATGCCGAGCGTTTGCCCATAGACAGGCATACCCAGATCGCCATACAGACTCCAGTCGAGACGCACACCATTATGTAACTTATGATTGTAATAGGCTACCTTACGGGCTGTTGCCATCATCAAAGCAAAACATAGTTCCGCAGTTGGTTCCAGTACCGATTGAGGAGTGTTGGTCACCGTAATGCCTTTTGTAGCTGCATAAGCGGTATCTATGTTGTTATATCCCACTCCGTAATTGGCTATCAGTTGCAGTTTTTTACCTGCATCTATCATTTCTTCATCGGTTTGGAAGGAAAAATTAGGAACGAAAGCATCCACATCTGCTATCCGCTCCAGTATTTCTGTCCTCGTAAACAATTGTTTTTCGGGATATATAACTTCATAGTTTCCTTCGAGGGAAGCAAATCCTTCTCTTACGAAATTATGTCCCATCAATATCTTTTTCATACTGTTACCTTTTTATAAGATTCCTTTATCTATAAGCATTTCCCGTACTTTCACCCAATCCACATACGGCCTGTCGCATTCGAGATCATCCGTAATCAAGGGACAGCCCAGATTGGCATCATCTATATAGAGATGCCCGTATGCCTTAGGCGAAGAAGTCCAGAATCGCTGTGTCGGATTTTTCTGTATGCCATATAATGGGATATCGTTATCGGCAAACCATTGTACAGCTTCGGTCAGTACATTTTCTTCTACTATGACTTCCTGACCGTCCACTTTCTTTTTTTTCTTACGGTCGCTCCGCATCGAAAAAAGGATTAGTTTGTGACCTTTTTCCGTCAGTTCTTTCAGGACAGGCACTGCTCCTATATCTTTCCCTATTTTGGGAAATTCATGTGATACGCATGTACCGTCAAAATCGAGACATATATCCATAATTGTATTTTTATTGTTATGTAATTATATTCATTTTCAAATTACGAGTTGCAGTTTGTAACTATTTTGTTAAAATCTGACATATCTGACATATATTTAGCTGTTAGCATAGGCTGTCGCACAAGTGACTTTACAGTAAACAAAAATACAATTTTTTCAACTTAGCACTTAAAACTCACTACTTGCTAAAGGTAACAAAGGTAACAGGTTCTACTTTTCTCTGTAGGGGCGAATAAACATTCGCCCGCAGTCAATATCGGGCGAATGTTTATTCGCCCCTACAAATTCTCAAAAAGGTAACAAAAGTAACACCTTTTCGCCCTTTTCTCATATCGTAATTACTCTGGCTGGTAACACGCTTGTTATCCGCATTGTATAGATAAAATTATACAAATAAAATAACACCCGGGCTTTAAATATCAGGGCGCGTTACTATTTGATAGTTTTATTCAAACGTCATACGGTACACATTTGTTTCCTTCTGTGTGAAATTCAAGGACTGATAAAGCTTATTGGCCGCTATACGTGAAGGGTTAGATGTCAACATTAATGAATCGGCGCCTAACGATTTTGAAAAAGCTATCGCATGCTCTACAAGTAATCTGCCTAAACCTTGCCCGCGATACGAACCGTCAACTACAACATCTTCAATCCATGCCTTTGTCCCTGTCGGACTTTTATATATGCCGACAGTAAGCATTCCGGCAATATTCCCATCATCTGCAATAAAAAACAGATGACTATTGGCGGAAGCCAGCAGCTCCCTATAATATGATTCTGTCAAATGAATCGTGCCGGAAGATATTAATGTCCCGGCAAGTTTCTGTACAGCCTTAAATCCGTCCTGCGTAAACTCCCTGATCTCCGAAATTTCCATAATCGAATGATAATCCGGGCAAATGAAGAAGCCTGCTTCCCATTACCCGGTTAATTTATAAAAAACAGAAACCCAGACTGTAAAGCCCGAGTTTCCTATATTCTAAACATGACAGAACAAACTTACTTGTTATCTATCTTTTCAGTAGTACCTTTTATATCATCTTCGAGGCCGTTCACCCCATCTTTGAAGTTCTTGATGCCTTTTCCGATACCTTTCATAAGTTCAGGAATTTTCTTTCCTCCGAATAATAATAAAACAACGATGGCAATGATAATAATCTCCCCGGTTCCAAGGTTGCCTAGAAATAATAATGTGTTCATCTGGTTTATCTCAATTATATTTACTTATTAAATAATTAGCTCACTAAAGTAGTCAGAATAATATTATTCCAGTCATTTTTTTGCATTTTTTATATTCAAATCGCGTCAAATCTCAGATTATCTTTGTTTAACCGACCAACCTGCTGCCATAATTTAATAAAGAAGTGACAACCACCCGGGATTGCCACTTCTCTCACCCGTTTACTATTTAATTACTCTTTTGATAACGCAATGTTTGATTCGGTTTCGATATAGACGGCGCAACAGACTCATCGGACGTACCCCAGTCTTTGTTCGGATTACTTCCCAAAACGAATTTTATATCAGCCCCGTTCTTTATATCGTCATAGGTAATATAAGTTTTGTTATACTCCTTTCCGTTGAGAGTCATAGATTGGATATAGACATTCTGTTTGCTGTAATTCTCTGTAGTCATGGATATTTTCTTCCCATTACCGAGAGTCATCTCTACGGCTTCGAGTCCCGGAGAACCGATAGCATAGATATTGCTCGACGGACAAGTGGGATAGAAGCCTATACAGTTGAAGATATACCATGCCGACATCTGTCCGCAATCATCATTCCCGCTTAACGCATCAGGCTTGTTCCCGTAGAAGGTATCCAGCACATAACGTATCTTTTCCTGTCCTTTCCATGGTTGTTTCACATAATTGTAGAGATACAGTATCTGATGGCAGGGCTCGTTGCCATGCCAGTACGCCCCTATGCGTCCTTGTATATCGTGCGCCCCCGGGATATCATCAGGGAGTTCCATTGTGAACATGGAATCGAGACGCTGGGCGAATATCTCATTCCCTCCCATTTCATTGATATATCCTTGTACATCCTGAGGCACATACCATGTATACTGATAAGTGAACCCTTCGGTAATATCACCCCAACCGTGTACCGATCCCGGCCCGGTGTAAGCGACCGCATCGAAAGGTGTACGCCATTCTCCATGAGAGTCGCGCCCCCGCATAAATCCGGATTCCGGATCTATAAGGTTCTGATAAGCAAGCGAACGGTTCAGGAAGTATTTGTAGTCTTCTTCTTTTCCTAATTTCTTTGCAGCCATAGCGATACAATAATCATCATAGGCATATTCCAGTGTCTTGGAAACCGATTCCCTTTCTTTATCGAATGGTACCCATCCCAACGCTGTATATTCGGGCAGGCAATCGTAGTTAGGATTCATTGCCGTCTTTTTCATCGCCTGATAAGCGCGTTCGTAGTCGAATCCTTTCACATCTTTCACAATGGCGTCTGCAATAACCGATACGGCATGATAGCCAATCATACACCATGTTTCATTTCCATAGAAAGACCATATAGGCAGCATGCGTTCCACACTCTGGTCGTAATGTGCCAGCATGGAATTCACCATATCGGCATTACGTTCCGGATTGATCAGGTTAAGTAATGGATGGTGTGCCCGGTATGTATCCCATAATGAGAACACAGTATAATTCGTAAAATTATCTGCCTGGTGTATATTCGAGTCATGTCCTCTGTACTTATTGTCCTCGTCCTGATAAACAAAAGGATGCAGGGACGCATGATAAACCGAAGTATAGAATGTCTCCAATTGTTCTTTTGTTCCTTTGGCCTTGAACTTTCCTAATTCTTTGGCCCAAAGTATTTCTCCTTTCTTTTTAAGGCTTTCGAAATTTTGCCCTTCCAGCTCTTTCAGATTGGTATATGCCCCTGATGTCCCAGTAGAAGAGATCGCTACTTTTACCTCAACTTCGGCTCCATTACCAGCTTCAAAATCGAGCCATCCCATGATCTTATTTCCATAGGCAACACGATCACTGCGGAAACGTTTTGTATCATATATCACAGGGTTCCCATCCTGCATAATACCCGAACGGACAAACGGTTTGGAAAATCGGGCTACGAAGTAAACATAACGTTCCGGCCCCCAGCCATTCACCAGTTTGAATCCGCAAATAGTAGAATCGTTTTCTATACGGAGTTGCGACCATGCCGTTTTGAACCATTGTACATGGTCCATATCCAGCATCACAAAAGCGCTGTCTGTCTTAGGAAAAGTGAACTTGAATATCCCCGAACGCATACCGGAGGTCATCTCCGCCTTCACATCATAATCCAGTAAGTCGACTCCGTAGTAGTTTGGAGAAGCCCATTCCCTGTCGTGGCTATAACGTGAACGGTAACCCTCACCGGGATTTTCGTGTGTTCCGGGTATAAACTTCTTTTCCCCTGTGCCCGGAATGAAAAGGAAGTCTCCGAGATCGGGAATCCCCGTTCCGCTCAGATGGATAAGACTGAAGCCCATAATGGTCATATGATTATATTTATAACCGGAAGCGGCATCATAATAATCTTTATCTGTATCGGGACTTATCTGTATTCCCCCGAAAGGTATCTGCGAACCGGGATAAACATTCCCAAATCCGGATGTACCTACAAAAGGATTTACATAAGCATTGAGGGACAGGTCTGCCGATTCATCCGCAATCTGAGTTTTTTCCTTACATGACGAGACCAGCAATAAGGCCGAGAGAAGAAGCCCTAAGGGCAATTTACTTTTCATATTATTTTTTTTAACGTGCAGTTTTTATCTTTCGTTATACACTCCAAATTCCGTAATAACGGGAGGTTTACTAAATTCATCTATCTGTATGCGAACTTTATCGGCCCGTACTTTATCAAATCTATGTACTTTTATTATATCATTGTTTTCACCCGATAAAAGAGGTAGCCATTTATTATTACGAAAATACTCGATCCGGTATTTACTAAAGTTACTTTCCCCTCTTTGAGCAATGGTAATCAGGTTGAAGTCCTGCTCTGTGTTATCCAGAATGATTTCGAGCCAGGGCTTTTTTACTGTCCTGTTAGACTCCCACGCAGAACGGAAACTATCGTCATTGGCAAAATCCATAATATTCATATCGTTGCTCCAGCTGGCATTCGTCTTCTTATTCTTTGCAATATTCTTAGAAATAACGGGGGCAGGATAAGCCGGCAGTTTAGCGACAGGCCCTTTATTTTGCCATAGTTTTCCTATCTTTCTGAAAGCCTCGACCGCATTGGCATCTATCAGCCCGTCACGGTTAGGAGCCGCATTCAGTATAAAATTACAATAAACCTCATTCATGGGAATGATATTGTCATTGACAAGCATTTCGGGCGATTTCACCGGAGTTGTGGGGAAATCAGATTTCCAGAACCAAGCCGAATTGATGGGTAGGCAAGACAATGCGGGGAGTTTATTACTCTCCTTCGAAATATGTTGTCCTGCACCCTGCTCATACGACTTAATATCCGTATAATATAAGACCTCTGCCGGATACTTCGCAGCATTCAAATCCAGAACAAGACAGTTTGGCTGTAAAGACTTTATCAGGGAATAAATATCTTCAAACGGAACCTCATCATATGAAATACGCGACCAGGGAGCATCCCATCCGTCGATAATCAACGCTTTTATCTCTCCATAGTTAGTCAATAGCTCGGTCAATTGGGCTTTTATCATATCTATATGCTTCGGCGTGATCCATCCCGGACGGAGTTTATGATGTGTATCGAGAATAGAATAATAAAGCATTACATTTAACCCCTGCGCCCTGAAAGCATCGGCATATTCTTTCACCACATCCCTCCTGAAAGGGCTGTTCATCACATTGTAATCGGTAGTTTTCGTGTCCCATATACAAAATCCGCTATGATGTTTTGTAGTCAGGCACCCGTATGTCATGTTGGCCTCTTTGGCAGTCTTAGCCCACTGGTTGCAATCCAGTTTCTCAGGATTAAATATTGACGGAGATGCATCGGGATCAGCCCAATCATCCTCCATAAATGTAGGAATATTGAAATGGATAAACATCCCGAACCTAAGGTCTACAAACTCCTGCTGAAGTTGCATCAACGATTTTCCTGCCTGAGCCATAACAGACAATGACAGAGACACCAGGAGAATCAGAGTGTATAATTTCTTCATAATAATACGTTTTAGATTGTCTATTTTGACAATGAATAAGGTTTATCTGCTTCGCTGAATGTCCTTTTCTTATTAGGAGTAGCAGCCATTTCGAATGTAAGTTCCGCACCGTTCTTTATGTCGTCATAGGTGATATACGCCTTTGTATAAGGCTTTCCGTTCAGCTTAACCGATTTTACATAACACATCTTGTCACTTACCTTATCTGCTTTTATTTCCAGATACTTTCCATCGCCCACCTTGACTTTCATATAAGGAAAATACGGAGCGCCGAACACATATTCATTCGAACCGGGACAAACAGGATAGAATCCCATAGCCGAAAATATATACCATGCCGACATCTGCCCGCAATCGTCATTTCCGCAAAGTCCGTCGATAGAGTTACGATACATGCGGTTCATGATCTCGCGTACCCAATACTGAGTTCTCCACGGTTGCGAAGTCCATGCATACAGGTAAGCGATATGGTGGCTTGGTTCGTTGCCATGTACATAGTTACCCATCACTCCTTCGCGGGTAACATCTTCCGTATCGGCAAAGAATTCATCGGGTAAATGCATGGTGAAAAGAGAATCGAGACGTTGTACAAATTGTTTATCTCCTCCCATTTGCTTAATAAGCCCTTTTACATCGTGCGGCACATAGAATGAGTAATTCCAGGAGTTTCCTTCAATAAAACCCTCTCCGTGTGTACTCAGCAGATTGAATGGAGTCTTCCAGTGTCCGTCGCTGTAACGGGCACGAACAAATTCCAGTTCAGGATCAAAGACATTATGATAATTCAAGGCTCTTTTCTTGTAGGTATCCGTAACGGCCTGATCATTCGTTTTCAGGGCTGTATTGTAAATCGTCCAGTCGTCATATGAATATTCGAGGGTAATAGACGAACCGCTACCGTTTTTATCGAAAGGCACATAACCTAATTTCTTATATTCGCCCGTTCCATCGTAATAATCGACATTCGAGCTACTGATCATGGCTTCCAATGCTTTTTTCTTATCAATGTTCAGCCCTTTATCGATAGCATCGGCCAGTACCGATACGGAATGATAACCAATCATACACCAGTTTTCATTTCCCATATGCGACCATACAGGCAATGCCTTATGTACACTCTGCTCGTAATGGGCTATCATAGAGTTCACTATATCTACGCTTCTTTCCCTGTTGATAATATTGAACAGCGGATGAAGCGCCCTGTAGGTATCCCATACGGAAAATATAGTGTAGTTGGTAAATCCTTTCGCCTGATGTATATTATGGTCTATACCACGGTATTGTCCGTCCACATCCTGATAAACCGACGGATTTATCATGGTATGGTATAGGGAAGTATAGAACATAGTCTTTTTATCGCTGTCTCCCTCTACATCTATTACATTCAACTCTTTTTCCCACTTTGAAGATGCTTCTGCTACGATTTTATCGAAAGATTTACCTTTAGTTTCAGCTTCAAGGTTTTTTAATGCACCCTCTGTACTTACTCCCGACAAAGCCACCTTAATGATAAGCGGAGAGTTATCCGAACCAAATTCGAAGTGGGAAACAATCTTACGTCCTGCTATTTCAGGGAAATTCTTCTGTAAATTGAACTTACGCCAGAATCCCGTATATTTTGGTTTTTCGCGGTCTACATAGCCATAGTTCTTTATCGGCTTCGACAAAGATATGGCGAAGTAGGTATAGTTTTCCCTTGCCCAACCATTAGTGATGCGGTATCCTGTAATCAGTGTATCGTTTTCGACACGAAGGCTTGCCCATAATACCTTTCCATCGTAATTATAGATGCCATGAACAAGGTCGAGCAATAATTTTTGTTCTTCGTTTGCGGGATAAGTATATTTATGCACTCCTACTCTTTCGGTAGCTGTCAGTTGCGCTTTTACCTTGTAGTCATCCAATACGACTTCGTAATATCCCGGACGGGAAACTTCCGTATCGTGCGAAAAGTGTGAGCGGTAGCCCGAACGTGGTTTATCGGCTACACCCGGGTTAAATTTATATTCGCCGGTAACAGGCACAATAAGTATATCGCCGAGGTCGGAGTGTCCTGTTCCGCTAAGATGTGTATGACTGAATCCGACAATGGTATTGTCGTCGTGCTGGTAACCTGCACAATACTTGTAAGTATCTTTCTGATATACGCCATTTATACTATGAGGGATAGTATCCGTATCCGGGCTTAATTGGACAATACCATGAGGAACACAGGCTCCCGGAAATGTATGCCCCATTTTCACCGTACCTATCATCGGATTGACAAAAGATACTTTTTCCTGTGCGGATACTACGCCGCTCATAAGTAAGAAAGAAAGAGTGAGTGTGCTTAACTTCATTTGTATATGTTGATTATTGTTTTTTCAAAAATTCCTGATATTCATTCCACATACCTTCAATACTAGCTTCCTGTCCAAAGACTGCTTTAATAGCCTTATCGAAACTCCATACATCCAAATCCCTTACAGTAATGTGGAATTTACGGATAGCATCGGGGTCTTTTGTTGTAAGCCATTGGATAAAAAAGCCGGTGGTGCGGTAACCATCCATCCAATTACCGCCCGGCTTGCGTGTACTCATATCAAATAAACCGGCCTCAGCCCTTACGGCATCGGCAATACCTTCTATACATGCCCAAAAAGTCTTATTATTTCCATAGTTACCGATTCCTTTCGGTTCGAACTGATAGCCATGGGTCAATTCATGATAGAGAACTCCACGTGTTTCGAAATCAAGTTTGTAAAGAGATTCCTTTGCTGACTTTTCTATATGTTGTGTGCTGTATACTATATTTATAGCCGGAGAACTTCCGCCTTTTGCTGAAACTCCGTTATAATCTTTCAATGTGTAATCTATTTCCTGTACATCGACCATCGGGTCGCCTGCGGTGTAATACAATATTTCAGCTACCTTCTGGGTATGATATTTCACATATTCATCGGGGTTTTGAACCAAATCGTGGTAGATCTTACTCCCCTCGGTATCCGGGTTCAGCGATTCGAATACGACTTTAGGGTATTTGAAGTTCTCCCATCCTGCTTTCATGTTTTTATCGGATAAGAGGACATCGGCAATGATTACATTTTCTTTTTTACCTGAGGCCATGGCTTCAAGCATATATTGGGTGTACACACCGGGTTTCTGGACAACACACAGAATTTCCTGAAACCGCGAACAGTATTTCTGATCTTTCCGTTCGTCAACAACAGTCCATTTCTTTCCGTCGTTGGAACCCTTCAATACCCAGGAAGCAGGATCGTGAGCCGGTGTCTCTCCCGAAGAATATATTTTGTAGCTCAATACAGGCGTGCTGTATGAGGTTTGAAATGTCAATTTATTTTTACCCGGCGTACCTGTGTAATAGGTTGTGGGGTTGTTATCTGTAAGCTGCGGATAATCAGCCTTTATCTCCTGACCTTGGCAAGTCAGGATTGATATAGCAAAAGCCAGAAATAGGATTCTCTTCATTATGTTTTCGTTATAGGGGTTAGATTTGATGCAAGTATAATTATTATAGGAAAAAGGTTAATTATCCTGTTCGGCAATAAAGGTATCCTGATGCACTTATACAATCATTACTGTATTATTTCATTATAGTAATGATTTTGAATAACGATACTATGACAAGGACATTGAATAAAAAAAGAATCATCAGCAACTCTCTTCAAAAGAAAAGCTGCTGATGATATCTATCTAAGGTTAATTTGTATAACCAGGATTTTGTACCAAACCAGGATTTACCATCATCTGATCGTAAGGAATCGGAAATAACAACAGATGAGAACTATTTGTAGGAGTATGATCCCACCAGCTTCCTGTAAGGAATTTTCCAAAGCGAATAAGATCCGTTCTTCTTTTTCCTTCGAATATAAACTCACGTCCTCTTTCAGCCAGAAGTTCATCCATTGTAAGAGTTGTAGTTGTATATTTCATTGCCGGCCAATCTTCTGCAGTAAAGGCTCTTTCTCTTGTTTCATTTATCAGGTCAACTGCTTCCTGAGTTGCAGTTCCTCCGTTTTTACGCATCAAAGCCTCTGCCTTCATGTAATAAATCTCTGTTAAGCGGTATAATACCCAGTCATTACTACAGAAGTTAGTTGAACCAAAGATATCTTCACGGTATTTGTGGAATCTGGCGCCACTGTTTTCCTCTCCGGTAGTCATACTAGATTCTGTTCCGCCAGCCTTTTTCTTTCTTATCTCATTCACAAATACTAAAGGCTCGTTAGCATATTCAACTGTACCATTTTGAGGTATACTAGTTCCATACTGGTACTGAGGCCCGATAAGCATCCATTCTTTCTTACGAAGGTCTCTGTCATCGAAAGCGTCATAAGCCGTAGGAATAACCACAACACCATTATTACCATCACGGTTTCCTCCGTTAATATATCTTTGACGGAAATGATAGAAATCGCCGGACCATCCACAACGCGTTGTGGTCAACTGATAATCATATGACATTACGAAAATATTTTCATATGAGGATGTTGTATTAGTTGTTGAATATGTAGTAAGGATATCTTCATCCAATTTCATTGTTCCCTGCTGTGAGCCACCCTCTCCTGCAATAATCTTATTACAGTATGTTATACAATCGTCCCATCGCGGGGTACCTGTATAGACTTCTGCATTGAGATATAAATCAGCTAAAAGGGCATAAGCGGCAGCTTTAGTCAAACGACCTGAATTTTTATTCGTCATAAGTGGAATATCATTGATAACACTCAGGAGTTCGGATTCAACAAAATTAAATACTTCCTGTCTTGAGTTTGTTGGAGGATACTGAACTTCACCAACCGAGGTCACGATAGGAACATTTCCCCATATATTCATTGCATTCAGATAATAGTATGCTCTATTAGCCTTCAATTCGGCAATATATGCCAAACGCTCAGCTTCTGTGATACCCATAGATGACGCCTCACGGGCTTCAAGATTTTCGATACCGGAGTTACAAAAACCAAGTCCCATAAATATAAGATTCCAACAACCTTTCACCTGGTCATGAGTGGTAGCCCATGTATGATAATGTAATTGTATCCATTTTGCATTATCATAACCATGTATCCCTTTTTGAGGCCATGCTAATTGGTCTGCAGAGAGTTCATTCAGTCTCCATACATTTTCACGGGATTGACAGACGAATGTAGCACCACTATGCGTATAAGGACGTAGCACAGCTGATATTACCTCTTCTTTAGATGTATAGAAATTTGTTGTTGTATGGTTATGATATACCGTTTCATCGAGGTCTGTACAGGATGCCAGAACAAGAGAAGATATAAACGCCATTGATATATATTTTACTATCTTTTTCATATTATTACTTTTTCAAATGATTTATAATCAGAATTGGATATTACAACCAATAGAAAAACTTCTTGTTACAGGGGAACTCACATAAGGAGCCATACTTGGAGATAATCCGGTATCATCCAGTTCAGGAGACTCTCCCGAATAACTTGTAATATAAAACAAGTCGCGGGCTGTAACATATACACGAGCTGAAGAAACATAAGGAATCTTTGGCAGCGTATATCCTACTGTCAGATTATCTAATTTTACATAATTACCATTTTCCAAATAATAATCAGAATACTGATAGGATGCATCCACGCCGTCAGTAAAGACAGTTTTCAACACATTATAACCACTCCTCAAAGTTTCCACATTTTCGTATGCCATTTTCTGACGGTTGAGGATATCAAAACCGAATTTTCCGATGAATCCGACTGTAAAATCAAAGTTTTTATAATAAACAGTATTCACCAAACCCAGCCTCCATTTAGGAGCCCCATTACCTATTACGGTTTTATCCGCATCTGTTATTTTATTGGCGCTTACTGCTTCGCCGTCTTTATTATAGAATAGCCAATCGCCATCAGCATCGAATCCGGCAAAACGCTTGCCCCAGAAATTACCTATTTCGTCTCCTTCATATAGACGCACAGCATCGCCCAAATCTCCATATCCTCCAATACCTCCGGTAGAGTAATAATCAGCAGAATTTGCAGAGAATTTCTTCAGCTTATTGGTAAATATCTTCGATCCTGTAAGGGCGACATTCCAATTCAAATCCTTAGTCGATATGGCGGTAGCGTTCAATGTAAGTTCGATACCATCGCTTGATAAAGATCCAATATTAGTCGTATAACTTCCATGAATATTAGAAGGCTGCGGAGCTAATACATTCTGAAGCAACAAGTCATCCGCTTCTCTTTTGTATAAGTCAATTGCTCCCTTAATACGATTGCCTACTACCCCGAAGTCGATACCGATATTCCATTCCTTTTTGGTTTCCCATTTAAGATTCGGATTCGGATTCTTGTTAGGTCCATAAGTCTGCTGCCATGTTCCATCATCTGTCAAGTAAGGATTACCGGTACCCAAAGTTGCTAACGATTGATATGGGCCGATTCCGGAGTTTCCTGTTTCTCCATATCCGATTCTCAGTTTTAAATTTGAAAGAGCAGTAACGGACTCCATGAAACTTTCATTCGATACATTCCATGCTGCCGATACTGAAGGGAAGTTACCCCACTTGTTATTCTTTCCAAATTTTGAAGACCCTTCGCGACGTAGTGACGCCTGCAAGATATACTTATTGTCAAAAATGTAATTAACACGACCAAAGAATGCGATCAGAGTTTCAGATTCTTTATTACTAGCCATACCCGCTTTCCCTGTGGTCAGGTAACTTCCTGCGCCAAGGTCGTTCTCTCCTGTTGCATCATTAAGGAATCCGGAATTGTTCGCTGAGAATTCTTCCCATACTGTATATTGATGGCTATAACCACCGACAATAGACACATTATGCTTATCTAGGAACAATTTGGAATATTCTGCCGTAGGTTCCACTGCGCTTTTATTTCTTACATAATGATATTTGCTTGCATATCCACCACCCTCGTAACTGTTAAGAGATGTTCTGGAATTTTGCTGATAATATACATTATCGTCATAACTGTTACGTGTCAAGCTACCAAACATAGAAAATTTGAGGTCTTTTATCGGTTCAAATATCAGTTTTGCGTCAAGTCCCGATGTGATTTCATATCTTCTGTTTTTTTGTTCGAATAAACGCGCGTACTTATTTTCATCAGAAGTAAGATCCTCATAGAATGACCCATCCTCATTATACATCGGATTAGTAGGATTAGCTTTCAGAGCTGATTCCCAACCCTCATTTCCCAATCGGTTCATATTTTCCTGAATAAGGGAAATATTAGATTGAAACGTCAGCTTATCGTCAAGTCCTATTGATGTTACTGAAAAACGTCCACCCCATTGCTCTCTTGTGTTGGCCTTACCAATACCGCTAAGGTTGCCATAAAATACGGAAGCTCTGTATGATGTGGATTCCGAACCTCCGGTCACCGAGAAATTATGGTTCTGGGATAAATTATTTTTATTAATTATCGCGTCATACATATTTGTATTGCCACCCCTGTCATAGCTCGAAGGATCATTACCTAGAGATGACATTGCAGACTTAAACTCATCTGCATTCATAAACTCAGGAGTGTTAAATTTATAATACCTGCTGAAATAAGTAGAATATTCGAATCGAGGTGTTCCTTTCGTTCCTTTTTTAGTAGTAATAATGATAACACCCGCATTTGCGCGAGAACCGTATATTGCGGCAGCAGAACCATCTTTTAAGATATCCATGGATTCGATATCACCCGGTTGCAACAGATTAAGATTTCCTCCGGGAACTCCATCAATAATGATCAGCGGACTCTTATCTCCATTAATAGAGACAACACCTCTCATCTGAACGGCAACCCCGGATGTAGGAGAACTACCTCCTGTGCGAGTCACAGACAATCCTGCTACCCTGCCTTCCAGCAAGCTCATAACATCACGGCTAGCTGCACCTCCGCTGTTAAAGTCTTCCGGTTTGATCGTTGAAATAGCAGTTGCAACATCAGATCTCTTCATTGTACCGTAACCGACAACAACAACATCATCAAGTACCTTAGCGTCTTCAACCATCACTATATCTAAGTTGGTTTTTCCTTTTAAAGCAATTTCCTGGGTATGAAATCCGACAAGAGAAATAACCAATGTGTGATTTCCATCAGGAACCCTCAGCGAGAATGCTCCTTCTACATCTGTTATAGCTCCGGTAGTAGTTCCTTTAAGCACAACACTAACACCGATCAACGGTTCTCCACTCTGATCTTTTACGGTGCCTTTTACTGTAGCTGCATTTTGTGTAACATCATTAATATCTCTCACGTCATTTGCGGATCCGGAGGCAAATGAGTATTGAACACATATAAACATGAGTAGTAAAAAAAGTATCCGCCTACCATAGCTTTTGTAGTAGCATGTTGAATTTTTATCTACAAATTTTCTCATAATATAATTTTAATTAAGTTAACTGGGAATAAATACACACTTTATTTAAGAGATAAAGAATATCTCAGTGCCTGAACATCATAAATAAAGGATTAGCTGGTTCTTCATAAATAAAGATTTTAAAAAAGTTAATAATCAAATATGTTCACCATGTATCAATACATGGGTATCAGAAGGTTTTTCAGAAAATTTAGACACAAAAAAACCTTATTCCAGAAGGTTTTTAACTTTCTGAAATAAGGTCAATGATTCTTTAACGTATAAAAATCCAGAACAAATGGATACTTTAAGTACCTGTTCTGCTAAGATTAGACTATTTTTTATTAAATTACGTCTCTCTCTCTCTCTCTCTCTCTCTCTCTCTCTCTCTCTCTCTCTCTCTCTCTCTCTCTCTCTCTCTCTCTCAAATTTTCAAGAGAAAAAATGCAGTTAAACATTCCTGTATTTTGTAGTACATTGAACATATATACTGTTTGTTTTATAGAAAACATATATTGTTACTTATTCAATATCTCTCTTGCCTTTCACTTATTGGTGTCAGAGCAATCGTACAGCAATGTTAATTAATATAAAAATACAAGGGACTATCCTATTCGTCCAAATAAGTATACCAGATTGCCAGTGGCGGGCCGAAATACTTATTTGGTATATTAAGACACTGAAGCTAAATGAGGCTGAAATAGGCCTTAATTACTTACGTAGCCGGTATTCTTTGGGTGTCATGTTGTGCTTTTTCAGGAATTCGCGATAGAAGTATGACTTATTGTTAATACCTACCTTATACATGATTTCCTGAATGGTGAGGTTGGTTGTGATAAGCAGTTTGGCAACTTGTGTAAACCTATAATCTTTAATGAAATCGTTAGGGGAAAGTGTTGTTATTTTCTTGAATTTACGATAAAGGCTACGGGTGCTCATATTCAACTTTTCGGCGATGAATTCGGGCCGTAGGTTCTCTTCTTCCATATTATCCGATATAATATCTATAACGGAATCCATGAAAGCTTTATCTTCCTGATGGATCAACTGCCCATCTGAATATTTATACGCACTTTGGGGTGAATAGAAGTAGTCCTTCAATTCATCTTTCACCATTAATAAACGGTTTATGACCGAACGAAGCACAAGTGAAGAGAAAGGCTTCGTCAGATAAGCGTCTGCTCCTATATCGAGCCCCTCCGCCTGTTCTTTCTCACTGATTTTAGCCGATACAATTACGAGCGGTATATGCTTTGTAAATTTATCATCCTTCAGGTTATTTATAAACTCCAGACCATTCATACCCGGCATCATGATATCGGTGATAATAAGGGAAGGGGTCTCCGATTCTATAATTTTGAGGGCTTCGGGAACATTATAGGCACTCCTGATATGATAACTGTCGGATAAAATATCAGAGATGAGCCACACTATATCCTTATTGTCATCAACAATCAGGATTGTCTGCTTCTCTCCTGCGGATTGTCTCAATGAATCGGCATCCATTGGCAGGTTACTCTCTTCATCTGCCAGACGTTCTTCCTCTGTTACCTGAAGCACAGGCAATACTACTATAAATTCAGCAAATTTACCGATTTCACTCCTGACCGAGATATTTCCGCCAAGAGACTCCACTATATCATGGCAAATGGATAGTCCCAATCCATGCCGTGATGCCATCAACGGATAAGAGTCATTCGCCTCCGTATTTTCGAGCACACCGTAACGATCGAATATGGATGGTATGTTCGAATCTTCTATTCCCTGTCCTGTATTGTAAACACTAAGTACAAGCTGTTCGTTATCTATTCCGGCCGATATTTTCACCTTACCTTTTTCTGTAGTATATTTAAAGGCATTGGAAACCAGATTTACCAAGACCCGGTTGAATCCGAATACATTGGTATTCCAATATAAATCGGCAGGTATTGAAACTTCAAATGCTATACTGTTTTCTTCTGCAATAGGAATGAACCACTCCATTTGCTTTCTCACCAAATCTGAAACCGAGGCCTCTTCGACGTAGCTAAAGTCGAACTTGCCTTCCTCCATCTTCCTGAAATCGAGAATCTCCTGTATCAGACCACTCAGGTTAGCTACATTGTCACGTAATATACCTGTATATTTACGGATATTTTTATCTACTTCGGCCGATTTTTCAATATAGTCAGTTACTCCTTTTATTACTGTCAGAGGGGTACAGAATTCGTGAGTAACGTTCGTAAAGAAATTCAGTTTTGCTTCCAATAACTTTTCTTTCTGTTCTTCGTTTATCTTCTGTGCAATCTGCATTTGTTTATCCATTATTCGTTTACGGATAAGGTATATGATATAAGAACATATAAGGGCAAACGCTACCACATATGACAAATAAGCCCAGCCGGTCAGATACCATGGCGGCAGCTTCCTTATTTTTAGAGAATAATATCTCTCATCCGAATCGAACACATCATTTTTGTATCTTACTTTCAGTATATACTCGCCATGTGGAAGATTAGTGAAGGTGACTTCATTTGTTTTCTGGAGTTCGGTCCATGCTGTATTATAGTTATCCAGCAGGTACGAGTATTCATAATTTTCGCCGTTGATATAATCCGTTGCGACAAACGAAATGGTAAAAGAAGAGATATTAGCCCCGATCTCCAGGTATCCGTCTTTTTTATTTGTATAATCGTATAGCGACCGGCTCTCACCGGCTATCTGTAAGTCGAAGAAATACAGGGCAGGTTTATAATTACTTTGCAGATTGACCTCTTTAGGTTCTACCCATGTCAGCCCGTTTATACCACCAAAGAAAAGCCGTCCGGTCTGTGGACACTTCCAATAGGCATCGTCGGAAAACTCTGTTACCTTTAAATCAGGGTATGAGTAATTATGGAAAAAGTCGTTGCGTGGATTATATTTTATCAGACCTTTATTTGTGCTTAACCAGATGCAGCCATCAGCATCTTCGAGTATTCCGTGTATCATATCATTTATCATCCCATTCCGTCTGTCATACTGTTTTATCACAGTATTTCCATCTTTTAAAAACTGAATGCGGGTCATCCCTGAACTAGCACCGATATAGAAGGTAGAATCTTTGCTCTGATAAACACACAATACATCTCCGATAGCTGTATTTTCAGCATTTTTCATCTGTATGAAATCATACTGTTTACTTTTGACATTATAACGTGCCACCCCATAACCTCCACGGCTTCCAACAAATAGGGTAGATGCCCCGTCGTAAAACATAGAATGGAATTCAACACAGGTCTTATCTCCATTTTTCAGAATGTATTCATTCACCGATTTGACTGAAAGACGGGAATTTTCATCCTTAATGATAACTTCGAGCAAACCGTTACCGGCCGTCGCCATCCATAGAGTAGAATCATTCACTTCACAGATCGAATGAACTTTCCCTATTGTACTTCCATCCTTTTCCGATAAAGATTTTATCGTGTTATCCTTATATGAATAATAGGAAAAACCCGGCCCTTCGGTCCCGATCCAGAGTATATTCCGGTATTTACTTCTCAAGAAACAAAATACAAGATTACTCGATAGCCCATTGGCAGTTGTGTAATTTAAAACCTGTGACTGAGACACTTCACGCTGATTGTGTTCATCGTAATTCCTGATTCGCATTATACCATCACCTTTCGTGCCCACCCACAGGTTCTGTGATTCATCCGCATAAATAGACCTGACCGGCTTTTGAGTACCCGAAAAAAAATTGTCGAATATTATGTTTCCGAACAGATCGTGTCCCTGATAGTACATTTGCACTCCTCTCCCATCAGTACCAATCCAGAGTACGTCCTGTTTTTTATCTTTGAGCAGACAGAAGACCCTTATCCCGAGATATACGGTTTCCGGTTTATAATCATTCTCTACATCTAACCTTATCAACCCGTTATCATTGAAGGAGACAAACAAATCGGATTTAAAAGAAACCACACGGGATATCCCTCCATATTTTCCTATCAGCGAAGATAAGTCCGTGATCAATATTCTCTTATTATCTGAGAGATCGTACAGGTAGAGTTTTCTTTCGGCACTTATGTAATAAATCTTGTTATCTTCATAGTAAGCATTTATTATGCTTTTATCGTGTAGTAATGATTCGTTTACCTGCAACCTTATATCATTATTTTTCGAATCTGCGGCAATTTCTATATTTTTCAATTTCCCATCAGCAGTAATCATATAGAGTTCGTCATCACCACCAACGAACAGCGCCTTCACATTATCCATATCGGCCCCGGGTAAATGAATATCGGTAAAATTCTTACTCTCCCGGTTATAATGGGATATATAGTTCTTTTTACTTATAACCCATGTATTTCCTTTCCTATCCGCTGCCAGAAGCTTGGCCTCCGGCAATTCTGGGTACGATTCTATGACTTTTCGTTCTTTCAACGAAAACTTATTCAGCCCCAGGAACGTAGATATCCACAGATTACCTTCGTCTGCTTGTGTGATATTGTGAATAATATTACTGCATAAGGAGAACTCATTATCGAATTCGGACCTGTAAACAAAAGTGTTTTTTCCGTTATACAGATTCAATCCATCGTATGTACCGAACCACATATAACCATCTTTGTCCTGATACATGCAAAGAATCGCATTGTTCGACAAATCGAGTTTATCGGCCCTATGTAGTGTATATGAGGCATAGGACAGGAAGACATTGGACAGAAAAAAGACAGCCAATAAGTAAGACTTCTTGAAAATCCTGATATTTTTTCTATCATAAATGTAGGAAAGCAGATGTTTCATAACCATGGATTGATAAAAAGGGACATTCTTTTTTACAAAAATACAATTAACATCCGGATAAAATAAATAAACGTCATATAATGCTAGGGCAACCACACGAAATTTAGAGGCTGTAATAATATTTTTCGCTAAAACTTAAACAGGCTCCTATTCTTTTTGAAAAACTTTATCTATGGATATAGCTAATAGCTTGTAGCCGTTAGCTTGTAGTTCTTTGATGTATTGGAATAAGTAGTAAGTTATATGAGATACGAGATACAAGTTGCTAACTGATGACTGTAAATAGTGTGTCAGATTTTAACATTATATGGTTAGTAAATACAAATTATACTAATAATCGATATACTAAAACGCTTTTTCGTCTCCTTTGAAAACATTGGCAACTGTGAGGTAGATTATCTTCAGGTCAAGGAAGAAAGTCCAGTGTTCGAGATACCATACATCTCTTTTTACACGTTCTTCCATTTCCTCTACGGTTTTGGTCTCTCCTCTGCATCCGGTTACCTGTGCCCATCCTGTGATACCTGGTTTCACCAGATGACGGACCATGAATTTATCTATAAGGGAACTATAGAGGTCGGTATGTTGGAGCATGTGCGGACGAGGACCGACAACGGACATATCATTCTTGAATACATTGATAAACTGGGGTAGTTCGTCAATACTTGTTTTTCTCATAAATGCCCCCACTTTGGTTATACGTGGGTCTCCTGCAGTGGCTTGTTTTTTGTTTGCTTCGTCATTCAATCGCATCGACCGGAACTTGTAACAGTAAAATTCTTCTCCTTTTATTCCTGTCCTTTTTTGTTTAAAGAATACAGGTCCGGGAGAAGACCATTTTATGATGGCTCCGAAGATGATATATACAAATGGGAAAATAAGGGTCAGTACGAGACCGGAGAAAATGAGGTCGAATGTCCGCTTAATAAATCTGTTTGTAAAATGTTGTAAAGGCTCATACCTAAGACTCAATACAGGAGTAGATTCGATAAAATGTAAAGAAAATCGCCTCCTCATATATTTGTGAAACTCAGGTATAAGATGGAACCGGATCATATTTTTTTCGCAAAATCTTACTAAATCATAGACTAATTCATCCTGATTTCCTGACAGGGTGCAAAACATTTCGTCTACTTTAACATTCTTAACATACTCTTCTATATCAGAAATTTTTCCCAGATAATTCGGTAATATATCTTTCTTTGAAACATCGTTGTCAAAGAAACCTAAAATTTTGTAGCCGAACTCACTGAAAATAAGCGATTCGTATGTTTTTACAGCACTACTTCCTGCTCCTATAATAATGACTTGCCGATAATTATATCCCTTCTTCCTATACGACTTTAACAAGAGACGGAATAATACATGCCATCCTATAAAAATAGTCCCCATGATAAAAAAGCCTACAATCCAAGGAATTATAGGAATACTTATAATGTGGAATATAGAGAATCCTGCAGTTACCAACAATGCATAAAGAGTTATAAATGCTGACGATCGTTGGACTATTTTATCAAGGTATACAACGTTTGATGTAATGTGAAAACGTATAAATGAAGAAGTCAGAAAATAGCACAGGTTAATCAATAGAAATGCAATGATTTTCTCCCTGTAATGAAGGCTTTCGGTTACTTCGTCGTCTTGGCGGAATATGAAAAACGCCAGTAAAAAAAATATATTAATAAGGAACAAGTCGCCAAAACGAACTATCCAATCAATCAGGTAGCCATATCCCTCTTTTCTATCCGTACTATCCATAGTGTAAATAAAAACAGATTGCAAAGATAATATTTAGTTCTCAGATTCTAGCCTATTTACCCCTCTTCTGTATATCATAAATATTATTAAAGCAGATATGATAAAACTTGCAGATATAAGAACTGCATTTTCTTCGAAGGGGAAATTCTCTATCTGGCTTCCTTTTGGCGTATCATAGCACATATGAATGAGTACAACGTTTATAGCATTATGCATTATATGCACAATGACCGGAACCCATATGTTTCCTGACCATACAAACAGATAACCTAGTAATGCTCCTAATAATACCCGGGGTACAAATCCGTAGAATTGTAAGTGAATAGCACTGAAAGTAATCGCGGTGATCCAAATGGCAAGGTGCCGGTTTTTCACAATCTTCAGTATTATTTGTTGTAAGCAGCCTCTGAAAAAGAATTCTTCTGTCAAACCTGCCAAGACCGCAATCACCAAAAGATTGATGATAAGGGATATGATTGTTCTGTCTGCAAATACCAGTTTCAATGTTTTCTCCGCCGATTCCTCATATTCCTTCATCCAATCGAAGAACTCCGGTAATATCATCTGCTGGTTGTAGTACCCTATGCAGTTTATAGCCGGTTGGATAAAAATAATCAAGAGGATTGTACCAAGTAAGAATAATACGTCTATCTGCGTCCTGGTGTTTAAATAATTCTTAATACTGCCCTGATACAAAAAAGCATAAACCAGAGAGGGAATTAAAAACAGACAGACAGTTTGTATTACCTGTGCAATCTGGATGGAGGGCACTGATTGTAATGGATTATCGGCAGGCACCATTAGAAGAATAATCAAGGTAGCCATAATTAGTCCTGAAAAAGAAAGGAAACAGAAGAAGAAAAACTGTGACCAGCCTCCCATATTATATAATATACCTTTGTTGTCCATAGCCGTCACTTTTTATTTTTGATTAATGCGGAGCACAGTTATGCCTGTACAATTCTTTGAAGCCTGGCAGTACTCTAAAAGTGTTTTTTGTTCAATAATCACCTGCTTAGCCTTGCTTGATGCATGGATGAAATGCAACTTCTCTTCTTGCCAATAAGCAATTCCTATATGAGAATAATCTAAACCCTCTATTGATGTAGCAAATACGATTATATCCCCGGTTTTTATTTTTTGCTCATTATTATAGATTGCGACTGTAGGCAGTACTTCATAAGCATTTCTCTTAGAAATACCTTTTTCTATTTTATCCAGCTTCTCGATGTTTTGCTTGTTGTTTTTGAGATGCTTATATAGTTGAGGATGTGTTGTCATAAAGTTGATATTCTTTTTAACCTTCTCCCCTCCAATTTCTGAGCTGATATTTTTCAGCAACCCATGTTTTTCATTTTCATATATCCAATCACTTGTATAATGCAGACGGGATGTATAGCCGACAACCTCACCGTCCCGGTAACGCATTGTTATTAGTGTTTGCAGATAATTGTTGTAAGAAAAATCACCGGATTTGATAACCTGTGACAACGCAATACAATTTTCGACAAAAGTAGTACAATCAAATTCTCTCAGGTTGACAACCATTCTCTCTGTATCCGATACCTCAAGAGTGGACGCAACATATGGTTTTCCCAGAAAATATTTGGCGGTATTGATCAATACTTCTTCAAAAGATCTGTCCCTCTGCTTTTCAAACTGCTTTATATAGGTTTCGTAGATACGCACATCGGACGGAGTGGAGATTATATCTCCTCCTTTCGATACATTCGATAGAGCTAGTAATGAGAGTATGAGTATAACTAATCTTGCAGGTTTCATATTTAAATAACAAAGATATTTAATGATATAACTACCAAAGCAATAGATAGATCCGACACCTTAACTCAGTCCTACAATCTTACCATCTATGATATCAATATATTCAGCCTGAGGGACAGCCGGTAAGCCCGGCATGCGCATAATGCTTCCGGCAATAGCCACTATAAACTCAGCTCCATTGTTAATTACAATATCATTCACAGTAAGAGTAAAGCCTGTCGGTGTACCATAAGCATGAGCATTGTCTGAAAATGAGTATTGGGTTTTAGCAATACAGACAGGATAATGATTGATTCCCTGTTTCTCAATCAGAGCCAACTTTTTGCGGGCTTTATCTCCAATTCTGACTGATGCCGCCCCATATATCGATTTGGCAACCTTGTTAATTTTCTCTTCTATAGAATCACTATCTTTATATGTAAAGCTAAGATTCCGGGATGGCCTGTTCTCTACTTGTCTGACTACCTCTTCCGCAAATTCGATTGCTCCTTCGCCTCCCTTTGTAAAAGAATCATTCAAGGCAAAACTTACGCCCAATTGATGACAGTGATCTTTTATCAATTCTATTTCTTCTTCGGAATCGAAACCATACCGGTTTAGAGCAACCATAACGCTTTGTCCGAACGATTTCATGTTCTCGATATGCTTGTCAAGATTGGCAAATCCCTTTATTAACCCTTCCGTATTTCTCTCCTTAATACTTTCAATCGGTACATTTCCATGCATTTTCAGAGCTTGGGTGGTGGCTACGATGATGGTGAGCTTGGGTGATATTTGCCCCTTCCTGCATTTGATATTGAAGAATTTCTCTGCACCAAGATCTGCTCCGAATCCCGCCTCAGTGATTACATAATCGGCATGACTCATTGCCATCTTTGTTGCTATCAACGAATTGCATCCGTGGGCTATATTAGCAAATGGGCCTCCATGTATGATTGCAGGAGATTTCTCTGTGGTTTGCACCAGATTCGGGTTTATCGCATCCTTTAAGAGTACTGTAATTGCACCGGCTACACCAAGATCTTTCACAGTGAAAGTATTCCCATTAGCAGAATAACCAAGAATAATATTCCCGATACGCCTTTTAAGATCTTCCAAATCGGAAGACAGGCACAGTATTGCCATAATCTCTGATGCAGGAGTAATTTCGAATCCCGTCTCAGCCGGAACCCCATTTTCCGAACCGTTCAATCCTGATACAATATATCTGAGGTTTCTGTCATTTACATCGAGCACCCTTTTCCATACTACCTCTTTGAGATAATTATCTGTACCCCTGTTCCGGTAAAGATAGTTGTCGAGCAGGGCTGTAATCATATTATGTGCGGATGTTATGGCATGGAAATCTCCGGTAAAATGGAGATTGATGTCTTCCATCGGGAGTACCTGGGCATAACCACCTCCGGCAGCTCCGCCTTTCATCCCGAAGCATGGTCCGAGAGAAGGCTCCCGAAGCGCTACGATTGTCTTTTTCCCGATCTTGTTCAGGCCTAAAGCTAAGCCGATAGATGTGGTGGTTTTTCCTATTCCCGCTTTTGTGGGTGTGATGGCTGTTACAAGGATAAGACTGCTCCTCTTCATTTTTTGGTCATCGATGAAGGAGACAGGGATTTTTGCTATATGTTTACCATACTGATGCAGTTCTTCAGCATTGATTCCTGCTTTATTCGCCACATCTGAAATCTTGTCAAGTTGGATACTTCCGGCTATTTCAATATCTGTTTTCATTCTTTGTTACTGTGTATTTTCCGTTGGGAGCACAAAGATATAAATTTTTATTATTCAAAGTCGCGTTTAATAACCTTGTAACAGGGTAAACGAAATATCGGGAATTTTAACCGCTATCCTTATTTACATTTTTTAACCGTATACAGTTAAAATCTGACAGATCTGACAACTTTTCTCTTATTTTTCACTGCCTATTTTGCATCTGCTAACTGTATATAGTTAAAAAGTAACAAAGGTAACACGGAAAACAATTAATAATGAAGAATGAAAAATTAAGAACCAACGGTCAGCAGAGCTAATTTTTTCCCTCGTAACTCGTAACTGCCCGCAGGGCGCAGTAACTTGTAACTCTTAAAAAACGTTACACTATTTCATTCATTCGCTAATATACTAATTTACAAATCTGCTAATTCATTTTTTCAAAGAGCTACAAGCTATCAGCTAAAGGCTAACAGCTATACTTATAGATAAACTTTCTGCATAAAAACACATATTTCGTCTGCCCTCACCTTGTAAGAATGATTGTATAGCTATACAAAATAAGAACAGGGATCAATAGATAATCCCTGTTCAACTATTCCTTAATTTTCTTGTAGTAGTTCTTCCAATTATTGTAGTCTTTTCAGACGGTACAGTAATTGTTGGATTGCTTCCTGATAGTCATCAATAATTGCCTGAGTGAAAGCTTCGGCAAACAATTCCCTTTGGCCTTCTGTATATTTAAAGAAATCCTCGGCATGTTTTACAATGTTTGTAGGATTCTTTGTTTCAGGAATTACAATATCCAGATCTCCTTTTACTGCATAAGAAGTTTCTACCAAACGATCTGTTACATCCAATAGGTCGCCGATGGCCTGATCAAGTGCAATGTGTGCGGCATAGCTTCCTTTACCGGTTATATGCCAGTGGTGAAGTTTCAGACTGCTGTTAAAAGCAAATACTTTACCTAAAAATGTTCCGATTTCTGCATTTACTGATGCAGCTTTCTTTTCTTTTAATGTAGATGTGCTCATAATTATAAAATTTATTTATTTATGTTGTTTCTATATAGACAAAGATAATGATTGCGATTTTCAAATCCAAGTATTAACAATTGAATGTGTAAATGTTAATATTGATTCTATCTATAATAGATTTTTAGTCTGATCTGTCCGATGTACAATAGGTAAACAATAAAAGTACCGCTTTTGTTTCAGTGAATCATGATATTTTATAATGAGCTGATACTCATCCGGTATTTATCAGTCCAAATACAACCGTCTCATTCTCACTATATCTACTTTTAGTTCTTTGACAAGGAAATTCATTATACTGCCGTGATCTCTCTTTATCTGATTTATGCCGGCCTGCAGAAACATACGTTTTACCGTGAATATCGATTCTGCCCGCGGATACTTTGCTATGAAAGCATCATATTTATCACTCAGGTAAATTTTCGACATCAGGTAATCATCCATAACTGTTGCTTCATCCACTCCCAAGGCAAAGAGTACCAGTGCTGTAGCCATACCCGCCCTGTCTTTCCCTGCAGAGCAATGAAATATAAGAGGAGCACTAAGATTGTTCTGCACGATTGCAAAGAATATACGAAAGGCTCTCACGCATGCCGGGTTGCTTACCAGCAAGCGGTTCATATGTTTCATATGAGAGTCGATATTCGTTTTCAGCATATTAGCCTGAATTCCTTCCGAACTGAGATTGCCCGGAGTGATAGCTATAGGATAGGTAAAATGAACGGTTAGAGGCAGTTTGTCCGGTGAACGGCGGGATTCGCTTTGTGCCCTGAAGTCTATAACAGAAGTTATTGGTATACTTGAAAGGTATTTCAGATCGTCGGCTGTAAGATTGGATAATTCGTCTGCCCTGAAAAGCTTTCCCCATTTGGTATATCGTCCATCCATTGTTCTGAAACCGCCCAGATCGCGGAAGTTATAGCCTCCGGCCATGGGAAGGTGTCTTTCAGTGAGAATCAATCGTTCGTTACCACAGACCAATTCAAAATAAACGCGGCTATAGGTACTCACACTAAGGAAGAAACTGCCACTGCCATTGCCTGTCAATATGGGCATAGTTCTGTTTATCGTATCCACAGAACTTCCTGCATACAAAGACCAGTTGCCTTTAGCTTCAAGCTTCAGGCTTGCTTCCTTTGAATATTTCTCCCGTATTATTTGAGCTTTCCAAATGGCTTTATCCATTGTTAACAGAGATGTCCTTTCCTGATAATTATTTACCTCTTCTTTTACCATATTGTTAATACATGGCAAATATACGGAATTAGTTGAAATATTTCCTATCATAGAGTTAAATCACATTCAAGTGTAAAAAAAAGGTAAATCTTCGCAAAAAGAATGCATTCTATTGACAAACACATCAGACTAATGTATCTTTGCTATAAGACCTCCGTTTATCCGGAGATGAAAACCTTATATAATATCGTTATCTGACATATGTTTTAAAGAGATACCAAAGTAATAAAAGAGGTCGGAAGCCTCAACTAAAATGATTGCTTGTGACATGAAATTAAAACTATTTACCTGTGTTACATTATTAGTTACCTTGTATAGCTGTACTTCCAAACCTACAGTGATAGCCTTATGTGAAAGAGATGCTAAAGGTAATTATACATTAAAATGGGAGTTATACCCGGAAACAGATAATGTTCCGGCCGAAATATTCGTGTCGGATAATGATAGCGTTTTCCCATCCATTCCATCTTATACTGTAAAATCAAATGACTATATCGCTATAATAAACAGCACCTCCGACTCGGTAGAAAAGCGTAAATACTTCCGGATAAAGATTGCAGGAACAATGTCCAACATTATCACAAACCGCTTTTTCGAAATGGACAGTATACAGAACTTCCGGGATATAGGCGGATATGTAACAAATGACAATCGTGTTATCCGTTGGGGCAAAATATTCCGTTCGGGTAGTTTCTTTCGCATGACTCCCCATGATAGTACCGAATTATCCTGCCTGGAAATAAAGACGATAATCGATCTACGGTCCGAAGATGTGAAAAGGCCCTTTTTAGACCGTTTCAAAGGTGCGAATAATGTGCGTATCCCCATTTCAGAGAAAGGCTATAGCTCTATTTCACAGAAAGTACTGGAAGGCAAATTTCTTCGTGGCGATGCTGTAATCTATACACAGGATACATATAAGGATATGATTGTAAACTTTGCAGATGATTACGCCCGCTTTTTCGATTATCTCTGCGACGAGAATAATTACCCGATAGCATACAATTGTTACCTCGGTAAGGACCAAAGTGGTCTGGCTACCTATTTTCTCCTCCGCGCGCTAGACGTCCCTCTGGATGTAATAGAGGATGACTATATGTGGTCAGGAATAGGGATAGACCGTACCAAGCTGGTAAAAGATGCCGATAGCCTCACCGAATCCCGCCAGGAAGCACTCACTATGCTTACCAAAACAGACCTTGCATACCTGAAATACGGAATATCGTGCATCAGGGAAATGAGCGGCTCGGTAGATGATTATATGCTTAACCAATTGAAAATTACCCCTGACAAAAAGAAAAAGCTAAAAGAAATATTACTGCATTAACCGGTAAACCCCTATTGCCCCTAGTCTGTTGGTGTTGGGTTGGATAGAAAAATCGAAAAAGGTAACAAAGGTAACACAGAAAAAAATTAATAATTAAGAATGAAAAATTAATAATTAGCTTGTCTTGTTGAGCAAAGCAAAGCATCTTCTTTATTAAAAGGTAACAAAGGTAACACATTTTTAGCTATTAGCTGATAGCCGATAGCTTATGTACAAAACCTGACAAACCTGACGACTTTTCACACAATTTTTATTATCACTTTTTCTTCTAAAAACTCCGTGCTACTCCTTTTACTCCGTGTTTAAAAATAAAAGGTAACAGGTTTTCCATTCAACTGTTATTAGTCAACAACTTGTATCTTGTACCTCGTCTACTCGTATCTCTTTACTTATTACTTTCTCCTTTTCCCTTTCCCTTTCCTCAATCCGTCCTCGATGTGTATCCCGGAGGCAGAAACGGATAAAGATTCACCTTGGGTTTCTCTACCGGAGCGGCGGACGGTTGAGCAACAGGCGGCTGTTCCATAACTTGCCCTTGCTCTGCCTGCTCTTGCCCATTTTCCACTTCTAATCCTTCACTTTTCACTTTTAGTTCTTCTTCCTGTTTCCTATCCACGGCCGCCACTACCTCCGGATTGAGTGAACCGCCCGGACGGAAGCCGTTCTCCTGCAATATCATCAGTTGGCGCCTGGTTTCCTCATCCTGTACTTCGATAACCAGCGGACGGCGCTCCGATGCCAGCAACCGGTCTTTGTCTTTCTTCCTTTCCTCCCGGTCAAGGACATACTTTATAGCGCGGATACTTGGCGGGCAGAATTTCTTTTCCACTACACGGCATTTCTCCACATCGTTCAGCGGATCGTTTTTATCGGGGACATAGGTGACCTTCTCTTTTTTCTGCACGTAGCCTTCCAGCAACTGTTTCAACCCTATGCGTGCCGAGGCTATCATCACATCTTCGCGGTGGTCGATGGCTTCTTCTACCGCTTCTTTAAATTCGGGCTTTTCTTTTTTCCATTCATAAAATGTCTTACGGCTGATTTTAAATGATTTGCAGATTTCTGATATGCTGCACAAATCCTGTTCTATCATCCGGATAATCTCTGTGGCTATTTTTTCTTTATACTTCATAAGATACTTAAATATTAATGGTTAATAATTAGTTTCTTATATAGATAAAGTTTTTTTGATAAATTTGAGGCTCGGCCGATTTTGCAATTCAATTCGCCCCTACAAATGCAAAAAACCATTATATGAATTTTCGTGGGCTTACCCTACTTATTTATCCAAAACTTAGCATTTAATATATTAATTTCTTTAGTTTTGTATATTAACTATTTTTATTTACAATTAATTACCGCAACTATGCACAAGAAGAACCTGATTCTTATTCTATTCCTTACAGCAGGGATATTAGGCGGAAACGCACAAATAAGGAATCCCTTCAAAAGAAAAAAGAAAGAGGAAAAAAAAGAAGCAGCCGCTCCGGCGCCCAAGCCGGCCACACCTCCCGGAGCACCCAAGCCATACGGGGAAGTGATAACCAAAGAGGCAAAAACCAATGCCGGTTTCTTCAAAGTACATAAGGTAAAGGATAAATTCTACTTCGAACTTCCCGATTCCATTATGGAACGCGATATACTTGTAGTGAACAGAATCTCGAAAGCTCCTGTGAACAGGTACAAATCGATGGTTGGCTATCCCGGCGACCAGATAGGGGAAAACGTCATCCGTTTCGAAAAAGCACCTAATAATAAAGTCTTTATTCGCAGTATCTCATATCTCGAGCAGGCAAACGATACGCTAGGCATGTATCAGTCGGTAAAGAACTCGAATATACAACCCATTATGGCTACATTTGCCATACAGGCTCTGAATAAAGATTCTGTAAGCAAAACATCTGCCGCCGTCATAGATATTACCGATTTCCTGAATGGTGACAATAACGTTTTCTTCTTCGACACCAACATGAAGAAATACAGGGGCATCGGAAACCACTTTGCCGACAGGAGTTATATAGACACCATCAAAGCATACCCTATAAATGTAGAGATCAAAACGGTTAAGACATATGCGCAGGTACCGCCAATGGGATACCCGCCTCAGGCAGCACAGTATTTCCCTAACGACCCCATGACATACGAACTCAACAGTTCCCTCGTTTTGCTTCCGAAAGAACCGATGAAACCGCGCTTGTTCGATCCCCGCGTAGCATATTTTGCGGTAAGGTATACCGACTTCGATTCCAATTCGCAGGGGATAGATTATAAATCGAAAATTACCCGCTGGAGACTGGAACCGAAAGAGGGAGAATTACAGAAATATGTGAACGGAGAACTGGTAGAACCTAAAAAGCCGATTGTTTTCTACATAGACCCTGCCACGCCAAAGAAATGGGTACCATACCTCATACAAGGTGTCAACGACTGGCAAAAAGCGTTTGAAAAAGCAGGATTCAAGAATGCGATCATAGGAATGGAAGCGCCTAAAGATTCCACATGGAGCCTCGAGGATGCACGTCACTCCGCAATCGTTTATAAGCCTTCGGATATACCGAATGCCAGCGGCCCGCATGTACATGATCCCCGCAGCGGTGAAATTATAGAAACACATATCAACTGGTATCACAATGTGATGCTCTTATTGCGCAACTGGTATATGATACAAGCGGGGAATGTGGATAAACGCGCCCAAAAACTGAAATTCGACGACGAACTGATGGGCGAACTTATCCGCTTTGTATCATCACATGAGGTAGGACATACATTAGGGCTGAGGCATAATTTCGGATCTTCGGCAACCGTACCTGTCGAAAACCTCAGAAACAAAGAGTGGGTGGAAGCTAACGGACATACACCTTCGATAATGGACTACGCACGATTCAATTATATCGCCCAGCCCGAAGATAATATTTCGGAAAAAGGACTCTTTCCTCGTATCGGTATATATGATGACTGGTCGATAGAATGGGGTTACAGATACTTGCCCGAATATGCGACTGCAGAGGACGAAATTCCGTTCTCAAACAAGACAATAATGGAAAAACTCCGGAGCGACAAACGCTTTACCTTCGGAACGGAAACCGATCCTGACGATCCACGCAACCAAAGCGAAGACCTTGGCGACAATGCCATGCTGGCAAGCGGCTATGGTATAAAAAACCTGCAACGTATTGTGCCGCAAATACTGGATTGGACTAAAGAACCGAATAAAGATTATGCGATGGCAACTTCCATATATGGAGAAGTTGTGACACAATATGGCCGTTATATGGGACATGTTGCCAAAAATATAGCCGGTATTTACCGTACCCCTCTGGTAGTGGAGCAATCCGGTAATTCGGAGGAGTTTGTTCCGGCAAGCATACAAAAAGAAGCAATGCAGTTTCTCGACCAACAGTTATTTTCTACTCCCGAGTGGCTGATCGACAAAACATTGATAACAAAAGCAAGTGTAGATCCGGTAAATTCGATCGGAAGTGTTCAAAAAAGAACATTGGACCGTCTGATTAGCAAATATACAATAGACAAGATGTTGCGTGACGAGGCATATAACGGTGCCGGTGCTTATACAGCTATCAATATGTTCAACGACCTGAAAAAGAGCGTATGGTCTGAGCTTACAAACGGAAAAGCAATCGACATCTATCGCCGCAACCTGCAAAAGAACTATGTCAATGCCCTCATCAGCATTGTAGACCCTAAGAATGCGGCTCCGCAGGCACAAACAAGAGCTTCGGATGCAACAGGCATTGCCCGTACACAATTAATCGATCTGCGCCAGAGCATACGCAATGCCGCTACCTCGTCATCGGGAATCAAGCGCAGCCATTTGCTGGACTTATTGGCACAGATAGAAACAGCATTGGATACCGGCAAATAATGTGGATAGATAGTTGGAACATCCCAATAGAAATTCTTTATTAATTTCTAATTTAATAATTATGAATAAGAACATTATTATTTCCATTTTATTACTCTTTGTTATATTATCCTCCTGCAACAAAAAAAGCGGGGAAGATAGGTCCAAACCTGTAATAATTGCATATGTAGGCGGATACAACGGACTGACAGATGTGAGTAAAATATCCCCTAATAAGATAACTCATATCAACTACGCCTTTGTAGATGTACAGGGAGGGAAAGCTTTCCTGACAAATGAAGCGACCGACACAGTCAATTTCAGGAAACTGAATGAACTGAAACAGCAAAACCCGGATTTGAAAATACTTATATCGATCGGGGGATGGGCATGGAGCAGGAATTTCTCAGACGCCGTATTGACTACCGAAGGACAAAAGACATTTGCCAAATCTGCCGTTGAGATCATGAGTAAATATAATCTCGACGGAGTGGATATAGATTGGGAATACCCTGCCATGGAAGGGGACACAGGTAATGTATTCCGCCCCGAAGATAAGCAGAACTATACGCTGATGTTCGCCGCCATCAGGGCCGAATTGGATGAACTGGAAAAAACATCGGACAAGAAATATCTGCTCACAACAGCCGTCGGTGGCTCACAGGAGTTTATAAACAATACAGAGATGGGCAAGGCTCAGGAATACCTCGACTATGTAAATATAATGACCTATGACTCCCAATCGAAGGAAAAAGCGATCCATCACACCAATCTTTTAGCGTCGGATAAGTACAGCGAGTCTAATAGTGCCGATATAGCTGTAAAAGCCTTCAATGCAGCAGGCGTACCTATGGAAAAACTGGTAATGGGCATCGCTTTCTATGGCCGCATCTATAAAACGAAGAAAGATTCATCGAAAGGAGTAGGTGACCCGATAACCGAACAAATACAGGGAAAGGGATACACATTTATCAAAGATAGCCTGGTAAACCAGAATGAATATTACAGATATTGGGACGAAGCAGCGCAGGCTCCTTACCTGTTCAATTTTTATAAGGGCGAGTTTGTAACCTATGACGATGAAGAATCGGCAAAAGCAAAATGCGAGTACGTGAAGACTAACGGAATGGCCGGAGTTATGTTCTGGGAGTACAGTTCCGATCCTAAAGAGTATCTGTTGAACGCAATTAACCAGGTACTGAAATAATAAACTTTAACCCTCTCCGTTTTAAGGATTGGACTTCTGTTTGTACTTTTGATTATTAACTAAAGTGCAAAATGATATAGCAAGCCACTTTATAAGATATAAATGTGGCTTGCCTTGTAACTATAAGTTTTGAATGAGAAAAAAACGGATACTTTGGGCCGATGACGAAATAGATGTGTTGCGCGCTCATATTCTTTTCCTTGAGGAGAAAGGATATGAAGTAACACCTGTGAACAGCGGTCAGGATGCACTGGACAGCGTAAAGAGCGAATCGTTCGACATTATATTCCTCGATGAAAACATGCCCGGACTGGCAGGTATGGAAACTCTGAGCCTTATCAAAGAGATAGATCCCAATATTCCGGTTATTATGATTACCAAGAGTGAGGATGAAGGGATCATGACACATGCCATAGGCAAAAAAATAGCCGATTATCTGATAAAACCTGTCAACCCTAACCAGATACTCCTGTCCCTGAAAAAGAATCTGCACAAAGATGATATCGTTTCCGAAATAACGCTTGAAGGATACCGGGACGAGTTTTCTCAGATAAGTACGCACATCAATGATTCCACCGATTTTAACGACTGGATAGATATTTACAAAAAACTAGTATATTGGGAAATAGAATTAGATGCTTCACAAAGCCCCCTGGCAGACCTTTTACGTGTACAAAAACAGGAGGCAAATAATAGCTTTTGCAAGTATATAAAGAAAAATTACGAATCATGGATACAAGATGGAAAGCACAAGCCACTAATTAGCCCCGAACTTTTTCCAAAAAAAATACTTCCCTTATTAGACAAGGGAGAAAAAGTATTTTTTATCCTGATCGATAACTTCCGTCTCGATCAATGGTGGGAAGTAAAAGACCTGCTGGCTGCCGATTTTAATATTTCAGAAGAGGAATATTTCAGCATCTTGCCCACAGCTACACAATATGCGCGCAATGCTATTTTCTCCGGGCTGATGCCATCACAGATTGTAAAGTCTTATCCCGACCTGTGGGTGGAAGAAGATGAAGACGAGGGAAAGAACCTGAACGAAGAGATATTTTTACAGAAGCAATTGGAAAAATACGGAGGGAAATATACCTTCTCTTATAATAAACTGCTGTCGTCTTCATCAGGTGAAAAACTTGTCCAGAATATGAATTCATTGAACAATAAGTCGCTGAATGTCATTGTCATCAATTTTGTGGATATGCTGTCCCATGCCCGTACCGAGTCAAAGATGATACGTGAACTGGCTTCGGACGAAGCTGCTTATCGTTCGCTTACCCGTTCGTGGTTCAAACATTCCAGCACGATGGATATTTTGCGAAAGGCAAAGGGGATGGGCTATAAGATTGTACTTACTACCGATCATGGTACTATACGTGTGAAAAATCCGGTGAAGGTCATAGGTGATAAAAGTGTAAACTCTAATATCCGTTATAAATTCGGACGGAATCTGGAGTATGACCGTAAAAAGGTGTATGACATCCATTCTCCGGAGAGGACAGGATTGCCATCTCCCAATATAAGCACAAAGTATATCTTTGCCACAGGAGATGTTTTTTTTGCATATCCAAATAATTACAACCATTATGTATCATATTATACCGATACATTCCAGCACGGAGGTATTTCTATGGAGGAAATGATCGTACCTGTTATTACATTGACAGGAAAATAGCGGGACCGTTTTTCTGATATATAACAGGAAAAACACAATAAGGTAAAGTATGTTCTTGTTATTCCTTAAAAAATATCCCAATGATGTTCAAAGTTATAAATATATAATGCTATAACCCGAATTATTCCTAAATTTGCAACTCAACAAAACTTAGTATGGATAAAAAGCTTTTAATAGCAAAACCAGTAACGGAAGAACTGAAAAAATTCAATACCTATTACAAAGATTCTGTCTTTTGTAATAACGTAAGGATTCAGGAGATTATAGATTATATAATGAAATCGGATGGTAAACGGATACGTCCCATTCTGTTACTATTAGCGGCAAAGGCCTGTGGAGAAATAAACAATACGACTTATAACTCCGCCATTACAGTAGAACTTCTGCATACAGCTTCCCTTATACATGACGATGTTGTTGATGAATCCAAAATAAGGAGAGGAATGGCTTCGCTGAATGCTATTTACGATAATAAAATGGCCGTGCTTGCGGGTGACTATTTTCTATCTACAGCCTTAATTAAAAGTGTATTGACCGGAAATATTGAGATCATATCCCGCGTTTCAGATCTGGGCCGCGACCTTGCCGAAGGGGAATTAAACCAGCTCTCGCTAGTCAAAGAACTGATTCTGGATGAAGATGAATATTTTCAGGTAATCAGGAAAAAGACAGCATCCCTAATGTCCGTGTGCATGCGTATAGGGGCAATGTCAGTGGACGCATCAAGTGAGGAAGTTGAAAGATTTACCAAATTGGGAGAATATCTCGGAGTTTGTTTCCAATTACGGGACGATATATTCGATTACTTTACCGATGCCATCGGCAAGCCTACAGGAAACGATATACGTGAAGGAAAAGTTACGCTTCCCTTATTATATGCTATAAGTTACGCTCCGGAAGATGAGAAAAAAGAACTATTGTCTGTTATATTCTCTTACAACTATACCGACGAAAACATACATAAGCTTATCAGCTATGCCAAAGAGCATGGAGGTATAGAATATGCTTACCGCAAGATGGAAGAATATAAAAATCGGGCGGAGGAAATAATCGCCACAGTTTCAGACACTGAGGTGCGCAAGGCGTTGGAGGCCGCTGTGGAATATATAGTGGAAAGAGCTTATTAAAACTCTTTTCAGAGACTGATCAGTAATAAATAGACACACACTGCCGGAATAGCCAGTATCGTACTGTCGAAGCGGTCAAGAATGCCGCCGTGTCCGGGTATCATATTCCCCGAATCTTTTACTCCCAACGTACGTTTTATAAGTGACTCGAAGAGGTCGCCCCAGGTTCCGAATACGACTACTACCGCTGCGAAGCCAAGCCATGCGATAGTGGAGAGATTGGTAAAAAAGTGTGCAAAAATAAGAGAAGAGGCTATGGCTACCATTGCTCCGCCAACGAATCCCTCCCATGACTTCTTAGGAGATATGCGCTCAAATAAGGGATGTTTTCCAAAAGCCATACCTGTAAGATAGGCAAAAGTATCGTTTACCCATATAGTTACCAACAGGGCCAGAATATATATATAATGGTAACTTCCTGGTTCATAAGCAAATACAAGATAATTTGTCAGCGCCAAAGAGCCTGCAATATAAACCTGTCCTAGCAGCGAATAGGATAAAGACTGAATAGGATTCTCACGTTTCATGTACAATTCACTGATGAAAAGGACTATCAGGTAAATCATATACGGAACAAAAGCAAGTGCAGATGATGAATAAACACAATAGTAAAATCCTCCTAAAAAAAGAAAAAATCCTCCTAATATATTCCATGGCCGGATAACAGGAACTTTTACAGCTTTTTCTATCAATCCGTAAAATTCATACAGACATAATACAATAAGCAATGAGAATATGACAACAAAAGTGTACTCATTTATGAGTATTCCACCGAGTAGCAAGCCGATGAATACGGCTCCGGCGAGGATACGGACAACAATATTAGGTAATTTCAAGGCGTTTCTTTTTTCATTATAACGTAACAAAAGTAGTAAAAATAGAGATATTTCATCCAGATATTCAGAAAATAAAAGGTATTGACAAGTCTAGCCATATTTTTTCCTGAATAATGCGAATCAGTAGTTGAGTTTTAATGTTCTATTTTTCTAACGTGCCATCCGGCTTGTTTTTCTTAACTTTTTCTTGATAAAAAGTTACAAAAATCAAGGCTGTATCCCTCCGCCGACCCAAAATCGCAGTTCCGGTGGGGCAAAATAATACGGAGTTATCTTTAGCCGGATTATCAGCCGTGTATAACAGCTATCCTATTTTGCCCTACACCTCCGCTTTACGGATTGGGTGCCCCGCCTGCGGAATGAGGCCGTTATCGCGACGCGGCGACAGGACAGTGTATCTTCATGCTTTAGCCCTATGTGAGGCAGCCCTTGCGCATTAGTGAGGCAGGCGGGGTAGAATCAAACGGGGCGATAGCCCATTTGTTTGATTCAGCCGTCAAGACGGTTTTGGGTACCACGAGGAATTGAAAATCGAGGAGCGTAGGCGACTCAACAGGAGCGCTAGCCTTTTGGTTCGTTTTGGGCAATGCCAAAATGAACGTTTAAGCGGAACGAAGTGCAGCAGAAAATAATAGAACATTAAAACTCAACTACTGATTTGTATTATTAATTGCTTTCCGTGTTACCTTTGTTACTTTTTGGCTAAATATAGTTAACGAATATGAAAATGATAGTAAAAAAATAGTGTAAAAGTGTCAGATTTTAACAATAGATGGTTAATGTATGTAAAATAAGGCAAGTGGGAATAAAAAATGATGACACTGAAAAGGTGTGCAGATTTACACAAAGGGTACAAGCAAAAATAGTGTAAAAGTGTAAAGTTTGTCAACTTTTATACAGAAGCTACAATCATACGAATTATTAATTTTTTTCATTCTTAATTATTAATTGTTTTTTTATCTTTGTTTCTTGTTACTCAATTAACTCCTTTAGATGTTAGTAAAGGTTTTCGGCGCAGCTGTACAAGGCATACTTGCAACATTGGTTACAATAGAAGTAAACTGTTCGAAAGGCATAAAGTTTATGCTTGTCGGACTTCCTGATGCATCCGTAAAGGAAAGTCACGAACGTATAGTTTCGGCGCTACAAATAAACGGCTATAAATTCCCTCGTCAACAGATCGTCATCAATATGTCCCCCGCCGATATAAGGAAAGAGGGTACGGCATATGATTTACCTTTGGCAATCGGGATACTGGCTGCCTCGGAAGGCCTGAAATCGAATAGGCTTGAAAACTACATGATTATGGGAGAATTGTCACTCGATGGTAGTATACTTCCCATAAAAGGAGTTCTTCCCATAGCCATAAAAGCCAGGGAACTCGGTTTTAAAGGTCTGGTCCTACCTCGCAAAAATGCACGTGAAGCGGCTGTAGTCAACAATTTGGATGTATATGGGGTGGACAACATAAGCGAAGTCGTAGACTTCTTTAATGAAGAAATAGAACTGGAAAAAACAATAATAGATACCCGCGCCGAATTTTATAATGCGCAACAGATTTTTGAATTTGATTTTGCAGATGTAAAAGGACAGGAAAATGTAAAGCGGGCACTGGAAGTTGCAGCTTCGGGCGGACACAATCTGATTATGATAGGCCCTCCGGGAGCAGGAAAGTCGATGATGGCGAAGCGAATGCCATCGATCCTTCCCCCCTTTATTTTGCAGGAAGCATTGGAAACAACCAAAATTCATAGCGTTGCAGGCAAAATAGGGAATGAAACTTCTCTGATGGCTCAACGCCCTTTTCGTAGCCCTCATCATACCATCTCCGATGTGGCACTGGTTGGCGGCGGAGCCTATCCTCAACCCGGCGAGATCAGTTTAGCGCATAACGGGGTTCTTTTTCTTGACGAGTTACCCGAATTTAGCCGTAGTGTACTCGAGGTTATGCGACAGCCGCTCGAGGACCGGAAAATATCTATATCGAGGTCGAAGTTTTCGGTTGAATATCCGGCCAGCTTCATGCTGGTATCCTCGATGAATCCATGTCCTTGCGGATATTACAACCATCCTGAAAAGGAATGTGTTTGTCCAGGCGGCGCTGTCCAGAAATATCTGAACAAGATATCGGGTCCGCTCCTTGACCGCATAGATATACACATCGAGATAGTTCCCGTACCATTTGAAAAGATATCGGATAAAACGCCGGCTGAAGCGAGCAAATCGATAAGAGATCGCGTTATAAAGGCAAGAGATATACAGGCTCAACGCTTCAAAGATGAGGATGGAATATACTGCAATGCGCAGATGACTCCAAAGCTTCTTGCCAAGTATGCTTCTGCGGACGAGACAGGTTTGCAGTTATTAAAAACGGCGATGGACAAATTCAATCTGTCAGCCAGGGCCTATGACAGGATATTGAAAGTATCGCGGACAATTGCAGATTTGGATAGTTCCGAAAAAATAGAGCCGAAACATTTGGCTGAAGCCATAAACTATCGTAATTTAGACCGGGAAACCTGGGCAGACAAATAGTATAAATATAAAGATAAAGAACGAGCCATGACTTTTACCGATTTGAGTAATGCTATTTTCGAAAAATCAATTAATGATTATCATAGAACGGACAACGTAGATAGTCCTATCAGTAATCCTTATACTGAGAAATCGATAGAATATTTCCTGTATCTTAAAAACTGGATAGATACGGTTCAATGGCATCTGGAAGATATTATCCGCGACCCGGATATTAATCCGGCAGAAGCCTTGTTAATAAAGCGCCGTATAGATAAATCAAATCAGGACAGAACAGATCTGGTAGAACTCATAGACAGTTATTTTCTGGATAAGTACAAAAATATAAGCCCTTTGTCCGATGCCCGTATTAATACCGAAAGCCCTGCATGGGCGATAGACCGTTTGTCTATCCTTGCTCTTAAGATATATCATATGCAACAGGAAGTGGGCAGAAAGAACACATCCGCAGATCATAATGAACAAGCATCGAAGAAGCTCCAGGTTCTACTCACTCAGCGTAAAGATCTTTCTACGGCGATAGAAGAATTACTGGAGGATATAGAGACAGGGAAAAAATATATGAAAGTGTATAAACAGATGAAGATGTATAACGATCCTAGTCTCAATCCTGTTTTATATGCAAAAACACAATAAATTCGATAGAAGTTCACAAATTATACGATTATGTCTAAAGTTCTGGTAATACGGATATCTTCCTTCGGAGATGTGGCTATGCTCGTTCCGGTTGTATATTCTGTTGCCGCAAAATATCCTCAAGATCGTTTTTCGGTAATGACACGGAAAGCATTTGCCCCCCTATTCGAGAATCTGGGATTCAATGTAAATGTTATTCCACTCGATATTAAGAAGAAGCACCGGGGATTAATAGGTTATTTCAGGGTGATGAGACGGTTGTTTGCCATGAGGTTTTCTCATGTGGCTGATGTACACGACGTTTTGCGGTCGAAAAGTATACGCCATTCCATGTTTCTCATGGGTCACAAAGTTGCACACATCGATAAAGGAAAGAGCGAAAAGAAATATGCGATAGCTCATAAGCAACTGGATCCCCCACTTAAACATACAATGCTGCGCTACCAGGAAGTTTTTGATAAATTGGGTTTTCCGGCGCCAATGGTATTCAATAATTTCTTTGATTTCGTACCTCGGAATTTTTCAGATCTTAAATCCGTTGTTAAAGAAAAAAACGGCAAATGGATTGGTATAGCCCCTTTTTCTAAGCATAGGGGTAAAATATATCCTTTAGAGAAAATGTCGAATATAATTGATATCTTATCTAAGAAAGAGGGAGTTACTGTATTTCTGTTTGGTTCGGGCAAGGAGGAACAAAAGGTATTATCCCACTGGGCGTCCAAGTATCCGAATACGGTCAACCTCACGGGAAAACTCAACTTGCAGAAAGAAATGCTTCTTATCTCATATCTGGACGTCATGCTGTCGATGGATTCGGCTAATATGCATCTTGCCTCATTGGTGCAGATACCTGTGGTATCTGTTTGGGGAGCAACTCATCCGGCAATGGGCTTTTATGGATTTAGACAAGATATAGCTAATGCTATTCAAGTCGATTTAGAATGTAGGCCATGTTCGGTTTTTGGAGAGTTACCTTGTCAGAGAGAGAATGAAGAATATGCCTGTATGGAGAGGGTTACGGAGGAATCTGTTGTATCAAGAATATACAAGATACTAGATAAGATAGACCCATGAGAATTGCAATACTTTCACCATTTTATCCTTACAGGGGAGGTTTAGCCCAACTTAATGCCCGGTTATATACAGAACTTTTCAGGCAGAATGAGGTGAAAGCATTCACGTTTACGACCCTCTATCCCGATTTTCTATTTCCCGGTAAGACTCAGTATGTAGCTGAAGGCGATACTGCTACTGTAATAGACAGCGATCGTGTATTGAACAGTATAAACCCTTTTACATATATCCGGACAGCCAGACATATTAATAAGTATGCTCCCGATCTACTTATTATACCATACTGGATGTCTTTCCTTGCACCTGCCTATGGCTCAGTATGTCTTTTCCTTAATAAAAGTACCAAAGTCGTCGCCCTTGTTCACAATGCGATCCCACATGAGAAAAGATTTGTGGATAAGTCTTTTGCCCGCTTTTTCTTCAATAGATGTGATGCATTTATTGTCATGAGTGAACCCGTCCGGCAGGATTTACTTTCCCTGAAAAAAGATGCGAAGATACTACTACAGCCACATCCTATATACGATCAGTATGCTGAACGTACGGATAAATCCTCGGCATGTAAGACGCTGAGAATTAGGGAAAATAAGAAGAACCTTCTTTTCTTCGGGCTGATACGCGATTATAAGGGATTGGATATTCTTATCGAAGCGATGGGAATGCTGGACGACTCTTATCAACTGATCATAGCCGGTGAGAGTTATGGCAGTTTTGGCAAATATACTGAACTGATTAATCAATCACCTTTAAAAGATAATATAGTTGTCTTTGAACAATATATCCCCGATGATATGGTATCAACCTTATTTTCTGCAGCAGATGTGCTGGTCTTGCCATACAAGTCTGCAACACAAAGCGGGGTGGTGGCTTTAGCTTATCAGATGGAGCTGCCTATGATAGCTACGAATGTAGGCGCACTGGGAAGTACTGTTAAGGATTCTAATACAGGTTTGATTGTACCTGAACCTACTCCTGGGGATATAGCCGAGGGTATAGAGGAGTTCTTCAGTTCGGATACAGAACTCTATAAAGATAATCTCAAAAGAGAAAAGAGACGGTTGTCGTGGGATAATTTCACCCGGTCAATCGAATCTTTCTTCTCCAAACTGTAGTTCAGTTATATTATTCAGATCACTTCATTCTGAATAATCCGTATTTAAGCATACAGATAAAAGCTCTTACTCCGTCTCTCCAGCCTATCTTCTTGCCTTCCTCGTAAGTCCGTCCATAATAGGATATACCCACTTCATAGATCCTTACATGGGGATATCTCGCTACTTTGGCTGTCACTTCCGGCTCAAATCCGAAGCGTCTCTCCTGCAAAGGGATGGACTTGATAATATCTGACCGGAACAACTTATAGCATGTCTCCATATCCGACAGATTGAGGTTGGTAAACATATTGGAAACGAATGTCAATAGCTGATTTCCGATAGAATGCCAGAAGAAGAGTATACGATGAGGTTTTCCTCCCATAAATCTTGAGCCGAATACAACATCTGCAAATCCGTCTATGACAGGTTTTAATAAGATATTGTACTCTTCCGGATCATATTCAAGGTCGGCATCCTGTATTATAAGGTATTCACCTGTAGCCTCTTTGATTCCCCTATGTAGGGCAGCTCCTTTACCCATATTCACAGGTTGTTCGAATAGTTTCATGTCTGCTTGAGGATGTTCAGCGATATAGGCTTTTACGACCTCTACCGTATCATCTTTTGAACAGTCATTAACAATGATAATTTCTTTCTCGAAATTACCTATCAGTTCCACAGCTAAGACCTTATTCAGTATCAGATGTATTGTTCTGGCTTCGTTGTATGCAGGAATTACAATTGAAAGTTTCATGTTTAGTTATATTTATGTCTTCGTAAAAGTCTTTATTTAAGGATATTATCAAAATATGCTATCGTTTCTGTAAGTCCCTCTCTCAACTGAATCTTAGGCTCCCAGCCCAGTTTTTCTTTAGCCAGGCTAATATCCGGTTTTCGTTGTTTAGGATCATCACTTGGCAAAGGCTTAAATACTAATTTCGATTTAGAGCCTGTTAGTTCCAGTATAAGATTAGCTAGCTCAAGCATAGTGAATTCACCCGGATTACCGGTATTTACAGGGCCTACAAACGAGTCATCAGTAGCCATCATTCTTATCATGGCTTCCACCATATCATCCACATATTGGAAGCTGCGTGTCTGTGTACCATTCCCGTATATGGTGATATCCTCCCCTTTCAGAGCCTGAACTATAAAGTTCGAAACCACGCGACCGTCTTCCGGATTCATCCGGGGACCATACGTGTTGAATATGCGGACTATCTTAATCCTTACCCCGTTCTGGCGGTGATAGTCCATAAATAATGTCTCGGCACAGCGCTTCCCTTCATCATAACAGGAACGTATCCCGATAGGGTTTACATTTCCCCAATATGACTCGGGCTGAGGGTGTACATGAGGATCGCCATAGACTTCGCTTGTCGAAGCCTGAAGTACTTTCGCTTTCAGGCGTTTCGCCAGTCCAAGCATATTGATGGCTCCCATGACGGAAGTCTTAATAGTCTTAATGGCATTATACTGATAATGAACAGGAGAGGCAGGGCATGCAAGGTTGTATATCTGGTCCACATCCACATGAAACGGGTGGACAACATCATGCCTGATCAATTCGAAGTAAGGATTGCTAAGTAAGTGTATGACATTCTCTTTAGAGCCGGTGAAATAATTGTCTAAGCATAATACTTCATTGCCTTCATTAAGAAGTCTTTCGCACAAGTGTGACCCGATAAATCCGGCTCCTCCTGTTACAAGTATTTTTTTTCGAGTCATTAGCTTTTAGTCTATCTTATTGTTTGTAAGTTCGTTTCGGGATACAAAGGAATGAAAAAATACAATGTGTCTGAAATTCTTTAACACTTTATTTACCTGAAACTATTTTCTTTATATCATTTAACTTGTTCAAGGCTTCCATTGGCGTCAGATTATTGACATCCAGCGATTTTATTTCATCTCTCACCTGGCTAAGCACAGGGTCGTCTAACTGGAAGAAACTAAGCTGATAACCTTCCCTGTTTTCTTTAATATCCTTGATAGGCTTAGATATCCCCTGTTTGCGGTTATCCGTTTCCAATTGCTTGAGTATGTTGTTTGCCCGTTTCACAATGCTTTGGGGCATACCGGCCATCTTAGCTACATGAATACCGAAGCTGTGCTCACTGCCACCGGGAACCAGCTTGCGAAGAAAGATAATCCTGTTATCCATCTCCTTGACCGAAACATTGAAATTCTTAATCCGCTTAAAGGATTTCTCCATCTCATTCAGTTCATGGTAATGTGTGGCAAACAAAGTCTTAGCTTTTGCCTTCGGATGCTCGTGAATGTATTCCACAATAGCCCATGCAATAGAAATACCATCATAAGTACTGGTCCCCCGGCCCAGCTCATCAAATAAGACAAGACTACGCGGAGAGAGATTATTCAATATATCGGCAGCCTCATTCATTTCCACCATAAAGGTTGATTCACCCAGCGAAATATTATCAGATGCCCCTACACGGGTAAATATCTTGTCCACCAACCCTATCTGGGCAGATTCGGCAGGGACAAAGCTACCGGCTTGCGCCATCAGTGTAATCAAAGCAGTTTGGCGAAGTAAGGCGGATTTACCGGCCATATTCGGCCCGGTTATAATGATTATCTGTTGCGAATTACTATCCAGAAAAACATCATTTGTTATATACGATTCGCCTAATGGCAGTTGCTTCTCAATGACCGGATGGCGTCCGTTCTTTATCTTCAATGCATCTGTATCATTGATTTCGGGACGGATATACTTGTTCTCCTTGGCCACTTTGGCAAACGACAGCAGGCAGTCGGTCTGTGCAATCAGATTCGCGTTTACCTGTATAGTCGGGATGTATTCTACAAGGCTGAGTACAAGGTCATTAAAAAGAGCAGTTTCGAGGGACAGGATTTTCTCTTCCGCACCCAGAATTTTCTCTTCATAGTCTTTCAGTTCCTGTGTGATATAACGTTCTGCATTTACCAGAGTTTGCTTACGGATCCATTCGGCCGGAACCTTATCCTTGTGCGCGTTCCGTACTTCTATATAATAGCCGAATACACTATTGAAACTTATCTTGAGAGAGGAGATTCCGGTAGCTTCAGTCTCACGTTGTTGTATTTTCAGCAGGTAATCTTTTCCGGAATACGATATATCCCTCAACTCATCGAGTTCTGCGTTTACTCCCTTATTGATCACGTTCCCGCGATTCAGCATTGTAGGCGGATCGGGATGTATTTCCTTTTCTATACGTTCGCGGATAATAGGGCATGGATTGAGCTTTTCCCCTATTTCTCTCAGGCTTGGCTCGCTCGATGCCAGAAATGCCTCGCGTATAGGTTCTATGGCTTTCAATGCTACTTTCAACTGTACTACTTCACGCGGGGTAATTCTGTTTACGGCTACTTTGGATATAATGCGCTCCAAGTCTCCTATCAATGAAAGCTGTTCTTCCAGCAGGCCTTTTAATTCCAGGTCCTTGAAGAAGTATTCAACTACAGACAGCCGGCTGTTTATAGGCTTCGCATCTTTCAGCGGAAATACCATCCAGCGGCGAAGCATACGGGCGCCCATCGGCGATGTTGTCCTGTCCAGAATGTCGAGGAGGCTTTTTCCTCCTTCATTCATGGTAGAAATAAGTTCAAGGCTGCGGACAGTAAACTTATCCAAACGAACGTACTTATCTTCCTCTATCCGCGAAAGCGAAGTGATATGCCCTATCTGTGTATGTTGGGTGACATCGAGGTAATGAAGGATTGTTCCTGCCGCAATTACCCCGTTTGTCAGATGTTCCACGCCGAATCCTTTCAGGTTCTTTGTTTCAAAGTGCTTCAATAACCTGTCTCTGGCAGTATCTTCCGTAAATACCCAGTCATCGAGTTCGAAGATAAAGAAACGTGTTCCGAAATATTCTTCAAATAGCTTTTTTTTGCTCCTTTCCACCAAAACTTCTTTCGGTGAGAAATTGGTAAGCAGTTTATCTACATATTCTTTAGTCCCTTCTGCTACAAGATATTCACCTGTGGAGATATCGAGCAGGGAAATACCACAGCTGCTTTTCGCAAAATGTACTGCACAGAGAAAATTGTTCTCTTTGTGATTAAGGATATTGTCATTAATGGATACCCCGGGAGTGACAAGTTCCGTAATTCCCCGCTTTACAATTGTCTTGGTCAGCTTGGGGTCTTCCAGCTGGTCGCAGATAGCGACGCGCTTGCCTGCCCGCACCAGTTTAGGAAGATAAGTATCCAATGCATGATGAGGAAATCCGGCCAGTTCTACAAATTGTGCCGATCCATTGGCACGCCGGGTAAGTGTAATTCCTGTTATCTCGGCAGCATCGATGGCATCTTGTGAAAAAGTCTCGTAAAAGTCACCCACACGAAACAGCAATATTGCATCAGGATGTTTGCTCTTGATTTCAAAATATTGTTTCATCAACGGGGTTTCGGCTACTTTCTTCGACACAGTTATTATGTTTATTTAGATGTATTCTTTATAGTTAAACTACAAGTAAGCAAAGATAGAAAATAATTAATAATTAAGAATGAAGAATTAATAATTCGTCAGGGCAAACGCATCAAATTGTTCAACTTCTATCGAAGGCCTGTAGGGGCGTATTGCATACGCCCGCATAGCAAAATATCACAATTGGGCGTATGCAATACGCCCCTACATGAGGCTGAAAAACAGCTTTATGAATTTTGATGCGTTTGCTCTAATAATTCGTTTGGTTGTGGCTTCTGTATAAAAGTTGACAAAGTTGACACTTTTCCACTATTTCCGGGCTGTTACTTTTCTTCAAAGAACTCTGTGTTCTCATTTTATTTTTTATGAATAAAGAAACTATCGCAAAGGGGCTAAGCCGTAAAAAGGTAACAAAAGTAACACAAAAAACAATTAAGAAACAACAGTGTCAGCCAATGAAAATTAATAATTCGTTTATTTGTAATTTTTAAAAAACTTGACAATTAGCAATCGCCGAAGCGAAGGCGAGGCAAATCTGACAAACTTGACATCTTTTTCTCCTGTCACTTTTTAAGAACTCCGTGTTACTCTTTTTTCCCTGTGCTTATAATACTTCTCATAAAATCTCCAAAAGGTAACAAAGGTAACACATATTGCATTGTTTTTATTATTACTTTCCTGTCATTATCGTTATTCAAAGAACTCATTTTGGAAAAAGGTAACACCTCTATTTCGTGTAACTTTCTCCAGATATATAGATAAAGTTTTAGATATTTGTGAAATCATATTTCAGTTATTTATATCGAAGAAAAGATTTTTTTAATTTCTTAAAGCTAAGACTCGTGCTAATTATATAATATATTTATAATTAACAGGTTATACACATAATAAAAACAAAAAGTCCCATAACTATACAGAACTTTTTGTTTCTATTCTGAGGACTACTTATTAATTTAATAATAAGAAATACTCCTCCTTATCACCCGATTACTTTATTCTCGCCACATAGGCGCCTCAGTCTGCTTTCTAAGAGAATGAGCCAATCGAAAAACAACATATTAGCTTTATCGAATCCACTCACACCCCATTAGTAGTATATTATACGCCACATTAAGCGACTATCAACGTAGATAGCGGTTACATAGCCTGATGCATCGGTCTCGTACGTGTAGCTCTCGGTTCTGTTGTCTTGTTCATTTATGATGCCGTCGCCGTTAAAATCATGCGTAGCCAACTCTGTCTTGCGGTCGGGCAGATATTTGGACGATTTGCCGAACCAGCCAGCCGAACTAAAGCCAAAGTCGAAACCACTGTCGAACATCATATTTGTCAGATCAATGCTACACGGCTTGTATACGATGTTTAAAGTGTACCAGAAAGTACTAGTATCGAAGGTTTTTACGCAACCATTTTCCCACGTCCAAGTCTCAGATTCGCCGTTCCCATCCTCCTGTTTGGTCAGATAACCATCAGTATAGGTATATTCGGCGTTGTCATTACCATATTCAGGGTCATTAGGATCGCCACTCCAGATAAGACGTGCTACAGTTCCATCATTGTTCAGCGTGGCGGTGGCGATGTCTCCGTCATCGTAGGTCATTACAATCATCTTGTTGTTTGGAAAAGTAAGCACTTGTTCTTCGTCTTCGCTACTCTCCATAATGTATCTCCTCGTTTCTATCTTTGTCAGCCTATCCTGCGCATCATAATTAAAAGCGAATGCCGCCGACAATTCTTCATTATAATACCGTTCCATACGTTTCACCTGTTTTAGCTTCACTGGAAATTTAAAGTTAGCTCCTTGCGGATAAACAGTGAGGTTGGCTATAAAGAGTTGTATATTTCCATTCTCATCCTTTTCCGCACCATTTTCTGTCTTGCGTTCCGAAGGTAATCTTTCTATCGCTTCACTCAAGGAATAGCCTTCCAATAACCCGTACATCAATATATTGCCCGTTTTTTTTCCGATAGAGTTTGTTTCGTCCCACCCTACAACTGCTTGGGCGCCTGCATCTGCAAACGCTTTTCCGAAGTGATCCGGCTTTTTCAAACCCTCGCACGCTGTAAAGTAAACTAATGAATTTGGAAAGTGATTATCGGTTTGCACATAATATTTTTTTATATAATAGTCTGTTATGCCATAGTAATTCACAGCCACTTCTTTACCACCACGATATTCATTGATAGTACATTCAAATTTAGATTTTGAATTAGAGGAATTTCCCGGTTCTTCTCCTGTTACTATTACAGAGGAATAATCATCTATGATGCCGCCGTGCGTAATTATATAAACCACATCGAATTCGCTCAACCGTGTCAGTGCGAAGTCTGCCGTAAAATCTTTGCCGTTTACTTCCGTAACGTCCCAGCCTGCCGATTGAAAAGCAGTGTGCAAATGGCTGATACTGTCTTTGTACACTTTACGTGACTCGTCATTGTATTGCTGATTGATAAGGCAAACTTTGGGCGGAGTACCTCCAGAAGAATATGTCTGCGCTGTCTTGTACAATCCGGACAAAGTATATGACTTGTTAGATGCATTAGCGGCAGGTTCCTGACTTTCTTTAGGCGTTTTCAACCACATGCGTATTTCGCCGTTTGTAAATTCGATGGTAAGGCTTCTTTCCGACGTTTCCACATGCTCCACGCCTTCCTTACTTTTATATTCCTCCGCAAGCTTTTTAAATTCAGCTACAGGATTCTCACTCAGTAACGCGTTGTTGGCTTCAGGGGTTATCTCTTGGATTATCTCCTCTATTTGCTCATCGGTGGGCAGCGAGGGTGTTTCATCTTTGGAGCAGGAAACAAAGCCTGCCGTTACCATACTTACCGCGAGCAGTAAATAACAACATTTCAAAATTACTTTTTTCATCTCATTAAATCCCTAAGTTTGTGTCGGGCGCAACCTCTAAAAATAATATATTACTATAAAATAAAATGAGGTTGCAATAATAATGTTTGTTTGAATCGCTCGCTCATTTTGTTTTCGCAAACCGTAACCCTTATTCTCATAAGCCGACAAAAACAAAGAGGCGTGAAACTGTCCGTTAATTGCTTATTTTCAAATCCCGGCTCTACCAAAACCTTTTCCTCAAATAAGCACGAACAGTTCACGCCCTATGAGCGTGAACCTTCGCAACCTTATTCTCGAGGAAATTTTTTGGTAGAATTTCGGATTTGAGAGAATAAGAGCATAAGCTCAATTATATGTTGTTAATATGTTATGTTTCTACTCGTACACTCCTTTCTTTTATGTTTTAATTCGGTATAAAGATATAATATTTTCAAGAAATTCAACATGATAAGTTCAAAATCCAAAAAAAAATACCAATTTTATTAGCATAAGTTTGGTGTATTATGCTAACGTAGTTTTTTCGTCCTTTTTAGATCCGGGGAAAACACAAAAAGAGATTAGAGTGAATTTTCACCCCAACCTCTTTTTGTTACCTTTTTTAAGATTCTTTTACAGCTTCTTAAAGCTAATACTCATCCTCGTTGAAAAAGAAATCTTCCTTGCTCGGATAATCCGGCCAGATATCTTCGATAGTATCAAAGATTTCATCCTCGTCCTCGATCTCCTGTAAGTTTTCTATCACTTCCAGGGGTGCGCCTGAACGTTGAGCATAGTCTATTAGCTCTTCCTTTGTTGCAGGCCATGGCGCATCTTCTAATTTCGATGCAAGTTCTAAAGTCCAGTACATAATATCTTAGTTTTATTTATTTGCCAGTTTGGTTATATTTTTCGCAAAAATATAACTTTATTTCTTATATCAAAGTCTGATTCCAAAATATTTCTTTTCCTTTCTTATTACTCTCCTTCCTGGCTAGTAAGAAAAAGTAGTCTGAAAGCCGGTTTACAAACATTAGCACGTGTTCATCGACCGGAAATTCTTCCTTCACCCGGTATATACAACGCTCGGTCCTCCGGCAGACTGTCCGGCATATATGAGCCCGTGATGCCGACTCACTCCCTCCCGGTAGTACAAACTGGCGAAGGGGTGGCAGTTCGCTGTCCATCCTGTCCATTTCGTTTTCCAGCAGCGCAATATCTTTTTCTGTAATTATACTTGCTGCTTTGGGAGGTATTGCTTCGGTTTCCGTGGCAAGATATGAACCTACCGTAAACAATTTGTGCTGAATATATGATAATGTTTCCAAATCGTGCTCATCGTCTATCTCTTCTGTCAGAAATCCAACAAAAGAATTCAGTTCATCGGCAGTCCCATAGGCTTCGAGCCTGACATGGGATTTAACTACCCGTTTTCCCCCCACAAGGGAAGTTGTTCCCTTATCTCCGGTTTTAGTATATACCAAGCTTTTTTTCATTTATCAATGATATGTTTAGATAGTAAATACGAATGCTGATCCGCTTTATTGTCTTGCCAAACGAAAATCTCTGACGCTATTTAAAAACTGATCTGATAATTCCATTTGTACAGCTGTTTGTCGAAAAACAAAATTCCGGTATTAAACAGATCGAGTACAGCTGTCCGCGACTCTATATTTAAAATACTTCTCCATAACATCTGATAGCGTTTGTTTGTTCGGATACCTTTCACAATAATGAATGTTTTTTCATGTGACAGTTCCATCAAGTACTTATTTATATCCGCAGGCAGATGATTATAATTGTTGAGGTCTATCAATATACAGTCCTGTTTATCGGCTAAAACAGGCAATTCTTCTTTCGTGTACAAATTTATCTTTCTTGGCCAGTTATGATGCAACTTCCGGGCCAACGCTGCTTTTTGTTCCGATATTTCGACACATGTACATTCTATACTCGAAGACGGCGCAGTCAGACAAAGGGTGTTGACTCCAAAGCCGGAACCTATTTCCAAAACGCGTTTCACCTCGAAATGATTGGCCAGCTTAAACATCAGCTTATTCTGTTTATTTAGCTTAAAATGTTTTTCCGTCAGGCTGTCGAGCGCGAATTTTATATCATCATAAGCGTGATAAGGCGCTTTTTCTTCTATTACCTTTGTCACCAGATTGAATACAAAGGGAGAATGTATGCCATGTCCCCGGTGATGGCGTACTTTATATAATAATTTCAATCCTGTCCTTGAAAGTTTGTATATGCGCGGCATATCAGAATAGCTTAACGTAGTAGGTCAACTTAACAGAAATAACCCTGTTGGCAGAGCGGTTGAAAAAATCAGATTTACTGTTTTTGTAAATATCTCCAAGGCCGAATGTATAGCGGCCTTCTAATGCAAAATGGCCGATACCCGACCTGAATTCGAGCCCCATGCCTGCCATAAGGGCATAGTCTATCTTTCTTTCGGCTTTACGATAGTACTGATATGTCATAAAAGAAGTACCCAGATCGCCACCTGCCAGTGCGTCGGAGAGCGCCTGATTCATCTTTTCGCTGTCACTGAGGAGGAAGCTTAGCTTGGGCCCCAGATTGAAGAATACACGTACCTTATTACCAAAGTAGATATGGGTAAGGATAGGTAGTTCCAGATAATTTAATTGATGGGAATGCTCGTATGGGGATGGTACTCCCGTTTCGCTCGGCTCAAAGTATTGTTCCCACCCTTGTTGGGAATAGTTCAGTTCGGCTATAAGCCCCAGATTCTTTTCGGTGATATAGCGTATAGCAAGTCCCCCGGCATACTGCTGGAGGTTTTTAGTGCTTATAGTTCCCCCGTAATTGAGCGCCCTGTTAGGGTCGAAGCTAACAGATGAAAGCGTGGGACCGAACCCGACACCTATATTCCACTCAGGTTCGAACTTTTTGTTCTGTCCGTTTACAACAACGGTAAAGAGTGACGATAAGAATAATAGGATAAAGAATCTGTTTGTCATTTTTTATCTGCTGATATCTGTTTTTTCAATGCCTGACTCTGTTTTATACCGGATAAGATATAATCCGTTGTTGATAAATCCTCCCCTGTCGTTTACGCGTTGGAAGTGTGCAGCAGATTGCAGGGTTGGAACTTTAAGGTTAGATATACTGTTCTCAAAGCCACTGCCGTATCTGTTGAGGGCTGTAAGGAAGTAAAGTCCTGCATCGTATCCCAGATAGCCGTATTTAGGGTATGAATTTATAAGGTTCTTATTGTACCATTTTTTGTATTCACCTGCAAAGTCTTTGACATCATTCTGTTGCTCATCGAGGAAGAATATGCTGTAAATGTAAGAATCATATTTATGCAGCCCGCTTGTATGCTGCGAATATGTCTGCCATTCGGGATAGCCGAACAGGGTTACCGCGTCTGTAGTAAGCGAATTCATTGCAGCCAGCATTTTGCGCAAAGTGATTTCTGATGAGGAGGTAGGGATCAGTATGTTCTTTTTTGTACCTTCCATCACATTCCTTATATCTGTAATCAGGTTGTCGGAGCTTGCAGTAGATTTGAACGGTATATTCGACTTTGACAGTTCTTTTTTCAGGATGTTCATAAAATCAGATTTATCATTATCGGAACCGGCTTCGGATACGAAGATTATATTATAATCCCTGAACTTGTCCTTGAATGCATCTGATATTTCAGAGTACAGGCTGGAGTGGGATGTGGTCATCTGAAATAAGGTAGGTGTATTTTCGATGTCATTTGTGGAACCGAAAGGTATAACATATTTAATTCCTGTTTTTTTAGAAAATTTGGTCAATACATCTATTTGTTGTTTAGACACACCTCCTATCACAAGATGTAGATTCTTCATTTCGTTTGTACCCAAAAGGCTCTCGAGCTTCTTTGTATTTTTTTCGGCACCAATGTCGAATGCATATATTTCGGCATTCAGCCCCTTGCTTTTCATCTCCTTAACGGCCAGCAGGAAGCCTTCATAATATTCAGCCAGCTTTTCTTTCTGGATACTGCCGTTCTTGTCCAGGAAAGGGAGCAATACTCCTACGCGTACTGTTTCACCTTTTGTTGCATAAGGAGTCTCTACACGTACAGCCTTTTGCCCATTACCGGTCATTCTCGGCTCCTGTATCTGTCTTTTGGGTATGATCAATGTCATTCCGTCTTTCAATCCACCGTCTTTCAACGAAGGATTTGAGTTCAGGAGAGCTTCTACGGATATGCCTTGATTTCTGCCAATACTGTATAACGTTTCTCCTTTCTGTACTTTATATTCCATATTCGGGCTTGCATATCCTCCGTTTGTTGCAGTTGAAGATATAACTGTGGTTTCACCTGTAAACATAGGTATCCGGATAGTCTTACCCTTACTGAATGTCTTTTCGTCCAACCCCGGATTCGCGTCTTTGAGGTCGTCTACAGATATATGATACATCCGCGATACGGAATAGAGCGTTTCTTTCGATTCAATCAGATGGCTGCTGTAGTTTGTCACTTTCCTCACTCTCTCTATTTTCAGCTTATCTCCTGTCTTTATTCCCTTTTCGGCCTTCGGGTTCAATTTGTAAATAGATTGCACAGTGGTGTTATACGCAGCGGCTATGGAGTATGCAGTCTCTCCTTTCACTACAGTATGTGTGATAACAGCATCCGGTGCCTGCGCAGTAGTAGAGACACCCGCTATATTCAAATCATTATATCCTTCAGCAGACAAGTTCAATGCAGATGCAGCTAACAGAATCAATGACAGGAACAGTATATTCTTAAATTTAGATTTCATGCTGATTGTTGTTAAGTAAAGGCACAAAAATACAAAAAAATGGCTTCGTATTCAGATATAACGTTTTTTATTAGTCTTTGTTATTTATATTTTTCCCATAATCCGGAATATACGATTTCCCGGCAGTTGTCAATAAACTGCTGCATATTCTCATCCGTAAGGTCGTCCGTCGAAATTGGTTCATGGACGATCAGTTCGAGTTTGCATGGATTGATGAGGTATGTGTTTATCTTCATCAGGTCGAATGGCCCGTTTACTGTAACAGGTACGACCGGCAGGCCCATTTCTTTTGCAATAACGAATGCTCCGCGTTTGAACCGCCCCATTTTGCCTGTATTTGTTCTTGCTCCTTCGGGGAATATTACCATCGAAGAACCTTCTCCAAGCTGCTCTTCAGCTTTGATAATAGTTTCTTTCCTCGACTTCAGATTCGACTGGTCCACAAAAACATGGCCTGCAATCTCCGAAGCCTTGCCTACAAACGGTATTTTGCGTAACTCCTGTTTCTGAACCCATTTTATATTCTGGTTCAGATACCCGTATATAAGGAAAATATCGAAAGCACCCTGATGATTAGGTACAAATACATACGATTGGTCTGGGTCGAGTTTCCCGTGGCGTACCACCTTAATCCTGCATAAGGCCAGTCGGCATGCCAGTTTACTCCAAAGGCGCGGCGGATAGTAACCCCAAAACGTCCGGTCACCTATAAGACAGCCAATCATTACTGTGACAGCTGTGATAATAGTCGCCAGTACAAATAGGGGGGCGAAGATGAACAACTGGTACAGAAAGAGAATAACTTTCTTCATAATCATGATATTCTGGTTCAATATGCAAAAATACATTTTTTAATTAAGAGTCTGTTTAAATTTTTTCCACGAAGTGGTTACGGATACAAACAGTCTCTCAAAAATATTAATTTGACTCTGATATACCGGATATTGCATTTGGTATGCGATATAAAGCATTTCGTCTCTTTTTCCAAAAGCACTTTCCGGCACGCTTTATCTTCGCAGTATAAATAATCGGAATCAAATAAATATTAAATCAATAAAAGCAATTATTATGAAAAAGCTAATTTTAACTACCATCGTTCTTTGTTTCGCAACTATTACTATGAGTGCCCAAATCCGCTTCGGGGTAAAAGCCGGAACTAACCTTTCGAATCTGTATGTAAGCGGGAATAATCAGGGTATAAATTCGGACCAGTATAAGGCAAGGGTAAGTTATCACTTCGGAGGTATGATGGAGTATTCATTATCAGATATATTTGCAATACAGCCCGAACTGATGTATACAAACGGAGGAGCGAACCTGAAAAAAGAGAATTCATTCGGGATGTCGGATGGACATATAACGCTGAATTCCGTGCAATTGCCTGTAAACCTGAAAGCTTCATTCGGATTGGGCGATAAAAAGATATTTGTATATGGAGGACCTTATCTGAGCTATAATATGTATGGCAAAGCAAAAGGGAAAATAAATGGCAAGGCAGAGGATACAGAAATATTTTCGAAAGGTTCTGATATGAAACGCTGGGACTATGGAGTGGGTATAGGAGTCGGTATAGAGATAAATAAACTTGTGTTGAGCCTGAATAATCAAATAGGCCTTGCCGATATCAATGGGGCGGAAGGCAGTAAGATGAAGTCGGGGAATATTTCTTTGTCAATAGGATACTTTTTTTGATAATAATAATCAAATTGTAAAAGCAGGGGTAATAATGATTACCCCCTGCTTTGCTTTTTCATAAAATTGTACATATTTTCACCAAATAGTTAATAGGCACTATTTCAATATATAACTGCATAATTCTTATTACCTTTGGAATTCCGAAAGATACAGAACGATGGATTTCAAATTAACTTCTTACTACAACCCCACCGGAGATCAGCCTGCTGCAATTGCGGCCCTGTCGGAGGGCATTTTACAGAATCTTCCTTCACAAACATTGCTTGGAGTAACAGGCTCCGGAAAAACCTTTACGGTCGCTAATGTTATCCAGAATGTGAATAAGCCCACTTTAGTACTTAGCCATAACAAGACTCTGGCAGCCCAGCTATACAGTGAGTTTAAGACTTTTTTCCCTGACAATGCAGTCGAATATTTTGTCTCTTATTATGATTATTATCAGCCCGAGGCATATATTCCTTCCACAAATACATATATAGAAAAAGACCTTTCGATAAACGAAGAAATAGAAAAACTCCGGCTGGCAACGACTACATCTTTGCTGTCGGGCCGGCGCGATGTTATAGTGGTATCATCCGTTTCCTGCCTTTATGGTATGGGAAATCCGGAGGACTTTGAGAATTCGACCATCTCTATACATGTCGGTCAAAAACTTGTGCGTGATGTGTTTTTGCGTGCGTTGGTGAGTGCGCTGTATTCCCGTAATGAAATTGAGCCAAAAGCCGGAAATTTCAGGGTAAAGGGCGACACTGTCGATGTGTTTCTTGCCTATGGAGACCCTATAGTGAGGGTAGTATTCTGGGGAGATGAAATAGAGAGTATAGAATGCCTCGATCCTCTGAGCGGAGTCAAGATAGATAAGTATGACGATTTTCGTATCTATCCTGCCAACCTTTTCGTAACTACTAAGGACCGTATGGTGAGAGCTATTGCCGAAATAGAGATAGACCTCGGACGTCAGGTCGATTTTTTACAGTCGATAGGTAAGCAGCTGGAGGCAAAACGGCTTTATGAACGTGTAACATACGATCTGGAGATGATCCGTGAAGTAGGACATTGCTCCGGTATAGAAAACTATTCCCGCTATTTCGACAACCGTAAACCGGGTACACGTCCGTTCTGCCTGCTAGACTTCTTCCCTGAGGATTTTATGCTCGTAATAGACGAGAGCCATGTGACCATTCCCCAGATACGGGCAATGTACGGTGGAGACCACTCCCGTAAAGAGAATCTGGTAGAGTATGGTTTCCGTTTACCTGCGGCACTGGATAACAGGCCTCTGAAATTTGAAGAATTCGAATCGCTTGTACCTCAAACGATATATGTAAGCGCCACTCCTGCCGATTATGAACTGATGAAATCGGAAGGTATAGTCGTTGAGCAATTGATACGCCCTACAGGCTTGCTCGACCCTCCTATCGACGTTCGCCCAAGTCTTAACCAGATAGACGACCTGATGGAAGAAATACAGACACGGGTGGATAAGAACGAGCGTACGCTTGTCACCACGTTGACAAAGAGGATGGCAGAAGAATTAACAGCCTATTTGCTAAACAATGGGATGAAGTGCAGCTATATCCATTCCGATGTGGATACGCTGGACCGTGTGCAGATAATGGATGACTTACGCAGCGGGGAATTCGATGTATTGGTAGGGGTAAACCTGTTGCGTGAAGGACTCGACCTGCCCGAAGTATCGCTTGTTGCGATCCTGGATGCGGATAAGGAAGGTTTCCTGCGTTCTCACCGCTCTTTGACACAGACTGTGGGGCGTGCTGCCCGTAACGTAAACGGAAAAGTGATCTTCTATGCGGATAAGATTACGGAAAGCATGGAGAAGACCATAAACGAGACCAATCGCCGTCGTGAGATACAGATGGCTTACAATAAAGAACACGGCATCACCCCACAGCAAATACGCAAGGCGCGTACCTCTGTATTCAGCCTGCGTAAAGAGGAACAATTCTCGGTGAAATCGTATACTCAGGATTCATCTATTGCGATAGCATCGGAAGACAAAATACAATATATGACCAAAGACGAACTCAAAAAAGCGATCGAAAAAGCACGCAAGCAGATGTCTGCTGCCGCTAAGAAACTCGAGTTTTTGGAAGCTGCCCAGTTTCGCGATCAGGTGATTAAACTGGAAGATGAATTGAAGGCGAAAAAATAGTATTCGAAATTCATCTTAAAGGTGTTCTAAGCTGCAATCTCTAAAGAAAACAACCGCCCAGTTCAATATATCCCTCTCGCATTCAATGCATTTCTGTATTTAATCGCATTCCTCTGATGTTCAGCATAGGTACGGGCAAAATTATGACGTCCTGAGAAATCTTCTTTTGCACACATATACAGATAGTCGCTCTTTGTATAATCAAGCACACTATCAATCCCTTTGATCGAAGGTATCCGGATCGGGCCGGGAGGCAGACCTGTATGCATATACGTATTGTATGGAGAATCTACTTCGAGATGCTTGTTCAATATACGGCGCAGGCTGAAATCACCCACTGCAAACTTAACCGTAGGGTCTGCCTGCAATGCCTGGCCCGAACGGAGCCTGTTAAGATACAATCCTGCCACAACCGGATATTCATCGGCAAAAGTACACTCTTCCTCAACAATGGAAGCCAGTGTTGATACTTCGACCGGAGACAGGCCTAATTCCTCTGCCTGCGCCATCCGTTTCTTATTCCAAAAATCACTATATTCAGTCTTCATCCTCCGAAGAAATTCATCGAGAGTAACATCCCAGTAAAATTGATATGTATTGGGAATAAACATGGCAACTACCGTCTCTGTAGTAAAGCCCAGATCTTTACATTTTTCGGGATTATTTAGAGCTGCTAACAGATCATCCTTGCCCAACACCAACTGATTGGAAATACGTTCGGCAAAATCTTCTTTGGTGCGTATATTATTAAATTTCAAGTTCAGAGGTGTCTGATGCCCGCTACGCAGGTGGCGCATAAGATCGAGGATATTCATATCCGGTTTGACAGCATAACGCCCTGTCTTTAAATTACCTTTATAATCCATAACGGAAGCCAACAGCTCGAAATTACTTATATTTTTTACTTTCGCACTATCTTTCAACTCTTTTAGCAATGCATCATAATCTCTATCTTCATCTATATAGAGATAAACGGTCTTATCTATATTAAATCCCGTGCTTATAATACTATATCCGTATGCACCGGCTGCTATGGCTATAACAGCAATTATAATAAAGATATATAAAATCTTCTTTTTCATTTCGGCTTTATTCTTTTAATAGTAACACATCATAATCGAAAAGTAACAAAAGTAACAGAAAACAATTAATAATTAAAAATGAAAAATTAATAATTAGCTTGTCAGACAGAGTGAAACATCTCGTCAGTAAACAGTGAACAATCTGTATCCCGTATAATTTTCCGTTCTTCACTTTTCGTTTTTCACTTAATACTTACTACTTGTTAAAAGGTAACAAAGGTAACACCTTTTTCTTATTTTTTATATTGTAACCTTTCATCAGATAGCAGGCTTATTATCTGTAACGTATAGATAAAATGATGGAGAAAAAGTAACAGTTATTTCAGCTTTTAATTAATACCCCAAGCGCAATTTTGCAAACCGTGTTTTATCTGAACTCTATAAGCAACTCGCAAGCAAAACAAATCTACGTGAGGAATTATTCTTCCGGTTTGATATAACCTACAGGCTTGCGAGGTTTGTTTACATGCTTGGTCTGAAGTTCTGCTAATGTTTCATTGATAAGATCGAGTTGCATCCGTGTATCTTCATGCATATCGTTATAGTCGGCAAAGACTTCCTCAATATATGCTTTTAGTTCTTTTACTTCATCCTGTAATTGCTTGCTTTCATTAAGGGGGGGATTAATTAATAGTTGGCGTACAGCAACAAAGGCCCGCATGATATTGATGTTTATTTCTATTGCGGCATCACTGTTAAGTACCGAAGAAAGCATTGCTACTCCTTGTTCCGTAAATGCAAACGGCATATATCGCGTTCCCCCTCTTGTATTTGAGGACGCAATTTGCGACCTCAAAGAGGTATATTCTTCTTTTGACAATTCGAACATGAAGTCAGATGGAAATCTTCTGATATTGCGCCTTACAGCCTCTTTTAAGCGCTTTGTTTCTGTTCCGTACAACTCCGCCAAATCAAAATCGAGCATCACTTTACAGCCTCGTATCTCGTATATCTTGCTTTGTATTACCGATAATTCCATCATATCAATTATTCTTTTAGTAATAATGAACTGTCGCCATAACTTAAAAAGCGGTAGTCATTATCCAGTGCATGTTTGTAAATAGCCTTCCAGTTATCTCCACCCGTAAATGCCGATACCAGCAAAAGCAGCGTACTTTTTGGCTGATGGAAATTCGTGATTATTCCATCGACAATTTTATAAATATATCCCGGTGCTATAATGATCTGTGTTTCGGCAATAAGCGATGTCAGGTTATTTTTATCCAGATATGTAAGAATATTCGTTAAGGATTCCTTTACCGAAAGTTCTTTTTCAGTAGAGGTTTTATAAGGCTGCCATTGTGTTACTTTCAATTCTCCGGACGAATTGTCTTTTTCCAGTAGTTCACCAATGTAATACAAGCTTTCGAGTGTACGTACAGAGGTTGTTCCCACAGCAATTACCTTTCCTTTATGATTTAGCAGCTGCTCTATTACATCCCTTTTCACCGAGATAAACTCGGAATGCATCACATGGTCTTTCACCTCCTCAGTTTTTACAGGGCGGAAGGTTCCTGCGCCCACGTGAAGTGTAACCTCTGCCGTCTTTACTCCGCTCTTACCCAATAATTCGAAGACTTCCGGCGTGAAATGCAATCCTGCCGTAGGAGCAGCTACCGAGCCGTCTATTTTCGAATAAATGGTCTGATATGTCTCTTTATCCTGTTCTTCCGTATCCCTGTTCAGATAGGGTGGAATAGGTAATTCCCCGGCTACTTCGAGCAATTCGGAGAATGTAACACCGGTATTGTCCCACTCAAATTCTATGATATGGGAGTCTCCGTTGGTCTGTATCCTGCGAGCTTTGAACATCACAGGTTCACCATTTACAACCAGTTCTTTTATAAGGTCCCCTTCTTTCCACTTTTTCAGATTACCCACCAGGCAAACCCATGAACATCGCTGTGCTTGCTGGAAATTTAATTGATAATCGTTTGGAGAATGTGGTTCTAAACAGAAAATCTCAATTTGCGCGCCCGTTATTTTTTGAAAATGCAACCGCGCCTGAATCACTTTTGTATTATTGAAAATCATCAGGCTATTGTCCGGCAAATACTCCGCTAAATTACAGAAACGGGCATCTGTTATTTTTCCCCCCTTGTATACAAAAAGTTTTGATTCGTCCCGTTTAACCAGAGGGTACTTTGCAATGCGGCTGTCGGGTAAGCCGTAATCGTAATCGTTAATTCGTATATCCCGGAAAACTGATACTTCCACTTTCGTTTTTTTTATCCGACAAAAATAAGCAACTTTGCGTGAATAAAAAAGCCGGAGGAGAGCTTAAAAGAACGTTTTAAATAGCGAGAGCAGAAACAAAATTTATTTTGATTATGCCGGGTTATGTAAAACGACTAATGAAATTGAATAATTAAGATTTATGAAAACAGGAGATAAAGTCCGCTTTCTAAACACAACAGGAGGCGGTGTGGTAAAAGGGTTTCAGGGAAAAGACATAGCCCTGGTAGAAGACGACGAGGGCTTCGACATTCCCGTGCTGATACGCGAATGCGTGGTCATAGAACCTGCCAACGATGCACAGGTAAGACAAACATCGAAACCAACGGCTGAAGTTCAGCAAAAAGCCGTAATAGGCAAGGTTGAAGAAAAATATGAGGATTATAAAACGGAAGAGACGAAAGAGGGAGAGCAATTATCGGTTTTCCTTGCTTACCTGCCTGTAGATATAAAAAACCTGAGTACAACGGCTTTTGAATGCTACCTTATAAATGACAGCAACTACTATCTGTCTTTCAATTATATGAGCAGGAGCGACAACGGATGGGTAAGCCGGAATGCAAACGTAATAGAGCCGAATACAAAGCTGTTCATCGAGGAATTCGACAAAATGGAGTTGAACGATATCGAGCATATCTGCCTCCAGTTCTTTGCCTATAAGAAGGAAAAGCCTTTCGCTCTAAAGAACGCATATTCCGTCGAAGTACATATAGATACCGTGAAGTTCTACAAACTCCATAGTTTCAGAGAAAACGACTATTTCGAAGACGAAGCGATTATATACCCGATAGCCCGCCACGACCTTGCGGAAAAAGAACTTGTCATTTCGGCCGCGGAAATAGAAACGGCCATGAAACAGAAAGAGGGCCGTCCGCGCATACAACCCATAGTGAAGAAAGAAAAAAACACGGTACTCGAAATAGATTTGCATGCCGATGAACTTTTAGATAATACAAACGGTTTATCATCAGGTGATATTCTGGAATATCAGTTGAAGAAGTTCAGGGAAGTAATGGATGAAAACAAACGGAACAAAGGTCAGAAAATAGTCTTTATCCATGGCAAAGGGGATGGCATTCTCAAAAATGCGGTACTAAAGGAATTAAACTCAAACTATAAATCGGTTTATTATCAGGATGCTTCTTTCCGGGAATACGGATACGGGGCTACAATGGTCACAATAAAATAGCATCAACTACACACAAACTAAATAATTTATCAGAATGAAAAAGAGAATTTTAGCATTATTATTGGTTGTAACTACACTGGTTGGTTGCGACAGCGTTCAACAGGGATTAAGAAGTACTTATAACTTGATAAACTGTGAATACAGTTATAAGTCGATTACGGGGTTAACCATATCCGGAATGAATCTTTCCAATGGCTTATCCGTAACATCTATTCCTAAGATAACCTCCATTCTATCGGGAACTGCGACCTCTATTCCGCTCAATTTTACATTGAACGTAAATGTGAAGAACCCGAATGAATCGGCTGCGTTGCTACATGGCCTGCAATATATCGTCAGTGTGGATGATATCGAGTTTACTACCGGTTCTATTAACCAGACCCTGAATATTGCCTCGGGACAGACCCAGACATTGCCGCTTACTATCGGTGTAGATCTGGCGAAATTGATGAAGAATAACTCGAAAGACGCTGTAACAGAGATTGCCAAAAACTTTCTGGGTATCGGTTCTAAGAAATCGAATGTATCACTACAGCTCAAACCGACATTTATGATCGGCAATACTCCTGTGGCATCACCGATGTATATACCTGTAAACTTCAGCTTCGGAGGAAATTAATCTGTTGGCTGCAATCGGTCAGCAATATATGTAATTATAAAAAATTATAGTCATGGAATATAACATCATACATAACGAAGAAAAAAGCCGCTTCGAAACAGAAGTGGAAGGTTTCTTGTCCCTTGTAGATTACAGGAAGAGGGATAATGTTTTTCTGGTGACGCATACCGAAGTTCCCCCTCAACTGGAAGGGCGGGGCATTGCAGGCGCTCTGACCAGGACATTACTCGATTATATCCGGGACAACGGCTATAAGGTACGTCCAATCTGCCCTTATACAAAAGCATATATACAACGTCATCCTGAGTATGAGGATATCGTGGCAGGAAATGAGGGATAGATATTCCAGATTATAAAAAATAAAGAGGGCGGATGTATAAAATATCCGCCCTCTTTATTTTTGTATATTGAGAATACTAATTCGGTAATGCTTCCTATTTATACGATGACTTATCCCAGTTAAATATCTTAGGATCTTCAATCAGATATGGCTCTATCTTCTTATAATCTTCTTCCGACAGATACTTTTTAATTTCATATACCAGTGTCAAAGAATTATCGGCAGAAGACAAGGTTATCTTCATCGGATTCATATCCAGAGCCGCATAAGCATTCTTAAAATCCTGTGTATCCCGGTCTGCATCGGCTTTTATAAACCAGTTTTTATCTCTTTTCGGAAACAGGTCTCCCTGATTGATCGGTAGCCATTTCGTTGTATAGAACTGTATCTGGCTATCGCAAAGGCTATCCTTTCCGCATACGGTTTTTACAACACATACGATCTTGGAATCGTTTATCAACGGCAGCAGCTTTATCTGTGTTGTACCCACTTCCGAGGTCTGTAATGAAATAAAATCGGACGACATAGCCAGTCTCTTTACTTCTCCGTATGTTTCCCTGTCAATTTTTATTTCTGTTGTATCGCCCGGATTAGAAATAAGCAAATCTTTCTGGGCAGCCTCCAGGCCGAAGATAATATTCTCAGGCATGGTAAGGAATATACTGCCTATTTCCTGTGCCGGAAGAGAGATTACGCTCGTTATAATAAAGGCTATTGTGAATACTATTTTTTTCATTATATATATTGTTAACTGATAACTGCTGACTGTTTTTATTTCGTCCCCAAATATAGGAAAAACATTGCTACAATTATTAAAACGAGGTCTATAGCTTTTCCTTTTAAGTTTTTTTCATGGAAGAACAGTACTCCTCCGGCAAATGATACCAGTACACTGCTACGCCTTACCATGGATACAATCGAAATCATGGCATCAGAGTCTGTCAATGCATAGAAATAGACAAAATCGGCAATGGTAAGGAATACAGATACAAGGATTATACTCCATTTCCACCGGAACGGAGTCGTTTTGTCCCGTTTAGGATACCACAGTGTAAGAAGAACTATCAGCATCAGCAGGCACTGGTATGTATTGAACCAGTACTGAACCGCCGTAGAACTGAACTGCTGCATCAGGAACTTATCGTAGAGGCCGCTCACAGCCCCTGCTACAGAAGCCAGAACCATAAAGAATATCCATTTATTCTTATGGAAGCTAATCCCTTCCTTTTTGCCCGAAAGAGAGAGCAGGAAGAAGGAGATAATGGTTATAATTACCCCTATCCACTGGAATAAGTTCAAACGCTCACCGAATATAAACAGCGCACCGAGTAATGTCATTACGGGACGGGTGGCATTTATCGGACCTGTGATGGTCAGAGGCAGATGTTTTATGGCAAAATATCCGAATATCCATGAGGTGAGGACAATGACCGATTTTATAAAGATATACCCGTGGGTTTCAAGAGAGACGGATGGTACATATCCTATCGTACCGCTTAACGTATCGGGCGAAACTTTGGATATAAGGACAAGGGGCAAGAGCAGCAGGGAGCAAAACAGCGTATTGAGAAACAATACAGGTATGACAGCATTTCCGTCAACCGACTTCTTTTTACATATATCATAGCATCCGAGAAAGAATGCCGAAACAAAAGCAAGCGCTAACCACATATAATTTAATTCTCCATTAGATCAATAATCCTTCCCGACTTTATACGGAATGGACCTTCCATATTAATATTTTGTGATTTTACTTCATTTATTTTATCAAAGCAATCATCAATAAGTTGCTGTAGATATTCTTTGTCTGAAGTATCCCAATATTCTCCTTCATCTATTACGATCAGGTCTTCGAAATGAGGAGCTATTTTTCGCAATACGGATATTATTTTTATATGGATATCTATATCGGCAAACTGCGTTTTGCAATAATCTTGTATATAATAATTTTCATCAAATTCGAAAATAAGAGGATCTGTATTTTCATGAGGTTGAAGTCTTATTCCTTTCACAGAGCTTACATAATCCCATTCCTGTTCATCTTTTACACGCTTTAATAATTTCTTGCTTTCCTCAAAGACAGAGTATGACATATTATTAAACTCCGAAAATTCCTGTATTATTTCTATTACATCATTAAAATCATTTGCAGATTTCAACTTTCCTTCATAGTGTATTGTTACCCCCATTGCTTTATCCCTTTTCTTTCTTCAACACATTACTCAACCATGCATAACCAATAATTCCCGATGCCAGAGACGCCAATAATATCATCAATTTCGACTCATTGATATAATGCACATTTCCTTTGAATGCCAGTAAAGTAATAAATATAGACATAGTGAATCCTATACCTCCCAGCATACCTGCTCCGAGCAATGCTTTCCAGTTCACACCTCTGGGAAGTGCGCATAAGCCTGTTTTCACCGAGATAAAGCTGAATAACGTTATACCTAAAGGTTTACCGACAATCAGGCCTAGGAGAATACCCATTGCGAACGGCTCTCCAACCGACTGATCCCAGTTACCCTCTATTACCATAGCTGTATTTGCTAAAGCAAATACTGGTAATACGAAGAATGCGACCGGATAATGCAAAGCATGCTGCATCCTGTTGGACAGGCATTTCGCATCCCCTCTCCTGAACGGGATTGTTATGGCGAGCAATACCCCAGCAATAGTCGCATGCACACCCGAATGAAGCATACAGTACCACATAATGGCACCGCCTATAAGATAAGGGATAAGATTGGTTACTTTGAATTTCTTATTCAGGGTGAGCAATAATACAAACATACCCAATGCGATAATCAGGTACACCCATGCCAGTGACGTAGTGTAAAATATGGCGATAACAATGATAGCCCCCAAATCGTCGATAACCGCCAGAGCGGTAAGAAATACTTTCAGCGAAACAGGTACGCGGTTGCCAAGCAAAGACAGTACACCAAGAGCGAAAGCAATATCCGTTGCCATAGGTATCCCAAATCCGGCGTGTGTATCCGTTCCGAAGTTGAGGGACATATATATTGCTGCGGGGATCAACATCCCTCCCAATGCCCCCGAAATAGGCAGCATGGCCCTTTTTATATTCGACAACTCACCTTCATAAATTTCCTGGATCAGTTCCAATCCTACCAAAAGGAAGAAGATAGCCATCAATCCGTCGTTTATCCATTCTGCGACAGTATGGCTGCCTGCATGAAAATCCCATATACCACGATAACCTGCCCCAATACTGGAGTTGGCGAGCAGTATCGATATTAATGTGCATACGATGAGAGTAAGTCCTCCCGACTTCTCACTTTCCATAAATCTACGCAGTGTTCTGCCACTTAAAAGGTTAGATATCCTCATCGTTGTTAAATATATCGTTATTATATTCTATTTCTTCCAGAAAGAGGGCATGTCCCGGAACAGAAGTCCCGGCTTTACACCTGTCTTTAGCTTCAATAATGCGCCGGAAATCATCTGTGGTTATCTTTCCCCGTCCGGCTTCAAGCAGTGTTCCCACGATGGAACGTACCATATTACGCAAAAAACGGTTCGCCTTGATGGTGAATATATAATCGTTCCCGGCCTGTTCCCACCGGGCAAGCATAATCGTGCAGTTATTCGTTTTCACATCGGTATGCAACTTGCTGAAGCTGGTAAAATCCTCGTAATCGAATAATACCTTTGCGCAGGCATTCATTATTTCTATATCCGGATTTCCGTATATCTTATATTTCAGATGATGCAGAAAGGGATCTTTATCGGTTGTAATATAATATCTGTACAGCCTCGATTCAGCATCGAAACGGGCATGGGCATCCGGCTTTACTTCTATTATTTTTTGTATGGCAATATCTTTTGGTAAGAGGCTGTTCAGCTTATTTGCCAGCAATAACAGATCCGTAATTTCCTGTTCGCTGTCGAAATGCGCTGTCATCATACGGGCATGTACACCCGCATCGGTACGCCCGGCACCCACAATAGATACCGGCATACGCAGCAAGGTGGACAACGCTTTTTCTATTGTTTCCTGTACCGATACGCCATTAGGCTGTATCTGCCATCCACAATACTTTTCCCCGTTGTATGATAAATATATGAAGTAACGTTTCATCTTAGCTTTTAGCCGATAGCCTTTAGCTATTAGCTTTCTTGATTATTTTCTAGCTATCAGCTAAAAGCTAACAGCTAAAAACTTTTTTATCTTACCGTTATATGAAAACAAGACTGTTTTCTTTCGTGCTTCACATAACATCGGTCGCGTTGCCGCAGGTCGTGGAGGACCTGTCCCAGTACGGCTTTTAGCCTGCCATCGTCGAGAGTACGCGGATCTGATGGATTTACCTTCTCGAAGCGTGTCCAGGCGATATCGAATGTCGTGGCATAGCGGTGTGTCGAGTTGTCGCTCGTATTCCTGTTACGTCTTGAGAGCCCTTTTACATCATCATCCGTCCGTGTAATACTGGTAACAATCGGCTTATATAAGACCATTTTTTTGCTGATAAGCGAATCCCTGAAATTAAGGCAGATATCCGACAGCAGGGTAGCCGCTTTCGGTACAAGGAAAGGCATCGAGTGTTTCAGCTTATCCACCTTGTATATATCCAGTTCGTTCGGTATGCGTACCAATTGTCCTTCATACAAGGCTGTATCCGCTCTGGAAACCAGGGGGCCTACCCCGTTTGCGATGGCGGCTTCAATCTGGACATCCTGCAAATCGGCAAACGTTTTATTGTAATTCCCGTTAAAACGGCTATATTTCCTTACTTCGGCCGCTGGCTTCTCCTCGTCGCTTTGCCCTTTCGAACTACAACTTATCATAGATAGAATACCGATTGAAAGTATCCACATATATCTCATAAATCTCCTTAATTTTGATTTTTCCGGCACAAAGGTACAAAATAACCGCCTTAGTTGTTATTTTTGTCTTTGCCTTTTATGGCAACCCGGTTAAAAATGAAAAGGATGTAAAAAACAAATGGAAAAAATAACCAGCCTGCAAAACCCAAGAATAAAGAATATCACAAAACTCGCCAAAAACAAAGAGCGCAAGGAACAAAATCTCTTCCTGATAGAAGGAGCAAGGGAACTGAGCCTAGCCATGACGGCTGATTATGAGATAAATTCGGTATATGTCTGCCCGGAATTATTCCGGAAGACAGATTATCCGGATGTTCTCGATTCTATCGGTGAAAACAAACTGTTCGAAGTATCGGAGGCAGTGTTCGAAAAAATTGCATACCGTGAAGGTTCGGACGGACTACTGACTCTTGCCGTACCGAAAAACCATACTTTAAAAGATCTGCAACTATCTGAAAACCCATTTATCATCATACTTGAAGCGGTAGAAAAACCCGGTAACCTGGGGGCGATACTCCGCACGGCCGACGCGGCGCAGGCTGATGCCGTCATCATCTGCGACCCGGCCACCGACCTGTACAATCCCAATGCTATACGTTCCAGTGTAGGCTGCCTTTTCACCGTGCAAACGGCTGTATGTTCATCACGGGATGCGTTGGATTTCCTCCGGCATAAGAAGATAAAATCATTTGCTGCCGAATTGCAGACCTCGCAATGGTACCAGGATACGGACTTTTCTGTTCCGTCGGCTATAATAATGGGTACGGAAGCGGACGGACTGACTGATTTCTGGCTCACCAACGCGGACGCAAGGATAAAAATACCGATGCGGGGAAAAATAGACTCGCTGAATGTCTCCGTTTCCACTGCCGTTCTCACCTTTGAGGCTATGAGGCAACGTGGGTTTTAATGTTGAAAAGGCACATGATTATAGAAAAAGGGACAATAAACGACATAGATGAACTGGAAGACCTATACAATGATCTGAATGATTATCTGGAATCCAATATTAATTATCCCGGCTGGATCAAGCATATTTACCCTATACGGCAAACAGCACTTGAAGGTATTGAAGACGAGAGCCTGTTTGTTTTAAAAACCGCCGGCAGGATAGCCGGCAGTATCATTCTGAACCATAAGCAGGAAACCGCCTATGAAGAAGCGGACTGGAATGTATCTGCGGATCACAAAGATGTATTTGTAGTACACACTCTTGTAGTGCATCCGCATTTTATGCAAAAAGGTGTGGCGTTTAAGCTTATGACTTTTGCAAAGGAATATGCAATTCGGCTGAAAATGAGATCAATCCGGTTGGATGTCTCTGTCAACAATGCAGCAGCCATATCATTATATGAAAAACTGGGCTATACATATATAGCCACGGTCGATTTACAACTGGGATATGAACATCTGAAATGGTTCAGATTATATGAATTGTTATTGGAAAGTGTTTAAAGTTTCTCTTTTAAAAACTTCCCGGTATACGACTTCTCACATTTGGCAATCTTCTCAGGAGTACCTTCACAGACCACATAGCCGCCTTCTTTTCCCCCTTCGGGGCCTATATCGATAATATGATCGGCACATTTGATAACATCCATGTTATGCTCGATGATAACAATGGTATGTCCCCTTTTTATCAGAGAATCGAACGCTTTCAACAGGGTTTTTATATCGTGGAAATGCAATCCCGTAGTAGGTTCATCGAATATAAAGAGAGTAGGCTCAGGCTTCTCGTCCACAAGGTGGAACGCCAGTTTTACACGTTGGTTTTCTCCTCCTGATAAAGATGAAGACGACTGTCCCAATTTTACGTATCCCAGACCTACATCCTGCAATGGTTTCAAGCGTTTTACTATTTTCTTTTCCGTGTTGCCTTTTCCTTCTTCAAAGAACTCGATAGCCTGATCTATTGTCATTTCCAACACATCGTGGATACTTGCACCTCTGTATTGTACATCCAAAACATCCTGCTTGAAACGTCTTCCTTTGCATACCTCACATTCGAGCAGTACATCGGCCATAAACTGCATCTCTACCAGTATCTTACCTTCTCCTGCACATTCTTCACATCTTCCGCCTTCTACATTGAAGGAGAAGAAAGCCGGAGTAAAATGCAATTGTTTTGCCAGAGGTTGCTCTGCAAATAACTTGCGAATCTCATCATAAGCCTTTATATAGGTCACAGGATTGGAACGAGACGAACGCCCAATGGCATTCTGATCTACCATTTCTATATCCTTTATCAGCTTCAGGTCACCTTCCAGTCCATTGTATTGCACTATCTGGTCTCCCTTTCCTTTATAATGGCGCTCCAAGGCAGTATAGAAAACATCACATACCAATGATGATTTACCGGAACCGCTGACACCTGTTACCACGGTCATCACATTTAGCGGGAACTTCACGTCGATATTTTTCAGATTATTTTGCCGTGCGCCTTTTATCTCTATGAAGTTATTCCATTTGCGCCTTACTTTGGGAACATCTATCTTTTCTTCTCCATTCAGATAGCGGACAGTATAACTTTCGGTATGCTTCTGCAGGCCGGCCACATCTCCCTGATATACGATCTCACCGCCTAATCGTCCGGCTTTAGGACCTATGTCGATAATATAGTCAGCGGCACGTATTATCTCTTCGTCATGCTCTACCACAACCACAGTATTACCAATAGCTTTCAATTCCTGCAAGACATTGATCAATAAATCGGTATCACGAGAGTGTAACCCGATACTCGGTTCATCCAATATATAGAGCGAACCCACAAGACTGCTTCCCAGCGATGTAGCCAGATTGATACGCTGGCTCTCTCCTCCAGAGAGGGAATTCGATAAACGATTTAAAGTAAGGTATCCCAACCCGACATTCATAAGATACAGGATACGGATATTTATATCGGTTAACAGGCGCTTAGCGATAGCCGCATCTGTTTCATTCAAATCAAGGGAATCGAAAAATATTTTCAGTTCGGATATAGGCATCAATACGAGGTCGGCAATGGTTTTACCGCCTACTTTTACATACAATGCCTGAGGTTTAAGCCGCGAACCTTTGCAAGCCGGACAAGTCGTTTTTCCCCGGTAACGGGCAAGCATTACACGGTATTGTATCTTATACTGGTTTTCTTCCACCATTTTGAAAAAATCGTCTATGCCGTGCAAGCCTCTCGCACCATGCCAGAGCAAATCACGTTCGCTATCCGATAATTCGAAATAAGGACGGTGAACAGGGAAATTATGCTTAGAGGCGGCATGGATAAACTCCATCTTCCATTCGCTCATTTTCTCTCCTTTCCAGCAGACTACGGCGTCTTCATATACCGACAGGCTTTTATTGGGAACCACAAGGTCTTCATCTATCCCCATCACACGGCCAAAGCCTTCACAAACGGGACAGGCTCCTACCGGGCTGTTGAAACTGAACATCAGGTCGGACGGTTCTTCAAACTGGATGCCATCGGCCTCGAAATGTCTCGAAAAATCGAAACTTTCTGCCTTATCATCAACATAGAAACGAATCACACAATCACCCTCTCCTTCGAAGAAAGCGGTTTCTATGGATTCTGAGAAACGGCTGATATTGGCCGCGTCTTTATCGCAGGTAAGGCGGTCGATAAGCAGAAGCAATTCGTCCGCTTTATATTTGGTCTTGGATGCCAGAACATCCTCAATCCGTTCGAATTTACCGGCTATCTCTACTCTTGAGAAGCCTTCCTTCTGTAAAATTTCGAGTTGTTCATTCAAAGACCTGCCGTCGCGGAGAATTATTTTAGTCAGAATGGCTAGACGCGTTTCCTCCGGATATGATTGCATCTTTTCTACAATATCGCTCACCTGATGCTTCTTCACCTCCTGCCCCGATACGGGAGAAATAGTCTTCCCTATACGGGCAAAAAGCAACCGCAAATATTCATATATCTCTGTCGAGGTACCTACTGTGGAACGCGGGTTACGGGCGCTTACCCGTTGCTCGATAGCAATAGCCGGCGGAATGCCTTTGATATAGTCGCTTTCGGGCTTATTCATACGGCCTAAGAACTGACGGGCATACGACGATAAACTTTCCACATAGCGGCGTTGGCCTTCTGCATAGAGCGTATCAAATGCAAGCGAAGACTTACCCGAACCGGATAGTCCTGTAATTACCACAAATTTATTTCGGGGAATCTCTACATCAATGTTTTTCAGATTGTTTACCCGTGCACCTTTTATAAATATATTTTTCTCTTCTGACATAATCTCTTCAAAAAATGGATACAAAATTACGAAAAAATAAGCGCATTATCTTAGTTGGCTAATTTAAAGGAATCTAAAATATCCGAAATTCTCAGAAATAAATATAATTTCTTTATAAACTATCTATGCACAGACAGCTATCATCTCTTTGAAAATTTATGTTTCTATTCAAAGAGAGTAATAAAATACAAGATATTAACTAAAGACTGTTTACTACAAATCAGAATGGATATCCTATCCCAAAGTGCCATGCCATATTATTCAGCCTTGGCTTGAAAAGAATAAAACGATCCGACTGGTCCCTCCCCGGGTCATAGGCTTTCATCCCCGCATCGAAACGAAGAAGCAGGAAACTTAAATCCATTCGTAAACCGATCCCATAAGACAGGCCTATTTCTTTATAGAACGATTTGAATTTGAATTGTCCTCCCGGCTGCTCCTCATAGTCGATTAATGTCCATATATTTCCGGCATCGATGAATTGGGCAAATTCGAAAAGATCGGTTATCTTCATCCTGTTTTCGATACTAAGTTCGAGCTTCATATCTCCGGCCTGGTTTACAAAGTCACTGTTTCCCTGGCGTTTATATGATCCGGGACCCAGAGAACGGGTACTCCAACCCCTTACACTGTTGGCTCCTCCCGAGAAAAAACGCCGTTCGAAAGGCAGAATCCCGGAATTACCGTAAGGCTGCGCAAGTCCCAGTCCCAAGTGATAAGCTACAGAATGTTTCTTAGAGAAATAGAAGGTATGGGCATAATCGACGCTTCCTTTCACATATTCCGCATATGCCACGCCTAATATCATCTTTTCTCCGAATTCATTCTCTTTTGCCCCGCCTATTGTTGTTGCCAAACGTGGTAAAGCTCCCGCGACTTCTATCGACATCCGCAATGAATAGGTAGGATACAGCCCCGTGAAGCGGCGTCCGTTTACCAAAGTAACCGTATAGGCAGTACGTGCCACCAACTTGTCGCTATAACTCTCTCTCAACAAGACATTATTAGTAGAATCGAGGTAATTCTTCTGGAAATAATCTGACACCCACGGCATACGGATATAGTTTACATCGAGTAAGTCCAGACCGTGACGCAGTCTGTTCTTATATGTATTCCAGCTATAATTTACGCCTAAGTTAAAAAACTGACGGGTATATTCCTGTCTGTGCTGGTTATTCAGCCCTACAGTAAACCGTGTACTGGAAGATGGCAGTTCTCTCCAGCTTTTCTTCAACCAGGGGAAAAGAAATTGAGGGAAGGTAAGGCCCGTTTCTATTCCGTACTCATAGAAGTTGCTGTTCATCACATCCCCGCTTTTGTCTCCGGCGATGAACTCATAAGCGCCTTTTAGTTTGATACTCAATTGCTCCGATCCGTTAAATAAGTTCTGATGCTGGTATGAAATACTTGGAGCAATACCTATATCTCCGGCGGTATTGGTCCCATCAAGCCCGGCCTTAAACCAGTGAGCATTGGCGGGAAGCAGTATGATTGTGGCGTCCAGCAGGTGTGTACTGTCTTCGCGCGAAGGCTGAGTAGTAATATTTACCTGCTTAATAGCCTCCATATTCGTGTAGGCCTCGTATGTACGGGTTATATTGTAATCGGAATAATATGCCCCTTTCTTCAGATAATTATTACGCAACACGGCAGAATTTCGCAGGAACTTATTTCTGCCACGTATTATCTTAGTCCCATAATAATCCGTTGTATCTGCATTCCTGTAAAACCATCGGTTAGTATTTATCTGCCCTCCGGAACCTGATACATTATCAACAGAATTGACCCCTGAAATAATCGTAATATTATTCAGTTTATATCGGGGATAAGGCAAACTATCCTTATTCGGATAAATATCGAGATACAAATCCACTTCATGCGAATTAAGTGTAGTATCGGCCCGGAAATATACATACTCTTTGGAGAAAGTAGAATAGCCTACATTACGCATAATGGTATTTATCCGCAATCGTTCTTCTTCCAACATGCCCATGTCGAACATATCACCTTTTTTGAGTAATGGCTCGATAGGTATCTTTCCCATAATACGGGCCATAGTCGTATCGCCTATCTGGTGCGTATAGTTACGTACACGATATGGAATACCGCCTTTCAGATTATAGGTAACAGACATTTTCTTCCCTTTCACTTTCAGGGTAGTATCGGCTTCAGCATTCAGATAGCCCTGGTTATTCAGTTGCTTCTTCAACTGATTTTGCGACATGATTGTCTGCGATGCACTATACAAGACCGGCGCTTGTCCCAGCTTTTGTATAGTACGGTTTATCCACTTACTTGTATCCTGTCCGGCCATATTATATATACCCAGACGGACTTTTCCAAGCAGAGGAAGACTCGTGTTAGGCTGCTGACGAACGAAATCTTCCAAATCGGCCGTAGCATTTTTAGTATCATGCTTGATCTGATAACTATCCAACAGATAGCGCCCTTCCGGAATGTTCTTAGTAGTATTACATGCCGCAAGGATAAAGACAAAAGATATAAATGTAAGTTTTCTCATCAAGAATATTAACGTTTTACAAATATACAATGTTTTTGTTAACTCTTGATAAAACGAATTTCTTGGGCTATTATTTAAGAAAAACCTACCCTATTTTGTATTTTCCTGAGAAAAAGTCAGAATATAACCGTTACAGTCCTCAATTGCGAAATCGGTAGATCCATAGAATGTCTCATGCATTTCTTTTGCAATAGTGACTTTTTCATTGAGTTTTTCGTACAGCCCATGAATATCGGATACATGAATGTAGAAGGTTAATCCCCCACCCTGCGGAAATTTTGCAAGCTGTGGATATTCTTCTTTCAGGCTGTTTTCTTCCTGAAACATAAACATAACATTTCCGGACTGTACGATTGCAAAGACCAAATCGTTTCCCGATTCGGGAACAGCACCAACAAGTTTGAAACCGAGGATTGTTGTATAAAAATCAACTGTCTGACGAACATTCCTGACCATCAGGTTCGGAGTAGAATCATTTAATACCATATCTCTATATTTAAGTTTATATATTTGAAAATCACTTCCAAAAGTAGAGAATACAGACCATAGTATTTGTGTAAAAAAACGACAATCTTAAAGTTCCGAAGGTAAAGAACCCGAAAGCCGTTTAAACTCTTTTATCAGATGGGCATGGTCATAATAACCGCAGTCGACCGCCAGATCAAAAAGGCTTTGATTCGCCCCCGATTTTAAAAGATGATGAGTATTCTTGAATTTGATAATACGGCTGAATGCTTTTGGAGAGATTCCTATACCGGCCAGAAACCTGCGTTCAAATTGCCGTTTACTCAGACAGGCCTGTTCTGCAATAAGCGGTATCGGTATATTTCCCTTGCCTTGTTTTATCAGCGATACGGCATAATCAACCCTTTCATCCAACAGAGACAGTTTAGGAAGCCGGCTTAATAAATAGTTATCCACAAAAGAGATAATATCTGTTGTACTCCTTTCCCAGGGAATATCTTCACTGAAAGATTTATCAAATACCGATTCCGTAGAAAAAAGTTCGACCCGCGAATCAGTAAATTCATTTACAGGCACACGGATAAAAGCCGCTATTCCTCCCGGTTTGAAACGAATCCCAATAAACCTGACCTCTCCCAGATATTCTACTTCCAGAAAAGTAGTCATAGTACCCACAATGTAGGGAAGAGACTGCCGGTGAAATGAAAATATAATATCTACGCAACCATCAGGCAATACACGCCGACAAACCTCTTTCTCTGCAAAATCTATTGAAGACCAGTAGGTTTCGATATACTGACTTAGAAACGGATGTGGTTGATATTCAATGTACATTTCTTTGCTTTATATGACTAATTTTGGAAGAGATAAAGATAAATGGAAATGTTCAACAACGAACTAAAAAGTTAAGAATACTCATATTTGAATCATAAATCTGGAAAAAGCAATACCTTTGTGGCTGATTATGAAAGAATACCGACTGACCGACTGGCAACCGACCACAAAAAAAGAAGTGGAACTCAGAGGATGGGATGAACTGGATGTTATCCTTTTCTCGGGAGACGTATATATAGACCACCCGTCTTTTGGTGCGGCTGTCATAGGACGCATGCTTGAAGCCGAAGGGCTGAAGGTAGCCATTGTTCCGCAACCGAACTGGCGGGACGATCTGCGCGACTTCAAAAAATTGGGTAAACCCCGCCTTTTCTTCGGGGTAACAGCCGGAGCAATGGACTCGATGATAAACCACTATACGGCCAACAAGCGACTGCGTTCCGACGATGCTTATACGCCTGATGGAAAGGCGGGAATGCGCCCCGACAGAGCCTCCATTGTCTATTGCAATATACTAAAAGAGCTTTTCCCCGATGTACCTGTATTATTAGGGGGGATAGAGGCCTCGTTGCGCAGGGTAACGCACTACGATTACTGGGATGATAAATTATATAAATCTATACTTGTCGACTCAAAAGCGGATCTGCTGGTGTATGGCATGGGTGAGAATCCTTTGAAAAAGATAGTTTCGGAGCTCAAGAACGGCAAATCCCTCGATGAATTGAGTGATATACCACAAACAGCATATCTATGCGCCAAAAACGCTTTAAAACAGTGGCACGATGGAAAGGATATCTATCTGGCTTCACATGAAGAGTGCCTTGCCGATAAACTTAAACAAGCAGGCAATTTCCGCATTGTAGAAGAGCAATCGAATATGATGAATGCTTCGCGCATTATACAGATATACGATGAAAAGGCGGTAATAATCAATCCTCCCTACCCTCGCATGTCTGAGAAAGAGATAGATGCCTCGTTCGATCTGCCATATACCCGCCTGCCCCATCCGAAATACAAAGGAAAAACCATTCCGGCTTTTGAGATGATAAAATTCTCGGTAAACATGCACCGGGGGTGTTTCGGCGGATGTGCCTTTTGTACCATTTCGGCTCATCAGGGAAAATTCATTGCCTCCCGTTCGAAAAAATCGATATTGAACGAAGTAAAACAAATCACGGAAATGCCTGATTTCAAGGGGTATCTGAGTGATCTGGGAGGCCCTTCGGCAAACATGTATAAAATGAAAGGCAGGGATGAAAACATTTGCGCTAAATGCAAACGGCCCTCGTGTATTCATCCGAAGATATGCAAAAACCTCGATGTAGACCACTCACACCTTTTGGATATTTACAAAGCAGTGGATGCACTTCCCAAAATCAAGAAGTCATTTATCGGCAGTGGGGTGCGTTATGATATGTTGTTGCACCGGAATGATGATGACCGGTTAAACAAAATATCCGATAAATACACAAAAGAACTGATATTAAACCATGTATCCGGCAGGCTGAAAGTTGCTCCGGAACATACTTCCGACAAGGTGCTTAATTGTATGCGCAAACCAAGCTTCTCGCAGTTCCATACATTTAAGAGAATATTCGATAAGATCAATTCCGAAAACGGATTAAAACAGCAGCTTATCCCTTATTTTATATCATCCCATCCGGCTTGTACAGAGATAGATATGGCAGAATTAGCCTCCGAGACAAAGCCTTTGGGCTTTAAACTGGAACAGGTTCAGGACTTTACACCTTCACCAATGACAGTAGCTACCGAAATTTATTATACCGGCTATCATCCCTATACGCTTGAAAAAGTATATACGGCACGAACCAAAGAGCAGAAACTGGCTCAGCGTCAATACTTTTTCTGGTACGATAAAAATTATAGACCTCAGATTATCAAGTCTTTGAAGAAATTAAAAAGAGAGGATCTGTTGAAAAAACTATCAATTTATTAATAGTTTATCCAACAATTACCTGAATATCAAATATTTAATTCAAATATAATTATATGATTACACTTGAAGTTTGTGCCAATTCAACACAATCGGCTATAAATGGACAAAAAGGAGGAGCAATCAGAGTCGAACTATGTGATAATCTGAGCGAAGGAGGAACTACCCCTTCCCTATCACAGATAGAAAAATCAAGACAACATATTGACATTCAATTAAATGTACTCATACGTCCGCGTGAGGGAGATTTTCTATATAGCGATTTAGAATTTGAAATAATGAAACAGGATATACACCACTGTGGAAAAGCAGGATGCGACGGTGTTGTATTCGGAATATTAAACACAGATGGTAATATCGATAAAGAACGCAATCAGGATTTAGTAAAAATTGCGCATAAATATCGTATGACTATTACTTTTCATCGGGCTTTTGACAGATGCAACGATTTGTTCAGTTCGTTAGAAGATATCATAGAACTAGGGTGTGACCGTATACTTACATCAGGCGGGATGGAATCCGCACCGGAAGGAAAAGAAATATTAAAGAAATTAATCAGTCAGGCCAACGATAGAATAATAATTATGCCCGGTGGAGGAATTACGGAGAACAATATTTCCGAGCTGGTTAGAGCTACCGATTTGAAAGAATTTCACGGCTCGTTCCGAAGCAGGTATAATGGAGGAATGCAATACAAATCACCTTTTTTTACAAACGAAGAAGAATACAGCATGCTTCTGACTGATCCCGAAAAAGTTAAACAGGCAATAGAAAATGCCAATAATATTTAAATAGCCATCATATCTAAAGCAGCGCATTCATAAGCATAAAGTAATTATCGCAGAAAATACAATAAAATACTAACTTTGCATCCTAATTAATTTTATCCAAAGAAAAAAATATGAACTTCAAATATGACGTAATTGTTGTCGGGGCAGGCCATGCCGGTTGCGAAGCTGCAGCCGCAGCGGCCAACATGGGATCCAAAACCCTGCTGATAACAATGGACATGAACAAAATCGCCCAGATGAGTTGCAACCCCGCAGTAGGTGGCATTGCAAAAGGACAAATCGTACGGGAGATAGATGCCCTCGGCGGACAGATGGGAATTGTCACGGATACTACTGCCATCCAATTCCGCATGCTGAACAAATCGAAAGGCCCTGCCATGTGGAGTCCACGGGCACAAAGCGACCGCGCGCAATTCATACTTAAATGGAGAGGGATCATCGAGAACACCGATAACCTTTTTGTATGGCAGGACACTGTAACATCCCTGATTATAGAAAACAAAACGGCAACAGGTGTAAAGACCGCGATGGGTGTAAACTTCTCGGCAAAATCGGTAGTTCTCACAAACGGCACATTCCTGAACGGACTAATGCATATAGGCAAAACACAGCTCGGAGGAGGACGTGTTTCAGAACCGGCATCGTTCGGAATCACCGAACAATTGAGGGAATTTGGATTTACTACCGACAGGATGAAAACAGGTACTCCCGCCAGAATAGACGGAAGAAGCGTCGACTTTAGTTTAATGGAAGAACAAAAAGGAGATGATGATTTCCACAAGTTCTCATATCTCGACTTCGCACCCCGCACATTGAAACAACTTAGTTGCTGGATTACTTACACCAACGAAGAAGTACACTCCACTTTACGCGATAGATTGGATGATTCTCCCCTTTACAACGGACAGATAAAAAGTATAGGGCCACGCTATTGCCCGAGTATAGAAACTAAAGTTGTAACATTCGCGGAGAAAACTTCGCATCAATTATTTCTGGAACCGGAAGGAGAAAGCACACAAGAATATTACTTAAATGGATTCTCGTCCTCTCTCCCACTCCATACTCAAATTGAAGCACTACAAAGAATCCCGGCATTCAGAAATATACACATCTACAGACCCGGTTATGCAATCGAATATGACTTCTTCGATCCTACACAACTAAAACATACGTTGGAAACGAAGCTAATCGACAACCTATTTTTCGCAGGACAGATAAATGGCACTACCGGATATGAAGAAGCAGGCGGCCAGGGATTGATCGCGGGAATAAACGCTCATATAAAAACACAAGGGGGAGACGAATTCATCCTGAAAAGAGACGAAGCATACATCGGCGTATTAATCGACGATCTGGTAACCAAAGGCGTTGACGAACCATACCGTATGTTTACCTCCCGTGCGGAATATAGAATACTACTTCGTCAAGACGATGCAGATGCACGCCTTACCGAAAAGGGTTACAATATGGGCTTAGCAAAGAGAGAGAGAATTGATCTCCTGAACCAGAAGAAAGAGGAGATGAACAGGATCATCGATTTCACCGCCAATTATTCCTTGAAGCCTGAGTACATAAACGAAGGGTTGGAAAAACTTGGGACAAGCCCATTAAAGCACGGGTTGAAACTGAAAGATGTAATCACACGCCCGCAGATATCAATAGACAGCATCGCCGAACTTGTACCAGCATTCAAAGCGGAACTGGATAAGATACCAAACAGAAAAGAAGAGATCAAAGAGGCCTGCGAAATAATCATCAAGTATGACGGCTATATCAAGAGAGAGCAATTGATCGCAGATAAGATCTCCCGCCTCGAAAACATCCAGATAAAAGGGAAGTTCAATTACGAAGCGATACTCTCCCTTTCCACCGAAGCGCGCCAAAAGTTGACAAAAATAAACCCTGAAACAATCGCTCAGGCAAGCCGGATTCCGGGAGTTTCACCGAATGATATCTCAATATTATTGGTACTTTTGGGTAGATAAAACAAGATGTTCCACGTGGAACACGCTAAAATCATAAGACAAAAAAAAGAATGTTCCACGTGGAACATATAAATATTAACGACAAAAATGGAGCAATTCACAAAAGAGCAGAAGCTATCTTTCTTAAGGAACACAGTAAGAAACATTCCTGATTTTCCAATTCCTGGAATCCAGTTTAAAGATGTAACCCCATTATTCAACACGAAAGAATCTCTATCCATATTGACAGATGTTCTTTTGGAAGAATATAAAGGGAAAGGCATCACTAAGGTAGTAGGGATAGAATCAAGAGGATTTATCATGGGTCCGATAATGGCTCTTGAACTTGGAGCAGGATTTGTACCTATAAGAAAACCGGGAAAACTTCCGGCTGAAGTATTCGAAGAAGAATATGAGAAAGAATATGGTGTGGATAAAATCCAAATCCATAAAGATTCATTATCTGAAGATGACGTTGTCCTCATACACGATGATCTGCTTGCAACAGGAGGAACCATGTTTGCCGCCTATAATCTGGTAAAAAGAATGGGTGTGAAAAATATCCACGTGAATTTTATAATAGAGCTGGAAGAGTTAAAAGGACGTACACTATTCCCAAAAGATGTAGACATTAAGGCATTGATACAGTTTTCCATATAAGAAATGAATGAATACCTCAGAAATATAATACAGAACATTCCCGACAAACCGGGCTGTTATCAATATTTTGATGACAAAGGGATCATTATATATGTAGGTAAAGCTAAAAATCTAAAAAAAAGGGTTTCGCAATACTTTACAAAAAATCACGATAGCCCAAAGACAAGGATACTCGTCAGCAAAATACGGGACATAAAATATATCATTGTAGACACGGAAGAAGACACCCTCTTACTCGAGAACAATCTGATAAAGGAATTTCAGCCGCGTTACAATGTAATGCTCAAGGATGACAAATCTTACCCGTCAATTGTTATCCGTAATGAATATTACCCGAGAGTAGAACTAACCAGAAAAATTTCGAAAGACGGCTCACAATACTTTGGACCTTATACAAATGTATTAAGCGTAAAAACTCTTTTGGAATTTGTACACAAATTATATCCTATCCGCACATGCTCGCTAAATTTGACTCCGGAAAAGATCGCGGAGGGAAAATATAAGGTTTGTCTGGAATATCATATAAAAAGGTGCCTCGGCCCATGCGTAGGATTGCAGACTCCGGAAAACTACATAAAAAATGTAGAATCGATAAAAGAGATCCTGAAAGGGAATACAAATCTCGTGAGTGATGAGATCTATGCAAAAATGCTCGAGCTTGCCGAAAATCAGGAATTTGAAGAAGCCAATAAATTAAAAGAAAAATATCTGCTTATTGAGAACTTCAAAAATAAATCTACCGTTGTAAGTAATATAAACTACAATATAGATATATACAGTTACGATGAAGATGAAAGCGCAGCATATATCAATTACCTGAATGTACACAACGGAGCAATAATACAAGCCTATACATTCGAATATCGCAAACGGCTGGAAGAAGAGAAGGAAGAACTTCTTGGCCTGGGTATTATAGAGGTAAGAGAACGGTTTGGATCGAAGGCTAAAGAGATCGTCGTTCCATTTTATCCGGACCTCACGCTGGAAGGAGTAGAATTTGTAATTCCCCAGCGTGGAGATAAGAAAAAATTATTGCTTCTTTCGACACAAAACGTAAGACAGTACAAAATAGACAAATTAAAAAAAGCGGAAAGCCTTAACCCCGAGCAACGGAGTGTAAGAATACTGAAAGAAATACAAAAAGATTTAAACCTCAAGGAGTTACCGACCCATATCGAATGTTTCGACAACTCAAATATACAGGGAACGAATCCTGTATCAGCTTGCGTTGTCTTCAAAATGGGAAAACCGTCGAAAAGAGACTACCGCCACTTTAATGTAAAAACAGTAGAAGGGCCTGATGACTTTTCAACCATGCGTGAAGTCGTTTACCGCCGCTATCGCCGGTTGCTGGAAGAAGAAGCTCCCCTGCCCCAACTCATTGTTATAGACGGAGGTAAGGGACAGTTAAGCGCTGCCTGCGAGTCTCTTAAAGCGCTGGAGATCTATGGGAAGGTCGCAATAGTAGGCATCGCCAAACGGCTGGAAGAGATTTACTATCCCGAAGATTCAATTCCTCTCTATCTGGATAAAAATTCAGAATCGTTAAAAGTGCTTCAACATCTTAGAGATGAAGCCCATCGATTTGGTATTACATTCCACAGAAATCAACGGAGTAAAAGCCAGGTAAAATCGGAACTGGATAATATAAAAGGCATCGGAGACGAGACTAAAAGGCTGCTTCTCAGAGAGTTCAGAAGTGTAAAAAGAATAAAGCTGGCAGAAGACAAAGAACTTGAGAAAATTATAGGAAAGTTCAAGACTGCTTTGATAAGAAAGTATTTCGAGGAGAAAAACAATTGAATATTTTACTAACTTTACTCATAGTAATTTGAACACAATATGGGAGAAAAACCAATTAAAGACCGGGTATTATACGCCGATATACTCCGAACTTTAACAATATATGCTGTTTTCATAATACATGTATGTGGTGTAAGATGGTATAGCACGGTAGGAACTACTGAATGGCTCGCATTGAATACATATATGACAATGCTCAGATGGTGTATCCCGGTATTCTTTATGCTCAGCGGCATTATTATACTCGACCCTAATTATGCTCTGTCGTTTAAAAAACTGTATACCAAAGCATTGCCAAGATTAGTAATAGCTCTTGTTTTCTGGAGCATCCTATACAGGACACTCTCCCCTATTACATCCATGATATTGAATATCAAAGATGTAACTCTCAACGACTGGCAAAGGATCTATACTGAAATAGCATTAGGCACACCATGGCACCATCTTTGGTTTATGTATGCCATTATCGCAATATATATCCTCTCCCCGCTCCTCCGCGTATTTACAGCCCACGCCGAAAAGAAACATTATTTCTATTTTCTTGTTATCTATTTCATTTTCGGCTCGGTCATACCAAAGATAAATGCCGCCTATAATGTACATATCAGCTTCGGAGTATATGATTTATATTCATATACAGGATATTTTCTTGCCGGATACTTTTTTTCCAGATATGACCTCAGTTCTCTACAGAAAAAAATACTGTACACAGTTGGAATACTAAACATCGTATATGTACTGGGAACCTCCACATATTGGGGTATGGTGGAATTAAGAGGCAGCACCCAGTACTTCGAGAATATGGGCCCTCATACAATGATTTTTGCGTTTTTCATTTTTGTGCTTGCAAAAAATACTATCAGTAACAGTGAAAGGCTCCAAAGGTACAGGAATAACCGGTATATTACCCTTTTGGCCAATTGCAGTCTGGGCATATACCTTGTCCACGATTTTTTCAATATCGCACTCAACATGTTGAATATAAACACCAGTCTATTTCCCGCTGCAATATCTGTACCTGTGCTGGCCTTGTTTGTATATTCAGCATCCCTGTGTGTTGTGCTTATAATCAGAAAGATACCTGTCCTTAACAAATGGATTATCTGAACAGATTGTCCAAGAGAGTATAAAAGATCTCCCTTTCCGGAAAGTAAAAAGACTTTTTCTATTGATAAATAGATTGTTGACTCTAAATAATCGAAAGATAGATCTTATTGTTATCAGACCAACCCGTTCAGGCCATAATTTATTATACTATTCTTCCCTGAACAATTATCTTTGAGAACTCTTTGGATATGTTAACTGTTTATCTAAAGATAACATCCGGTATAAAAACAATCTAAACTTACAGAATTATGAAAAACGACTTATTCTATTCAGCAAAACAAGCTGTGAAATTCTGGTGGGTTTCAATACTCGTGGGAATACTAGCCGTAGCTCTTGGCATCTGGTCCCTGATAACACCGCTAACCACCTTGGTCGCGCTCACTCTGGTATTTGCCGTCACATTCTTTGTCAGCGGTATTTTCGAAATCGCATTCGCATTATCTAACAAGAAAGTCCTCAAAGGATGGGGATGGACGCTCATAAGCGGTATTATAGACCTGATTTTCGGGCTTATCCTCATCGCTATGCCTGTAGAAGTTATTGCACTGGTGCTCACCTATTTCGTAGGATTCTGGGTTATGTTCCAATCTATATGGGCAATAGGTTCGGCAGCCGAATTACAACGCAACGGCGTGAACGGATGGGGATGGTTGATGGCATTAGCCATACTGGGGGTCATTATGTCCTTTATCTTTATCATGAGCCCTGCATTTACCACAGGTTTCATTATAGCATTGGTTAGTATTTCATTTTTCTCTTACGGTTTCTTCCGTATATATTTAGGATTTAAATTAAAATCTTTACATAAAGAAATGGATAAAATAGAAAAAGATTTCAAAGAATAATAAACAGGAATACCAGAATTAATGAAAAGGATATATCAAAAGTAATATTGCGTTAGCAAAGTGTTACTCTCTATTGCCATGCTGAACGGAGTGAATAATCTCAAGCCTAAAAAACGAGATGTTTCACTCCGTTCAACATGACAACCAACGGTCACAGGAGCGTAGCGTATGTAAATAGAATCTGAAAATACTTTTTACACACCCTCTTAATCTTTTATCAATCAGATAGCTAAAGCATTATTGTTACATATAGCTCTTCTATTATTCCCGGCTGCACTTATCGCAGATCGGTCTCCATTATAAAAACAGGGAAACTTTATCAATATAGAGAAAAGAAACCGAAAACAAATGACATCAAAAAATATAGAAAAAGTGACATTAAGAAAAATGATACAAAAGTGTTACCTTTGTTACCTTTTAGAGTTCTTTGCAGAGACGATCCTTTGTTACAGGTCTGTTAGAAACAGTCAGACAAAAGATTCGATAGAAAATACTGTAAAAAGTGTCAGGTTTGTCAAGTTTTATACAGAAGCTGCAAACAAACGGATTATTAATTTTTCATTCTTGATTCTTAATTATTTTCTATGTTACTTTTTCAGGAAAATCATTTGCAAGCGCAGCTAAAACAAGAATAATAATGAGAGTATTGATACAACGTGTTACAAAAGCATCCGTAACAATAGAAAACAGCATAAAATCGCAGATAGGAAAAGGGCTCCTTATCTTACTCGGGATAGAAGACGGTGACAACAAAGAAGATATAGAGTGGCTTTGTAATAAAATAACAAACCTTCGTATCTTTGATGACAAAGACGGCGTAATGAATCTCTCTGCCCTGGACACGGACGCCGATATGCTGGTGGTCTCGCAATTCACACTGCATGCATCGACCAGGAAAGGAAATCGTCCGTCTTATATCCGTGCATCGAAGCCCGATACAGCCATCCCGCTCTACGAAGGGTTTTGCGATACTTTGAGCGAAAAGCTGAGTAAAGATATAGGCACAGGCGAATTCGGGGCAAATATGCAGGTAGAACTGATAAATGACGGTCCTGTAACGATATGGATAGACTCTAAAGTAAAAGAATGAAAAGAGGAAAATCGTGCAAGCAAGTCCATCATTCATAACTCGTTGACTCGTAACCTGTAACTGCCCAGAGGGCAAACTAACTCGTAACTAAAAATGACAATAGAAGAAGCTCAACTGGCAGTTGATAACTGGATAAAAACAATCGGAGTCCGCTATTTCAGCGAACTGACGAATATGACCATCCTCACCGAAGAGGTAGGTGAACTGGCGCGTATTATGGCGCGCACATATGGCGATCAGTCATTCAAGAAATCCGATCTCGGCAAAGATCTGGGGGACGAGATGGCTGATGTACTCTGGGTACTGATATGTTTAGCCAACCAGACAGGAATAAACCTGACGGAGGCTTTTCAAAAAAATCTGGAAAAGAAAACGAACAGGGATAGGGACAGACATAAAAACAATGAAAAATTGAAATAAGATCGTGGAGCTACCCATTACTTTAGTAAGAAAAAGAAATTATTTACATTGATATATCTGATTTTGTAAATTCTGAAATCTTGAAATATGAAATTTTTAAATATAATAATATGGCAGAAATAAATAAATATACCGATACACTGAAAAAGTATAAAACAGACCTCAAAGATGCTGATATAGCCGAAAAAGTAGAGGAAATAATCAGTAAGAAATTTGCCCAGAATGACAATAGAGAGGTGTACAAAAGGTTGTATTCGTGCATAGACCTCACCTCGCTGAACACGACCGATACACGTGAAGACATCTGGAAGTTTACCGAAAAGGTCAACGGGCAGGATGGAGCTTCCGATCTGGCAAATGTAGCTGCTATCTGCGTTTATCCCAACTTCATAGAGACTGTGAAGGAAGCCCTTACCGCCGATGTGAAAATTGCTTCTGTTGCCGGAGGGTTCCCTTCGTCACAAACATTTACAGAAGTGAAAATAGCCGAAACGGCGCTCGCGGTAGCCAGCGGCGCGGACGAAATCGACATAGTCCTCAATCTGGGCTTTTTCATGGATGAAAACTATGAGGAACTAAGCGAGGAAATAGATGAAATAAAACATGCCTGCCGTGAAGCAAAATTAAAGGTCATACTGGAAACAGGGGCGCTGAAATCTGCCAGAAACATAATGAAAGCCTCCCTTCTGGCCCTCTATTCGGGAGCCGACTTTATCAAGACATCTACAGGTAAAGGTTACGAAGGCGCTACCCTGGAAGCCGCATATGTAATGTGTACGGCTATCAGGGAATACACGGCTAAAACAGGCCGGAAAGCCGGTTTTAAAGCGTCGGGAGGTATCTCTGCCACCACAGATGCCGTTAAGTATTACACTATTGTAAAAGAGGTCCTGGGCGAAGAATATTTGAACAATGAGTATTTCCGTATAGGGGCAAGCCGCCTGGCTGATAGTTTGCTCGATAGCATAAAGGAATAAGAAGCATACGTATTTAAAAAAAACTTATCTTTGCTCAAAAATAAATAGAATAATTATGGCAACAGCATATCACAATTTATCATCTTATAATCCCGAAACAGTTCCGAACGGCGGGGATATGAAAATAGGAATCATAGTCTCGGAATGGAACGAAGCAATAACCACTCCCCTACTCCAGGGCGCTTACAATACGCTGATAAAGCATGGCGTAAAAAAAGAAAATATCCTGATTGATTTTGTTCCGGGCAGCTTTGAATTGATATTCGGTTCGAAACATATGGTAGAAAACAAGCAAATAGATGCAGTAATCGCACTGGGCTGCGTGGTCAGAGGCGATACTCCGCATTTCGACTATGTTTGCAGTGGCGTGACACAAGGCATTGCCGATATGAATATCCGTTACGATATACCGTTCATATTCGGGCTGTTGACTACCGACAATATGCAGCAAGCCGAAGAACGTGCCGGAGGCCGTTATGGCAACAAAGGGGATGAATGCGCGATCACAGCACTAAAAATGATAGATTTTTATCGTAGAAATTTGGAGGAATAAATAAATATATTACCTTTGCATTCGCTAAAGATAAAAGGGCAGTTACCAAAGTGGCCAACTGGGGCTGACTGTAACTCAGCTGACTTACGTCTTCGGAGGTTCGAATCCTTCACTGCCCACATACTTTGCGGAAGTAGCTCAGTTGATAGAGCATTAGCCTTCCAAGCTGAGGGTCGCGGGTTTGAGCCCCGTCTTCCGCTCTGATGAAGAGACACTTACAGAAATGTGAGTGTCTTTTTTTGTTGGGGAAAATGGGTGATTTTGGAGTGAAAAGTAACCTGAGAAGTAACCCAAAATCACATGGCTACAATCAGTGTTATATGCTACAAATCAAAGACTTTATCAAATGGAGAACATCCTTTAGTAGTAAGAATATCCAAAGATTCTAAGAAAAGTTACAAGTATTTAGGTATCTCTGTTAATCCAAAGTATTGGGATTTTAAGAAAAATGAACCTAAACCCAATTGCCCTAATAGGGAACATATTCTTAAAATTATTCAGGATAAGAAAGCTGAATATCAGACACAAGTATTAGAGTTTAAGACCTCTCATAAGAACTTTACTGCATCCACTCTCATAAAGACTACAGAGCAAGTTACAGTAACTAAAACAGTAGATATATTCTATAGGGAACTAATAGCCTATTATAAGCAGATTGGCAAAATTGGTAATAGCAACATCTACAGAGATTCTTATAATTCAATCAGGACATTTAAAAAGATTGACAAATTAGATTTCCTATTTACAGAGATAGACCTTGCATGGCTCAATGAGTATGAAAAGTTCCTGATTAGTTGCAATAAAGCAGAAACTACAATGAGTTTGCTGTTTAGAACCCTCAGAAGTGCATTTAATAAGGCTATAGAGCAAAATTTAGTCCGAAATGAGGATTACCCTTTCAAGAACTTTAAGATGTCTAAATTCAATCTTAAAACGAGGAAAAGAGCCATAAGCAAAGAAGAAATCAGGAAGATACTGGAACTAGATTTATCCAATGAAAAGGAAGTGATTCAGCTAGGTAGAGATGTGTTCATTTTCAGCTATCTGCAAGGTGGCATAAGTTTTACTGATATTGCCAGTCTTACAGCAGAAAATGTAGTTAATGGAAGATTAGAATATTCACGCAAGAAAACTAACACTTTAATAAATATTCCATTGCAAAAAGAATCTATCAGACTGATACATAAATATGCTGATGATAAAAGAGGTTATTTATTTCCCATTTTGGATAAACAAAGACACAAAACCCCCATGCAAAAATATAGCCGTATTCAAAAGAAGATAAAGCAAATAAATTCTTCTCTTAAGCAGATAGCTGCAAAGCTTGGTCTTGATATTAGTCTAACTACTTATGTTGCAAGACATAGCTATGCTACAGTATTAAAAAGGTCTGGTGTATCTACTTCTATTATATCTGAATCATTAGGCCATAGTAATGAGAAAGTAACTCAGATATACTTAGATAGCTTTGAGAATAGCCAAATTGATGAGGCTATGAAAAATCTGCTTTAAAAATCTACACCTAGCTTATATAATATTAAAAGTTAGGTGTATCTTTATGTTAAAATTAATATCATGAACATATCTTTAGAATTACATGAAGAATGGCTATCTCTTCAAAAAGGTTTTAAATGGGAGAATATCCCCATGTTTTCAATTATAACAGGAGTAAATGGTGTGGGAAAAAGCCATCTTTTATACTTTTTATATAACCTAAATGATTATCCATACTCTGGAAGTATTAAAGAATCAGAAGGAAATATTTTTAATTTAATTCTCCCTGAGAAAATAACACAAGGTCTCAATATTCAAAGGCAAGTGGAGAGGAAAAGCAAAATAGTTAAAAACTATGATGGGTTTATAAAATATGCAACATCATTTACTGATAGAGAGCAGCAAAAATTTGAATTAGAGCAGAGTAAAGATGCAAATTACACTCTAGAAAAACATTATAGTAAAAATTTGAGAATAGCTACAGATGAAAGAGAAAAAATATCTATAATAAAAGATATCAACTTTCATAAAAATGAAATAAAAAATATTGAAAGGCAAATAACCTTATTAGATGATAAAATATATGATTTAGAACTAGATAGAATAGCCAGACATCTAGGAGTTAAAGTAGAAAAACTCACTTTAGAACAACTGAAGGAACATGCCTCTCATATCTATAATGGAATAACAGAAATAGAAGAGTTCTCTATTTTTTTAGCACAACAAGAGCAAATTAAAAATAGATTAAGAATAAAGTATCCTCAAGATGGGAAATATGATGAATTAAAAAAACTAGAAGATGAACCTAAACCCCATGAGCTAATAAATAAGTTATTTGAGAAATATAACTTTGACTATTTTTCTATGATAAATCCTTATGAAGAGATTATTAAGGAAAATTCAACAGATTTGAATGTAACAAAAGATAGAGTAGTTTTAAAATTTAAAGGGAAGAGGGGAGAAATTGTAGATTATAAATTCTTATCTAGTGGAGAACAACTTATTGTTAAGCTAATAATATGGTCTATGGTAAGAGACTATAATGGCAATAGAATCAATACTATTGCAATTGATGAACCAGATGCTCATTTACATCCCAAAATGTGTAAAATGATGATTGAAATCTTAGAAGAAATGTCTAAGCCCACAGAAGAGGGAGGCAATAATTTAAGAATAATCATAACAACACATTCTCCATCTACAGTAGCTTATGCTCCTAAAGATAGTTTGTTTGTTATGGAAAGAGATAATGAAGGGAATAGAACAATAAGACAAACTGATAATAATGAAGCATTAAGAGTGTTATCTGATGGTTTTATAACATTAGATGAAGGCTTGCATATATTAGATTCTTTAGGAGGAAAAGAGCTTACAATATTTACAGAAGGAAACAATATTGGGTATATCAATAAAGCCTTTGAGCTGCTATCTCCAGAGTTGATGACAAAAGTGGATATCGTAGATAATTTAAAAGATAGAACAGGTAAAAACCAATTATCTACATATTATGAACTTTTCAAAAGAGTACCACATTCTAAAAATGTTTTGTTTATCTATGATTGTGATGTAACAACAAAATTAGAAGAAGAGAATAGTACATTTTACTATATATTGGAGAAAAATATTAATAACAGTAAAGTTACATCAGGTATAGAGAACATGTTTAATGAGACTTTATTTACAGATAATTTTTATTCTAAAACGCCTAAAAATGATGGTGGTGTAGTGACAAATTTGAATAAACTTAAATTTGAAGAACATATTATAAAAAATGGAACAATAGCAGATTTTAAATCTTTTGAAAAACTGATTGATAAAGTGAAAACAATTTTGGTTAAATAGGTTTACATTAAGCTGATTATTTTTACTTTAAATTTAAAAACACATAGTTATGAATGTCACTTCATTTGAAATATTTACAGCTATAGGTTCATTCCTAGGAATAATTGCTTTCTTAATGAATTTTCTAAATCCAATAAGTGACTTCAATAAGAAAAAATGGGATGAACTTAAATCTATAATTTCTCTGGAAGAGATGAAGTATTATAGTGAAAGTTTTGATAGAGGGATGATAAGTAATAATACCTATTCAAAGATTTCAAATTTAATTTATACTATAAGGAAAGAGATTGATTTTGTACACTTCAAAGGATATAGTGGAAAGAGAGCTAAATCATATTTAAGAAAAATGAAAGCTTTGCATTATGAATGTACAGATATGATTCAAGAACCTTATTGGTTTATACCAACTGATAAAGAGTTTGAAGATAAAAGATATATCTTAAATAAAGATTATTTCTACAAAGGTTTAGGAAAGGGAGGAAAATCATTATCTGAATGTGATAAAGCTTTCAGAAAACACATTGATTCATTAACTGATAAAATAGATGATATGTATGGACTATATGAAAAGGTTGAGAAGGAACTAAATAAAATTCCACATGAACAATTAAAATTCTGGTAATAACGTTTATTATAATTTCCTAACATAATGGATAGAGTGATGGGTTTATTAAAATATATAAAGAATAAGTTATTGAAGAGAAAGAAAGATTATATTTCTATATTAGGTAATCAAGAGTTAAAGGCTGCTATTGTTCTTGTAGCTGTTGCAACTAAGCATAGTGGTTATTATGCTCTTATCCCTAATAATTTAGATATAGATAATCATATTCTTAGATACCCTTTAACTAACTATAATTTTACTGAAATTGATGGCAAGATTTATACTGTAAATAAAAGGAATAAAATAGGTTCTTGCTTTGATAAAGAAAGAATGCTATATGTTCTTGATTTATTAAATATAATCCCTGCCAGATATAAAGATTCTGTTACAGAAGATGGATTTGTTTCTATCAATTCAGCCATTGTTAGAAACTATTTTAAGGATTATCTAAGCTATATTGAGTACCTAATTGACACAAATATTTTAGTATCAGATAATCATTATGAAGTTGGAGAAAAATCAATAGGTTATAAGTATGCTCCCCTATATGAGAGTGCTGATTTAGTTGAGGTATATTATAGTAGATTTGACATAAATGAGATTCAGCCTATTCATGAAGAAGTTTATAATAAAACAAATAATTGTTTTCAACCTAATATATTATTAAACCATCCATACCTAACTCATTGGTATAATCAGAAAGCATTGAATATTGATACTGTTAAAGCAACTAAATATGCTTATCTACTTATGAGAAAAAAGTTTGCTTTAGGCTATGATAATTGGGATGTCAATAGGGATAAGTGGAGCAAGAAAAGAAATGATTTTTGTAAAAAGTTTCCTAGAACTCAATATAAAGCAATTAGGCATAATATTTGCTCTATTAAGATACATGATTACAAGGCTAAAATAGATACTAATGTTTATAGATTGCATTCTGTTATAACTAATATGGAAAAGGATTATAGGAATTTCTTGACCTATAATGGGAATCAGCTAGTTTCTATAGATATAAGTAATAGCCAACCTTATCTAATGAATATTCTGTTTAATCCTGAATTTTGGAAAGAAAATTCAACCTTACCTCTCTCAATATATAATTTACCAACTAATATACAATCCCTCATTACCCCCTCCCTATCCATTATGATAGGAAATTATTTAGAGGAATTAGATATAAATAGTTTAGAAGAGTATAAGCTGAAAACATCAGAAGGCTCTATATATGAAAATATAATGAGAATAGTAAGAGAAAGATTTGTAGAGAATTTAACAAGAAAACAAATTAAAACCATGTTCTATATAGTTTTATTTTCTAATAATAAATTTTTCAATCAGCCTGAAGCAAGGCTAAAGAAATTATTCTCAGAGATATACCCTCAAGTATATAAACTTGTTTATATAATAAAAATCCAGAATCACCCTACATTAGCTTGCTTATTACAAGCTATTGAAAGCGAGATTATATTACATAGATGTTGTAAAAGAATCTGGGAGGAAGGCAACCAACAAATACCAATCTTTACTATACATGATTCAATAGTAACCACTATTGAATATGAAGAATTTGTAAAGAACATAATGCAAGAAGAATTAAGAAATGTGATAGGTGTTCCTTCCCACTTAGAAGCTGAAATTTTAAGAGAAGAAGGGCTAAAACATCAAGATATATTAACTCAAATCAACCAGACTATAAATTAATCATCGCATTACAATACAATCTAATCATACCAAGCTAACAAAAAAATTAATGCTCTGTTAGCTTTTTATTTATACATGCTTAAGTAAGAATATACAAAACCCTACTTTTTTAGCAAGAAATGAATAACCTTATCTTTCTAAACAATAAAATATATATAACTATAATAGCCAATAGTGTTTGGGGCAATTGCCACAGTATAAATAAAAAAAATTAATCATATTCTTTTTTATTGAATCCTCTTCAGCTGTTTAATATCTAACTTCCTACTAATATAACTATATAAACAAGAAGTACCTGAATACAACCTCACAGAGGATTAATTCTATAAAATAAGCCCCATTTAAACAGCTAAAGAGGAGTAAAACAAACCTATAGCATGTGCATAAAAGCCATATAACCTAAACTTAACTCCCCCTATCACTTGGAAATTGGGTTAATCCCCCCTATATGAGAATATTAATTTAAAAAGGAAAGTGATATGGAGAATCTAAAATTTTTACAAACATGGTCTGTAAATGACTTCAAAAACAATCAGCAAGTGCATGAGATTGAAATCAAAAGGAATGAATCTACAGGCAAATGCTTCTTTACCTATGGAGCAGAAACAGGAGCTTGTTCCAAAAAAGTAATTACAGGAGAACTTACCATGCCTGTTATATCTCAGGTATGTGTACCCATGACAGGAGATATGTTTTTTCTCTTGCATCAGAAGGGAGAAACATCAGGAGCTACAACATTAGCCAAACTATAAGATGCTGTGCTTTAGCATTTAAGGGTAAGGAGTTTAAGTATTCCTTACCTGTTTTTTTACAGCCTTTTAAATACAAAATAGTTATGATATGAATTTAAAGTAAATAGCTATTCAAATACTAAGAAAAAGCAATCAATTATTATTAATTTATCAAATACAGTTAACTATGGAAACAATGCAGTTAATACTAGTCAAACCTACTATTATCTTACCTGAAAACAGGAATAACTGTTTAAGTTATACCTCCAATATTATAGACATCACCCCTCTATCAGAAAGAACTTTAGAGAAGAGTAATGCCAAACATTTCATTGAGGCTAACACTAAAGAAACAGATTTATTTCATCTAAAGAATGAATGTATTGTTCCTGTATTTTCTAAAGACAATGAAATAACAATCAGCCATCCCAATTTCATAGAAACAGTCTGGAATGCAGCTAATAAATTCTTTCCCAATGAGAGATTCTTAGAGCCTGACATTAGAGTATCCCATGTTATCAAAGGAAGAATCCCAGAAGCAATATATAAGTCTGTCAATCAACTATTAGAGACTGATAAGACTATTTATTATGAAAGGATGGCTTTCTGTTTTGAGATACCTTCTATCTATGAAGACATTGAGGGCAACAGGTTAAACCTGACTATTGGGGGAGTAAGGGCTTATAACCATGAAAATCTCTATTCTAAAAAGAGTGTTGAGAAATTCAAGATATTCATAGGCTTTAAAAATCTGGTTTGTTGCAATATGTGCGTATCTACAGATGGTTACAAGTCAGAATTAAGAGTTATGAGTTTGGAAGAACTATTTAAGGCTACATTATTACTATTTCAGCAATATAACCCAAACAGGCATTTGCAACTTATGTCTTCTTTTCAGAATTCTTACTTAACAGAGCATCAGTTTGCACAGTTAATAGGCAAAAGTAAGCTCTATCAATGTTTACCTAATGCACAGAAGAAGTTATTACCTAGTATGGAGTTTGGAGATACTCATATTAATGCAGTAGCCAAAGCCTATTACAATGATAAGAATTTCAGAATAGAAGAGGGTGCAGATGCTATAAACTTGTGGAAAGTCTATAATCTGTTTACAGGGGCTAATAAGAACAGTTATATTGACAATCTGTTGGATAGGTCTTTGAATGCTACTGAATTTGTAGGAGGTATTAGTAAGGCTTTGCATGGTGATAATGGATATAAGTGGTTTATAGATTAATTATTATGGTACTATTTATAGAAATAGTGGTGAAAATCATTATAGGGTATATTATCCTACATGTGATATGTCATGAATCATCCAAAAGCAAGAAAAAGTGAACAGAAATAAGGATTATTTAATAAATTTATCATTTATAATCTTATCTTTAGTTATATCTTTCAAAGATGAAAAATAGTATTTTTTATTAATGTCTCTTTAGGAGCAACAATCTTTAGCTACAAAATGATTAACAATCACAACAGAGCCATTTATAACTAAATAATAGGGTTTAAATATAGCCCATGCCAATATTTTGATTTTTTTCTTTAAATAGCAATTTACACGTTCAAAATTCATATATTTGTGGATAAACATAAATGTGTTGCTTATGGTAAGATAAAAAATCAGGATAAAATATAATCATATAAAGCATTTGCTTTATTACTTGTGTAATTCTAAAATCGCCAATTTTTGAAAAAAGTCACAGCAGTAATAAGTAGATGTTCATGTTATATAGGCATGGGCTTAACTTATTTGTGACTTAGGTGTTTGGCGATACCTTGAATTCAATAAGGCAAGTACCATGCCTTATTTTTGTATCTGGTACAGAGGGATGCTGAAAACTTAGAGAGTAAGCAAAAATAAAAATTTAAAAATTACTGATGAAATCACTAACAAATCTGATAATATTATCATGTATCATTTTAGGATTATCAAATTCCTGTAAAACCCAAACAACATTGTCTCAAAAAGTAACTCTGGGTATGAATAAAGAGCAAGTTATTCAAATATGTGGTAAACCTTATAAGACATCAGCGAAATATGATAAAGAAGAAAACTTACAAGAGATATATTACTATAAAGAAAAGACTTGGGATGATGGTGGTTGGTCTTGGAGCACAACAGTAACAAATCATATGTTTATTTTCAAGAATGGAAAATTAGTTGCTATTGAACAAGGAGATGAAGAACATAACAAGCAACAATATAATACATTATTTGTTTGGTAATATCTTGATTATTTAGGATGTGTCAATTTTTTGACATATCCTATTATAAGATATTTAGAACAACAGAGATGCTGAAAACTGATATAGAGTAAGCTTATTATATTTAAACAAACTAAAAATGAAACAAATATTTAGAATCCTATTTTTGATTTTGACTAGTCTTTGTCTATTAAATTTAGATATATCTGCCCAGTTCAATTTACTTGGATATAAAAAAGATGAAATAAAAGATACATGTAAAAGAATCTGTGAATTAAATAATGAACTTTTTACAGAGTATAATGATGTAATTGCATTTGAAGGTGAAAGCTCCAAAACATATTGTTATTTTAACAAAGAAAACATTTTCAATTTATGTGTAATAATGCCTAATGGAGGGAATGAATTTCTATATTATATAGGTGAATTTGAGAAGAATTATAAGGTTTTATCACCATTCAAATGGTACTATGAGATTAAGAATGAAAGCACACTTTTCTCTTATTTAGTTACTATTACAGTTAAGAATATTAACTTCAATAATAAAGAGATGAATGTCTTTGAATTTAAATTAATAGAATAAAATTATGAAAAATAAGGTGTTTAAAATATCTATTCTGATAATTACTGCCCTAATAGGATGCTGCTTGTCCTTTTATTACTATAAACAATATAGATTAAAAAAATGGTATGGAGAAGCAAGAGAATTAATTGATGAATGGGAAGTAGATAGAAAAATTTGCTGTATCTATACTATAAATGTGATAGAAAAAATTTCAGTGGCTTATAGGGAAGGCAGAATGATAAATGTAGAAATAGAATTAAAAAAAGCTGCTAGAGAATATGAAGAATCAGGAGGGAAAGCCTTTGATGATCACTTATTTGAACTAAATAAAAATAGATATATCAAAAACCATAATCAACATTAAATTTATAGTCAAGAAATAAAGATAAGAGGAAAATAATTCAGCCATACAAGCTACAATCTCCTTCTTAATCTTCTCTCTCCACTATTCATTTGATAGAGATTAAAATAATTGTGGAGATATTTTAAATGTAACAGGAGGTAAAAACTAATGATTACTATTAAATATACTTGAACATGATTTCACACATGTAGGACAAGATATAATTAAGTCAATTGAACCTCTCAATCAATTATATCAAACCTTTATAAATAGATATGGAATGTATGCCTCAGATAAAAGAAAAGAGTATATAAATAAAATTATCAAATACTTAGAAGAAGTATATTCCAATTATGAATAAATTATAAAGATAACATCATGGATACATGTGAACAATCAAAAAATTTAAACTATATGAAAATAATATTATACCTATTAGTAATATTTAGCTTACCACTGACATCATGTTCAGAAAGCTATAATATGGAAGAGGAAATAATTCCTGTGGAGAAACTCATGGATAATAAGTATATTGACATGGTAGCTAATAATACTTATAAACATGAATTATCATATAAAAAGTTGGAATTTGGCAATAAAGATAATATTCAGTTTGCTTATGAAGATAATATATATGATGTTAAGATAGATACTTATATACTTATGCCTGATATTGATACTACACTTACTAATAAAAGTAAGATACTTGTACATATAGAAGGTAAGACAGGTGAAATAAAAAGTTATATCTATACACCTGCTACATTTCTTATTATAAATAGTGATAGTATTCAGGGTAGGACTTGGGGAACAAGAGGATATTGGATTAAGCAATAATAATATTAAATGAGGCAACAATAATTAATATATAGTGTATAGAAAGTAAAGGCATTGAGTAAAATAACTACTAAAAACTTAAACTGTCATAGAAATGAACATATTTACTTACATTATAATTTATCTGCTTATTTGTGCCTTAATAATTACATTTATTCCTGCTGTAAGGAATCAGTGGAAAGACTTTATAATCAATCCCACAAGTTATAGTTATAAAGATAAAAGGTTAGCAATAAAGATTTTTATCTCTCTTTTACTTATTGTAATGATAATCATGTTTTTTATATTGACTCCATTACTACTCCCCCTGTTAATAAAATATGATAGGAAGAATAGAAAAAGAGAAAAGACGGATATTAAAGATGATAATCTATACTTCTGGAGAATGGGTGGTTTAGGACAGATTCAATGTTTAAACTGTAGTTATCAGGAAGAAATACTCTCTTTTATACATGGTTTAAATACCTCATCAACAGGATTACAATGTCAATCATGTGGGCAATTCCATTCTATCAAAGATTGGCAGGATAATAAACATCTATATTGTGGTTGCGGAGGTATATTAGAAAGAGAAATGCCTGTATTTTGCCCTGAATGTAAGTCAAAGAAAATACAATATAACATGAGCTTTATAGCTTAAAAAAAGAAAAACATATGATAATAGAAACAATAACTAAAAAAGATTACACAATAGTACGAATAGGTTTTGAAGATGATATTAGAATAGATATGCAGGAGAAAATAAAGGAGCTATATATGCTTAATTCTCCTATAAAAGACTTCTCTTTGTATTATCCATTTCCATTAGATGCCTATGAGTTAGAAGAATGGGATACTATTTTAGACTGGGAAAAAGTTTCTTTAAATAAGCAAATAAAATGGTCTGTAGAGTTAATTAAAAAATTTTCTGATAGGTGGAATTGGGGTCTGCTTTGGCTCAATCAGTCTGTATTATGCTGGGATGCTGAACTATTAGATATATGTAAAGATAAAATACACTGGGAATTGATAGTATGTAATTCTATTAATTGGACTAGAGAATTACAAGAAAAGTTTAAAGAATATTTACCACCCTCATCCTCATTTATTGATTATGACATGATAAAAGAACACACCACTAATAATAGAAATAGATTTCTTAACAATCCATATCCTCACATCTCAGATACTTTTAAAAAATTATATTTATATGCAAGCTCAATAGATGAAGATAAAGGAATATACATATTATATGACTCTATAAGTATATACTTTAATACTAAACTATAATAACATAATTTCTTATCCATTATGTTAGGAAATTTTAAAGAGTGAATTAACAATAAAATTATTAATCAATCTCAGTTACTTTTTTATCAAAGTAACCCATCAAGTAACCCAAGAAAGCAAGAGTGACATTACAAACTCTGTAAGTATCTTATAATAAGAAGGTATTGCTATTATTTAGATTATAATAGAAAATCCTTCCAAGCTGAGGGTCGCGGGTTTGAGCCCCGTCTTCCGCTCTGATGAAGAGACACTTACAGAAATGTGAGTGTCTTTTTTCTTTGTAGCTAACTCATAGAGAAAGAGAGCCATCATTCTGATAACTCTCTTTATATTAATTGATTAAATTATCACTCTCCGGTTAGCGACTGTACCAATCGAACAAACTCCCTTCGATACCCATCCTCATCTTTTCCATAACCCGATCTGGCCCGTGAAATAACCTTATACAGGTCACCTGAACCATGTTGCTTATCATCACGAAGCATGATACCGAACATAGCCACCGCAGATCCGAATTTAAAGTCCTCGGAGACATTATCCAGGCCATCGTCTATCACAAGCACAGACATTAGCTTGCTCTCCTCACTTTCGGGATGTTTATATCTTAATTTAACTGTCAGCAACTCATCCGAACCTGTAGGAGACATTGTCTGATATTTGAGCGGATCTACAGACGTATCTTCTCCCTTACTCTTCTTATCTTTCTTCTCTTTAGCAGGTATTACCTCGTAGAAAGCTGTCACAGTATGTCCCATACCCATATCTCCAGCATCTTTCTGGTCATTATTAAAATCTTCTTTTTCCAGCAAACGGGTTTCATAACCTATCAGCCTATAGGAATCAACTTTCAGAGGGTTAAACTCTATCTGTAACTTGACATCTTTAGCCACAGTAAACATAGTCCCTCCAAACTCGGAAACCAATACTTTATTTGCTTCCTGCATATTATCTATATAAGCGTGATTACCATTCCCAGCCTGAGCAAGTGTCTGCATTTTATCATCCTTATAGTTGCCCATTCCATAACCGAGTATTGATAAGAATACACCCGATTTACGTTCATTCTCAATCAGCTTCTCCAATCCGTCGTTACTGGATACACCTACATTAAAATCCCCGTCTGTACAAAGGATTATACGGTTATTTCCTCCTTTAATAAGGTTCTCTTTCGCAATTTTGTATGCAAGCATTATTCCTTCACCGCCTGCTGTAGAACCACCTGCAATCAAATCGTTCAGAGAATCCAATATTTTGGACTTCTCACTGCCTGGAGTAGAAGGCAAAACCTGTCCCGCTGCGCCCGCATATACCACTATAGCAACACGGTCGATAGGGCGAAGATTATTTACCAGAAGCTTCATAGATGATTTTACCAGATCGAGCTTGCCATCCCAATCCATCGAACCCGAAACATCAATCAGGAATACAAAATTGGTCGCAGGTAGGTTATCCGTATCTATCTCTCGAGCTTTCAGACCTATCTTCACCAAACGGTGTTTACCATCCCATGGACATTTCCCTACCTCTATCCCGAATGCTACAGGGTCATCCCCCTCAGGCTTCGGATAATCATATTTAAAGTAATTTACCAGCTCTTCTACACGGATAGCATCTGCAGGAGGCACTTCACCCTTATTGATGAAACGGCGCATATTACTATACGAAGCCTTATCCACATCTATGGAGAAAGTAGAAAGAGGCTCAGCAGAAACCTTGACAAACTTATTATCAGTAAATGCCCTGTAACTTTCAGTATTATCGAAATAGGCAGGAGGTACTGGTTCGCTGTAGGAATATGAAGAATAACTATCTGAAGATGATACCCCGTAGCCTATTACTACCATCTCATCAAGCGATTTATTGTCTTCTTTTAGCACTACATCATGTTTTGATCCGGTTACCTTAATTGTTTGTGATATAAATCCCACATAATTAAACTGAAGCTGATCTCCTATATTAGCTTCGATGGTATATTCTCCATTAACATCTGTTACCGTGCCCTTTGTAGTACCTTTCACCATCACCGATACACCTATCAGCGCATCTCCATTATCTTCTCGCACTGTACCTGTTACAGTAATGGCATGTATAGTATAAGAGAACATGAAAAAACAGCAGGTTAAAAACAGGATAATGTATCGTTTTGTTTGTAGTCCCATAGCATAAATAATTAGATTAATGATTAAGTAGTTTAGAAGATAGATTGCGTTTTGATATAAATTCCATAAATATAATGAGGAAAGTTAAATATAAAGCATCCAATAAAAGAAAATAGCAATAAAACATGCTGGCCCGAATATTACTTTCCGTACACAACTGTCCGAAAACGGACAATCTGGATATCATCAAAACATTGAAAATAAACATATTGACTTATTGGCATATTCATTGATAAATAAAGTATGCAATACTAAATAATTTCAGAAATGGACAGGGAAATACCACTCAGTATACAGCGAAAAGAAAAACGGAAATTAATACTCCGGTATGGAATAATTGCATTGGCAATAATAATTGTTATTATTTTCTTAATGAATATACTGGAAAGCACACTCTCCTATAAAAGTATAACGATAGGTACAGTGGATAAAGGTACAATAGAAGTAACAGTAAACGCATCGGGTAAAGTGATTCCTCTGACCGAAGAAATTATCGTTTCCCCCATCAACAGCCGGATACTTGAAGTATATAAAAATGCAGGGGATTCGGTACTCGCCGGTGAACCCATCCTGAAACTGGAACTGGCTTCCGTAGAAACGGACTATAACCAAAAACTGGACGAGAAAGAGATGAAGGCCAGCAAGCTGATCCAATCGAAGATTACCCTCGAAAATAGAATATCGGAACTGCAAATGCAGATGCAGGTGAAAGACATGAACCTGAAACAGATGCAGACCGAACTCAAAAATGAGCAATACCTCGACAGTATCGGAGCAAGCACAACAGATAAAGTGCGTCAGGCAGCATTGAACTATGAAGTAGCCAAACTCGAGCTTCAACAGCTGAAACAACAAATAGAGAATCAGAAGAAAAACGCTTCTGCAGAAACAAAAGTACAGGAACTGGAAATAAGCATTTTTGAAAAATCGTTAGCCGAAAGTGCACGCCTGCTAAAAGATGCACGGATACTGTCGCCGCAAAAGGCAACCCTGACTTATGTAAACAACCAGATTGGTTCGCAGGTATCAGCAGGCACGCAAATAGCGATTATATCCGATTTAAGCCACTTTAAGGTAGAAGCCGATATAGCAGACAGCTACGCCGAAAAATTAAGCACAGGAGCAAAAGCAATCATCAAAATCGGACAATTGCAACTGGAAGGGACCGTCGTCAACATTACGCCATCTGTAAAAAATGGGGTTATCCAATTCATAGTTATGCTGAAAGACGCAGGGAATTCACGCCTGCGAAGTGGGCTTAAAACCGACGTATTTGTATCGCATGGCATTCAGGAAGATGCCTTACGCATACCAAATGCATCCTACTACATCGGTGCAGGAGAATATGAACTATGGGTAGTAAAAGACGGGCAGGCAGAGATTCGTAAAGTGAAACTGGGAGAGAGCAGCTTCGAATATGTAGAAGTGATCAATGGATTAAATCAGGGAGAACAGGTAATTGTCTCTGATATGAGCCAATATAAGGGGAAGAAATCAATAAAGATAAAATAAACAAGAAATCAATAACCTATAATTCATAAAATTATGTCAATCATCAACTTACAAGGTATAACAAAGATTTACCGCACAAAAGAGGTCGAGACAGTAGCGTTGGAAAATGTAAATCTGGAAGTACAGAAAGGAGATTTCCTCTCCGTAATGGGGCCTTCGGGATGTGGAAAGAGTACAATGCTGAACATCATGGGACTGCTCGATGTACCCAGCGAGGGTAAAGTGCTTATCGGTAATACCGAAACTCATAATATGAAAGATAAAGAGATGGCGGAGTTCCGGAATAAAACTCTGGGTTTTGTATTTCAAAGTTTCCATCTGATAAACTCGCTCAATGTGCTCGACAATGTGGAACTCCCCCTTCTTTATCGCAAATCGGGAGATAGCAGTCGGCGTGAGATGGCTAAAAAAGTATTGGAGAAAGTTGGTTTATCGCACCGTATGAAACACTTCCCGTCACAACTATCGGGCGGGCAATGTCAACGTGTAGCTATCGCCCGTGCTATCATCGGCGACCCGCAGATCATACTTGCCGATGAGCCTACCGGAAATCTGGACAGCAAAATGGGAGCTGAAATCATGGACCTGTTATTTGAACTGAACAACGAAGGCACAACCATAGTGATGGTAACGCATGATGAACATATCGCCAAAACCACAAAACGGATTATCCGCTTCTTTGATGGCAGAAGAGTTGAATAGACCTTTATCCGGCAACAGAAATACAGGTAATAACAAATTCGTATTAATATGATTATCCGACAATTGAAAACCACATATCATGTATAAGATCTACTTCAAACAAGCCATTGCAATGCTGAAACAGAACAAGTTTATCAGTATAATAACTATTGCGGGAACGGCATTGGCTATTATGATGATTATGGTTCTCATAGTCAGCGAATCTATCAAAAATATAAGTGTAGCACCCGAAGTCAACCGCGACAGAACGATGTACATCCGCGGCGAAATAAAAGAACAGAAAAACAACAAAGGAAGGCAAAGCAATGGTAATACCAGTTACCAGGTATACAAGGACTATCTGTCGGAAATGAAGTCTCCTGAATTAATCAGCATACAAGCTAATGCATGGAACAAAAGTCAGGTAACAACATCTGAAGACCTGATGGAACGAATGCCTTTTGAATTGAAATCGACAGATGCAAATTTCTGGAAAATCATGTCTTTTTCGTTTACCGAAGGTAGCCCATTCAGTGAAGAGGATTTTAAATCCGGTCTGAAAAAGGCCGTTGTAACAGAAAAAACAGCAAAAACACTTTACGGGAATCAAAATGCTTTAGGTAAAACCATTCACATCGATTTTAAACCGTATACTATAGTGGGAATAGTGAAAGATGTATCACAAATATTCAAATATGCCTCTACAGATATTTATATTCCATATACATCACGCTCTGCTTACGAACAGGGATCTTTTCAGATTTTATTTTTGGCAAAAAGCAAAAAAGACTTTGACTCTATTGTAGAAGAAGTACGTGCAGCCGAGCGGAAGTATAATGCGACAGACGAAGAATGGACACTTAAACTTTTAGGGCCGTATAGTCACGCGGTGCATAAGATGACCAACTCTCTCGGCGATCCGGACATTAAAGGAAATATAAGGAAAATTATATTTGTTTTGGCCATCTTATTGATCATACCGGCCATAAACCTGTCCAGCTTTAGCCTTTCGCGAATAAAAAGACGGACAGAAGAAATAGGAATAAGAAAAGCATTCGGAGCAAAAAAAGATGTCATACTGATGCAGGTACTATACGAAAACCTCATTACATCCCTTATAGGGGGTGTCGTAGGACTTATCTTCTCTTTTGCTGTGGTAATGTGGCTGAAGAAATGGCTCCTGGATGTAGGAGAAGATAGTTCTATCCCGCTGGAAACGTTAGTGTCGTTCCCGGTATTCCTCGCTGTATTTCTCGTATGCCTGCTCCTGAACCTTCTTTCGGCTGGTATTCCGGCTTACAGAGCCTCTAAGGTCAATATAGTGGATTCTCTTAACCGAAATAACTTATAACCATGATAAAGCACATTTTAAAACTGATTTGGACAGAACGTAAGGTAAATGCGTGGATATTACTGGAACTGATTCTCGTGTTTTGCATATTGTGGTTTTGTACCGATTATTTATACTTTATGACAAAGCGATATCTTGAACCCCGGGGATTCAATATAGAACATACATACCGGATAGGAATAGATCTGAAAGATGAAGGACGCGAAATACTGGCCTCATCGGATGAAGAAAAGAAAAATGAGATGAGGGACGATATATGGACTATTTATGATCGCATAAAAAGCTATCCGGCAATAGAGTATCTAAGTTATTCCAGTTCAGCCTATCCTTATTCCGGTTCCTGGTCGAATGGAGACATGATGATAGATTCGGTAAGCGCGTATTTCCAATTTAAAACCATAACTCCCGAATTTTTCAATGTATTCAAAATAGATATCCTTTCGGGCTCTCCCTTCAATTGGGATAATGTAATTGTAGGCAGGCCTATCATAATAAGCCCCGGACGGGACGGACTGATAGCCAATAAACTTCCACAAGAAGTAAAATGTACAAACCCCGGAGGAGAACATGAAGAGACTGTTATAGGAACAGCTGTTAAAACCAAAAGAAATGAATATGAGAATTATAGTGCCGTCCTCTACAGGCCTATGAAAAAGGACCACCATTATGTAGCCGAATACAGGGAAGTGTGTGTGAGGGTAAAACCGGAAGCCGATAAGAATTTCGAAGAGAAATTTACTAAAGATATGCGAAACCAACTGGAAGTAGGCCCTTATTACCTCTCATCAGTAATATCGATAGAAGAAGACAGGGAGCAATATATGAACTGGAATGGTTATGAAAACAATTTCAAAAGCATATATTCTATCACAGCTTTCCTTATTGTAAATATATTCCTCGGCATTATAGGGACATTCTGGTTCCGCATACAATCGCGCCGGAGTGAAATAGGATTGCGTATCGCATTGGGAGCATCAAAATCGAATGTAAAAAATATGTTTGTATTGGAGACTATCTTATTGCTGTTTCTGGCAAGTATCGTAGCAACCATAATCTGTATAAATGTATCGGTAACAGATGTAATCAGGGACATCAATGTACCTATACCTAACAGGGAAGGAGAAAGCGCAGGTATTTTACAATATTTTATAAACTATGGATTTACATTCCTTTTCCTTGCACTGATAGCAATTGTTGCCGTATGGTATCCTGCAAAGAAAGCATCGGATATACAACCAACAGAAGCACTGAGAGATGAGTAAAAAACAACATAAAAATAGAAGCCGTGTATAAAACCTACTTCAAACAAGCCATAGAGATACTCAAACTAAACAAGTTTGTGAGTATTATAACCATTATAGGTACAGCCCTCGCTATTATGATGATAATGGTGATCGTAGTAACCGATTCTATAAAAAATATAAGTATCGCTCCCGAAATTAACAGAGACAGGACGATGTACATAAAACATTTCACTAAATACGGTAAAGAAAAGAAAGACCGTATGTGGAGCGGTAATCTCCCATATGATGTCTATAAGAATTATCTGTCGGAGGTAAAAAGTCCGGAATATACTGCCGTCATAGATAATACATGGAGTGGAGACCAGTATATGGTGAAGGAGAACAATAATAACCAACGCTTTCTGGCTAAAACAAAACTGACAAATGCCGACTTCTGGAAAGTGCTTTCTTTCTCATTCATCGAAGGCAGACCATTCAATCAGGAAGAATTTAACTCGGGTATAAGAAATGCTGTAATTACAGAAAGCATGGCGACAAAAGTATTCGGTAACACAAATCCAATAGGGAAAAATATAGAAATAGATTTTAAAGAATATAAAGTCATAGGTATTATACAAGATGTATCACAGGCCTTCACCTACGCATATGGCGAAATTTATATTCCTTATACATCTAAAAGCGGATATGAAAGCAGGCAGGTTCTTATACTTTTTCTGATGAAAGACAAGGCAGATTTTGATTTGCTAAGGAAAGAGTTCAGGGCTGCCGAACGGAAATTCAATGCCGTGGATAATGAATGGGATCTGACTCTGAGAGGGCCATACGACCATAAACAAATGCAACTGGCCCGGTATTCGAATGAAGATCCGGAGGACGGCAAAGCAACACGAAAAATGGTTTTTATCATATTGATTCTTTTGCTTATACCTGCCGTCAACCTTTCCAGCTTCAGTATGTCGCGTATAAAAAGGCGCACCGAAGAGATCGGTATACGAAAAGCATTCGGTGCAAAAAAATACGTGATACTCATTCAGGTAATATATGAAAATCTGATTACTTCTTTCATTGGAGGTATCATCGGCCTGATCCTTTCCTATCTGGTAGTAATATGGCTCAAACAATGGTTGCTCGATATTGGTACAGACAGTAGTATACCAATAGGCGCTTTAGTATCAGCTCCGGTATTTCTGGGAGTATTTGCAGCATGTTTCCTTCTCAACCTGTTATCGGCCGGCCTACCTGCATATCGTGCCTCCACAATGAAAATAGTAGATTCTCTTAATCAAAAAAATGTATAAATATGATACTTCATACTCTCAAAATAATCTGGACAGAAAGAAAGGTGAATATATGGATATTGATCGAGCTTATTCTGGTCTTCTGTATTATGTGGTTTTGTGTCGATTACATCTATTTTCTCGCCAAGAAGTATATAGAACCGGAAGGGTTCGATATAGAACAAGTCTATGCTATAAATCTGGGAATAAAGGATGAAGGACAGTCAGTTATTAATTCCGATGACGAAGAAAAAAAGGCTGAATTATTTGAAAATATATGGACTATTTTCGATCGTATAAAAGCATATCCCGAAATAGAGAACGCCTGTATATCCTCTGCGGCGGTACCTCATTCTGGTTCATGGATGAGCCGGGAATTCTTTATAGATACGGTAATAGATTATCCTCAGAAAAAAAGTGTTACTCCTGAATTTTTCGATGTATTCGGAATCAATATGGAAAAAGGAAAGAGTTTTTCCGGAGATAATATGAACGAAGCTGTTGTTTCCGGAGATGTGGATAACATACTCCTGAAAAAAAGTGTATTCCAGATAGACACAATAAATTACGGAGATCACAACAGTCAGGATTATCTACGTTTGAAGGTAACAGGGGTCGCCAATAAATCGAAGAGAAGCCAGTTCGACGCATACAACACGATGGTATATATACCTCTGAGAAGGGATGAAGGCGACCTGCTTTATACACCTTCCATAGAAATCAGTGTCCGTGTAAAACCCGGAACAACTAAGGGTTTTGAAGAAAGATTTTCTAAAAATATGCAGGAACAGATTGCTGTAGGCCCCTACTTCCTGTCATCGGTACAATCTTTCAGAGATATACGCAGTAATTATATAAAATGGAATGGTTGGGATAATAACCTGAAAAGCATCTATTCTATCAGTGCATTTCTGCTTATCAATATATTCCTCGCTGTTGTAGGTACATTCTGGTTCCGTATACAATCCCGCAGGAGCGAGATAGGATTACGGATCGCACTGGGTGCATCTCACAGTAGGGTAAAAAGATTGTTTATGACCGAAACGTTGATTCTGTTGTTTCTGGCAAGTATAATAGCCACAGTTATTTGCATAAATGTGACATTAGTAGATGTATTAAAAGACATAGGAGTACCATCTATCAACAGGGAATGGAATCCTATACACATATCGCAATATTTCATCAATTACGGGCTCACGTTTATTATACTGGCCGTAATAGCTATCGCTGCCGTATGGTATCCGGCAAAGAGAGCATCGAAGATACAACCGGCAATAGCACTAAGGGATGAATAAAAAATAAAGGATTATGAAAAAAACTCTTTCTACCATAGCAATTTCTCTTTGGTTCTCTGCCGGGCTGACTGCACAAGACACTATTGCTATCAGCCTGACGGATGCCATTAACCGCAGTGTATCCAATTCGGTAGATGCAGTTGTGGCACGCAACCAGTACAAGTCCAGTTACTGGGGCTACCGTACCTATAAAGCCGAGTTGTTACCCGAAGTAACTCTCAACTCTACCCTACCCTATTATTCAAAGTCGTACAACCAATTCCAGAATACGGACGGAACATACACCTATGTAAGCAATGATTACAGCCGGATAGACGGGGGCCTGTCCATATCGCAGAACATTCCTCTCACAGGAGGTATCCTGTCTGTAGAAAGCAGCTTCGAACGTTTACAGCAATATGGGGAAGGAGGCTCTACACGTTATATGGGCATACCGGCATCCGTTACATTAGAACAGCCTATTTTCGGATTCAACCGTGTAAAATGGCTTCAACGTATAGAACCTGTAAAATATAAGGAAGCGCAGCAAAAACTTATAGGAGATATGGAAGAAGTTTCCAATACGGCCATACAGTACTATTTCAATCTGTTGCTGGGACAGATAAATATGGAAATAGCACAGCAAAACCTTAAAAACTCAGAGAAACTATATACGATTGCCGAAGCCAAGCGAAAAATAGGACAGATCTCGGAAAACGATTTATTACAGCTGAAAGTATCGTTGCTTAAAGCCGAATCGTATCTTACCGATGCTCAGGCTTCACTCAATGCGCGTATGTTTCAGCTGCGCTCTTTCCTGAATTATGGGGAAAATATTATATTGGAACCTGTAATACCCCAATCACTGGCAGATAAATTACCTGTCCTTTCGTATGCGCAGGTAATAGCTTTGGCCCGGGAAAACAATTCATTTACCCAGAATGTACAGAAAAGGATGCTCGAAGCTAACCGTGACGTAAGTCAGGCAAAGGCCGACCGGTGGAATGCAAAACTGTTTGTATCCTTCGGCATGTCGGGGCAGGAAGATACATTCTCCCGTGCATTCAACAGTAACAACTGGCGCAATAACCAGATAGTAAATGTAGGTATAAAAATACCTATCCTCGACTGGGGAAAAGGAAAAGGGAAAGTAAAAATCGCCGAAGCAGAACGTGATGTAGAAAACTCACGAATAGAAAAAGAGCAAATGGACTTTAATCAGAACGTTTTCCTGCGGGTACAGAATTTCAACAGCCAGTCGAAGCAACTCGAACTTGCCAAAGAAACTGACAAGATAGCCCAACAGCGCTACAATACATCTATCGAAGCATTCGTATTGGGAAAAATAGATGTATTGAACCTGAATGATTCACAATCATCGAAAGATGAAGCACGCAGGAATTATATAGAGCAGATGTATCAGCTATGGTCTTATTATTATCAGATAAGAAGTCTGACGCTATATGACTTCATCAGCGACAGGGAGATTTTTGTTGACTATGGAAGTGCAACAAATTAAATAAGGTTTATCTATACAGTAAGCTGTTATTTTAGCTCTTTGAAAGAATGAATTAGTTAGCAAATGAATGAAAATGTGTAACCTTTGTTACCTTTTATGAGAAATACAGAGTTAATGACCAAGGAAACCAAAAAGTAACAACCATTGAAAATGTGTAAAAGGTGTTACTTTTGTTACCTTTTTCGATTCAATATACTGGAAATAACTATTTTTACTGATTCAAAAAAGATAATCTATGATATTAATCTGCGACGATGATGCTGCCATACGCTCCTCACTGACTCTGGTTCTTAACCGGGCAGGATATAAGACAGCAAATGTCGCTTCCCCACAAGAAGCCATTGACTTTGTGCGCACTACCCTACCCGACCTCATCCTGATGGATATGAATTATACAAAAGGTACCGGTGGTGAAGAAGGCCTTACATTGCTTCGTCAGGTGAAAATATTCGCACCCGGTATACCCGTGATACTGATTACAGCATGGGGTTCTATCAGTTTGGCTGTAAAGGGAATACAAACAGGCGCATTCGATTTTGTAACCAAACCCTGGAATAATCTGGCTTTGCTGAATACCATACAAACTGCCATACAGCTGAAAGAAGAAACAGAAAAAGAAACGGAAACTGGCAGTAGTTCAACAATAAAGACTTTCCGGAGTGACAAAATCATAGGAAAATCGCCCCTTTTACAAAACGTGTTCAATACCATTTCACGTATAGCAAAAACCAATGCATCTGTACTGATAACAGGCGAGAGTGGGACAGGAAAAGAACTTATAGCCGAGGCAATACATGAAAATAGTAACCGCAGCAAGAATCCATTTGTAAAGGTCAATCTGGGAGGTATTTCCCAATCATTGTTCGAAAGCGAGATGTTCGGCCATAAGAAAGGAGCCTTTACAGATGCGCATTATGATAGGGTAGGGCGCTTCGAACTGGCGAATAAGGGCAGTATATTTCTGGACGAGATAGGAGAACTAGATGCCACCTGTCAGGTAAAACTGCTGCGGGTATTACAGGATAAAACATTTGAATCGCTGGGCGATAGCAAACAAAAGCAGGTAGATATACGTGTGATAAGTGCTACGAACAGAAATCTGGCCGAAATGGTATCGAAAGGTACTTTCCGCGAAGACCTGTTTTATCGTATAAACTTAATCACTATTCGTGTGCCTTCGTTGCGTGAACGTATAGAAGACATTCCTTTACTGGTCAATCATTTTGCAAAGAAACAAGCAGAACTGAACGGACTGAATAGTATAGAAATTTCATCCGATGCAATGAATTACCTGCAAAGGCTTCCATATCCGGGAAACATCCGTGAACTAAAAAACCTGGTCGACCGTGTTATCCTCGTATCTGGTAAGGATCTTATTACTGATAAGGATTTTAAAGAACAATATACTGAGATACCCGGTCCTTCTACGGGATTAACCGATTCCGTTTATCCTCTTGAAGAACTGGAAAAAAACATGATATTGAAAGCGATAGAACTATATGGGAGCAATCATTCTAAAGTGGCAATGGCTCTGGGACTGACACGTCAGGCTCTATACAGGCGTATGGAAAAATATGGTATAAGCACCAACGAACAATAATCGTATGAAATCGAAAATTCTCTTTTGGCTATTGGTTATATTAGTATTTGGGGCACTGCTTTCCATAGGGTTCCTTTTTTATAAAACGGATATATATAAATTTATGATAATAGAGGGTGTGGCTATTCTGGCTATTATCCTGTTCATCATTTTATATTACCGGCTCATAAAACCCTACCAGATAATAGCTGATGGGATGGAACTGCTGAAAGAACAGGATTTTTCGACACGCTTACGCCTTATCTCCGATAGTGAAGCCAATAAGCTGATCTCTATTTTCAACAAAATGATGGACCAGCTAAAAGACGAACGGTTACAAGTAAGGGAAAAAAACCACTTTCTGGATCTGCTTATACAGGCATCGCCACAGGGAGTAATTATCCTTGATTTTGATGACCATATATCCGAGATCAATCCTTCAGGCCTGCGTTTACTCGACATCAATAATATAAACGAAGTAAAAGGGAAGAAACTCTCGGATTCGGGTATCAGCATAGGCAGTCAGTTGGAAATGCTTAAAGCAAGCGAAGATGTAGTTATCAGGAGTTCGGGTATCACCATGTACCGCTGCATGCGCTCTTCATTTATCGACAGGGGATTTTCCCATCCGTTTATACTGATAGAAGAACTTACGCATGAACTGCTGGAAATAGAAAAGAAATCGTACGAAAACATTATCCGCATGATGGCGCATGAAGTAAATAATTCGGTGGGCGCTGTCAGTTCTACTTTGAATGTAATATCGGATATCTTACGGCAAAATTATAATAACGAACTGGCAGATGTTCTTCCTGCGGTAGATGCATCTTTCGACAGGTGCAGGCATCTGGGTTATTTTATCAGCAACTTTGCCGAAGTGGTTAAAATACCTGAGCCTTCCCTGGCAGAAACAGACCTCAATGAACTCGCACGTTCGGTAGATGCACTTACACGGCTCGAATGTAAACACCGTAATATAGGTCTTAAATTGGATTTAACGGAAGATAATAACGTTATCCGATTGGATGGTATCCAATTTGAGCAAGTACTCGTAAATGTGATTAAAAACGCTTATGAAGCTATCGGGGAGAACGGGGAGATACGAATAGTTACACGATCGAACCCTTTATCCATCCAAATTGCAAATAATGGTCCCGGAATACCCGATGATGTAAAGCAAAAGCTTTTTACACCATTTTTTACTACAAAGTCGTCGGGACAGGGGATAGGTCTGATGTTCGTGCGTGAGGTACTGATAAATCACAACTGTAAATTTGATCTGAAGTCTGAGAATGGATGGACAAGATTCGATATTTATTTCCCTGAGAATAAGAAATTCTAGCTATTTTGTATTTTGTCAGAAAAATTTTATCAATATAATGAGCTGTCAGTTTATAGTTGTCAGCTTATCGTTCTTTGAAATAATAAAAATCTAAATATTTACTTTAAACCGCCGGAAAGAAACGAAAAAAGAGTACACACAGGTACTCTTTCATCATATATCTAACTATTATTTTTATCCTAAAAGTGTTTTCAACTTATCTGTATCCGAAAAATCAGATACAACCGCATAAGTGTAATCTTTCAGATAATCGGCCGATAATGTAGTGGAAATCCCTATCACACGCATAAATGCATACGTAGCAGCCTTAATTCCGGTAAATGAATCTTCAAATACGGCACATTCGGAAGACAAAACACCCAAATTGTTCTTAGCCAAAACATATCCCATAGGATCGGGTTTACCTTTCTTTATACTATCGGATGTAATAACCGTATCAAACGCATCTTCCAACGATAGTTGAGCAAGTGCAACTTTTACTTTGCTGGCAGGAGAACTGGTTACCAAACCTACTTTATAGCCTTCTTTTTTGATATATCTGATAAAATCGAGTACACCCGGAATCACTATCTTTCTGTAATCGATAGATTGTTCCATATCATAGCATGCCTGTCTTATAGCCTGTTTTTCTTCAGGACTGGAGATAGCAAAATAAAGCTCTATGATCGAGTTTAGGGTCATTCCTTTTATTATATCAGGAAAGTTACTTATTTTCAGTTCATTATCTTGTGCTATTTTACTCCAAAAATTGTCATAATCATGTTCTGTGTCTACAACAACTCCATCTAAACCGAACAATACCGTAGTGATTTTATTTTTTTGAGCCATATTTCAGATATTAAAAACATTAAGGTCTCAGACCTTTTTATTATTTTTTATATATGCAGCATTCATTTATAAGTAAACAAATGATGTACAAAGTAAACTAATTTTTTCTCTTTATTATTCTTCCGGCTTAACTAAATGTAAGATAGGATAACCTTTTCCTTCACCATCATATTCGTCGCGGCTTACTTCTTTAAAACCAAAATGATAATAGAAATCCAACGCCTGCTTATTCTGTTCATTGACATCCACATTTCTGGCATTCAGCTTATTTACGGCATAGTCGAGTAGTATCTTACCTACACCTGATCCCCGGCTTTCATTATCTACAAATAACATTTCGATGCTATTGTCCGCCACTCCAAGAAATGCTTTAACGACGCCTTTGTCATCTTTATATTTGTATAACGACACATGCTCAAAATAAATGGGTATATGTTTTTTATAAAATTCAAAATCTTCGTCTGACAGAAAATCATGAGTAGCTTTTACAGCGCTTTCCCATACAGCTATCAGTACCGGGTAATCTTTTTTGTCTGCTGGACTAATCATATCAGTGTTATTTTAAGGTTTATTTAATCTATATTAATAACGTCTCCGTTTTCAAATTTATTCAATGCTATAATCTGCGAAAACTCCGATAATAAGACGTTATCATTAGCTTTTAATATCAGCCTGAGAGGTTTCTTCCCTAAATAGGAAGCCCACTGCGAATATGAACTCGGCGGCCCTGTTATATACGAACACTTCGACAAAGCATACAAATCTTTAGGCCCTGACGAATCTGGTATTATAAAACAATCCAATTCTTTGAAATACTCAATATCCAGATTTTCATTCGAACACAGCAGGAACTTTATATTTTGTCCCTTATCATCAAATTGCTTTTCTATGTCCTTCATCACATGAAGATATTCCTGATCAGTATAATAATAAATACCATTATTCCATTCAGCGTAATCGCCCCTGCGAATATGCACACCAATGATAATAGTATTATCGAACTTTGAGAATACAGTGTCTACTGCACTTGTCACTTCACTCCTGAATGTGAATATCTTCCTTATTTCACCAGAATGTTTTATTACCAATTCTTCATTGCCCAAGCGGTTCGACCAGCCTTCTATCAGATTGAGCTTAAACAACTTCGAAAAAATATTAGGCTTTCCGTTTTGTATATATCCTCTCGCTTTCATAGATAAGAGGAATCTTTGGACAAGTTTCCGGGAAGCAAACCGGATATATTTATTACTATTCAGATTCTCAAAGTCTACCGAATACTTATCAAGATTTATCGCAAGGACTTTCTCTTTATATTCGAGCCCGTAAGCAATAGACGGTAACAATGACCATATTCTGTTGCATAACTGACCTGGAGAATCATAGTTTATTATCATAACCTTAAGGTTATCTTTTACACATTAAATCGGAAATGCATTATATCTCCGTCCTGAACGATGTATTCTTTACCTTCCACGTTCATCTTCCCGGCTTCTTTTACTGCAGCTTCGGAACCCAGAGTAATAAAATCATTATACTTAATTACCTCTGCACGGATAAAGCCTTTTTCAAAATCGGTATGTATCACGCCTGCACATTGAGGAGCTTTCCATCCGGCTGTAAATGTCCATGCACGTACTTCCTGAACTCCGGCTGTGAAATATGTCTGCAGGCCTAGTAATTTATAAGCTGACTTAATCAGACGTGCCACTCCGGATTCTTGCAATCCTATTTCGGAAAGGAACATTTCACGCTCTTCGTACGATTCGAATTCAGCTATTTCCGATTCTATCTTTGCGGCTACAACCAGTATTTCAGCATCTTCTTCTTTCACCGATTCACGTACTTGTTCCACATATTTATTACCCGATACAGCACTGGCTTCATCTACATTACATACATAAAGTACAGGTTTGTAGGTCAGCAGATAAACTTCTCTGGCTATTTTCTCATCTTCTTTGTTATCGAATTTGACTGTGCGGGCAGACTTGCCTTGTTCCAATGCTTCTTTAAACTGTAACAAAATATCGTAAGCACGTTTGGCATCCTTATCGCCTCCTGTTTTAGCCTGCTTTTCTACTTTTTGTATACGGGATTGGATAGTTTCCAAATCCTTCAATTGCAGTTCTATATCTATAATCTCTTTATCGCGTACAGGATTTACACTACCATCGACATGTGTGATATTATCATCGTCGAAGCAACGAAGAACATGCAATATGGCATCTGTTTCACGGATATTGGCAAGGAACTTATTCCCTAATCCTTCTCCTTTGCTTGCACCTTTTACAAGGCCTGCTATATCTACTATTTCGACAGTAGTAGGCACTATACGATTAGGTTTTACCAGTTCCGAAAGTTTATTCAACCTTTCATCAGGTACAGTAATAACCCCTACATTCGGTTCGATAGTACAGAACGGAAAATTTGCCGATTGTGCCTTCGCATTCGACAAGCAATTGAAAAGAGTAGATTTTCCTACATTCGGAAGGCCTACTATACCACATTGTAATGCCATTATTCAGTTTTAAATTATTTTGGGTACAAAGTTACTATTTTTTTATTTATCGCTTTTAATATTGGCAATCTTAAACTTTTCTTATTACATAAAAAAGCCTCTTAATATTATTATTAAAAGGCTCACTTATAATCTATATTTCTACTATTTCAGTACTTCATCTATCACAGCCTTTGCTGCCTTTTCCATTACAGCATAACCTTCTTTTGTAAGGTGTACGCCATCGGTAGTGTATGCGGCGATCATAGCTCTGTTTTCATCTTTCAGAAGGGTATAGTAATCTATATAAGCAAATCCATTAGATGAGGCATATTCCTTAATACCGGCATTCAATGCAGCAATTTTAAGAGGTACTTCCTTAATCTCTTTTCTCCATGGATATTCTCCTGCCGGAGTTACTGATGACAGGATAACCTTTATACCATTGGCATTCGCCAGTTCTGCCATTGATTTTATATTACCGAGTGTAAAATCAGCATCGTAAGGTCCCGTATTTTCAGCCACATCATTTGTACCTATATTAATTACAACAGCCGCAGGCTTCAGGTTAATAACATCCTGACGGAAACGGGATAAAAGCTGCGGACTGGTCTGACCACCTATCCCCCTACCCACATAATTATTGGATTTGAAGAAATCGGGACGCTGAGACGCCCACCCGTCGGTAATAGAATTACCTATGAATACAACTCTGTTTTCACCTTTAGCAGGTGCAGGTAATTCGCTGTTAGCTTTAGCATACCTTTTCAAATTTATCAATTCATTAAAATTCTGGGCGTTGGAAAACAAACTGAACAGAGAAAAAAACGAAGCCATTAAAATAAGTTTCTTCATGATTAATTAAAGTTTTTATAATATATAAGAGATTAAAAGGATTTAATGATATATCTATATTTAGGTGTTTTACTTACTAAATATGAGCTTAAAATCTGAATGTATATCCCACACTATAAAATATATTATCTCCATAAGGTGAATTTTTATCCTGCACCACATCGTATTGTATCATGGCCATCATACCGCCAAGGCGCACACCTCCACCAATGAGGAACGAAGGTACAAATTTACTTTCACTGAATTCCATACCGTTATTATATTTTATATTCTGCCACATACGGCTCATTTCGGGCTGTACACTGATAACCAGATATTCGACAGGATAAAAACGTCCGAATACATCGAAACTCAGATAACTGTTATTCCATTTATAATCGTAATGCTTATCTTTAAAATAAGTATATCCGAAACCTGCCCCTGCAGTAAGATATTTGGAAAAATCATATCCTATCTGCGGCGAAATACCCACAACAGTATAGTCTCCAAACTGTAAACTGAAGTTACCTCCAACGGACAGTTTCGACGGATCGAACTGTTGAGAAAATCCGGCAACCGTCATACTCACCAATAAGGAAAATAATAAAAATGCTCTTTTCATATCGTTTTCAATTTTGATTCAATACATTATTTATAGCTTTCTGTATCAGAGGTTCCATAACCGAATAGCCTTTTTCACTTGGATGTTGGCTATCGAAACTATATCCTTCTTTCATTCCTCTGTCCTGATCATTAACCATAGCTGTGTAATAATCCACATACTCATAGCCGTTTTCTTCGGCATAAGCCTTTATTTCTACATTGAGGTCTTTTATTTTCTGCGTAATATTCCTTATATGCCCTTTCCATCCATATCCGCTCGAAGGCAGTACAGATGTCAGTATAACCTTTATCCCGTTTATTTGTGCTAGTTGAGCCATGGATTTGATATTATCCATCGTGAATACAGGATCATATTCACCTGTATTCTCGGCTATATCGTTTATGCCTGCATTTATAACCACTATGTTGGGTTTAAGCTCTATGACATCCCGACGGAAACGAAGCAAAAGCAGAGGACTGGTCTGCCCGCCAATGCCACGGCAGGTATAATTGTTGTCCTTAAAAAACTTATATCTCAGGTGTACCCAGTTTTCAGTAATGGAATTACCTATAAATACTACCCGGTTTTCACCCGGTTCGGGAGCTTCCAACTGGCTGTTGGCCCATGCATAGGCATTTAGTTTAAAAATATTGCCGTTTTTTCTGTTTATATAATAGTTGATACCTATATAAGCTACTGTCGCAATATTCAATATTATAGACAAGACTAAAATAATTCTGAAAAATTTTCCTTTATTCATATATTCTTATTGTATCTCTTTCTTTTTCGGATTACGGAGTTATTACCAAATTATATTAATATTATTCTTTTTGTTTAAAACTTTAAAAAAAATCATGTTGATCATTATAGGCTGTTAATTGTGTTCATTGTTTTTTTGGAAAAAGCTTGCATATTTCATTATTAAAAATCTGTTTGCATAAGATTGTGAGTTATTAACCGGTATAAAATTAGGCAAATTATTTGTATATAGCGTATTGTGAACTTTATTAAAACAATGTTGATAACTATATTTGTTGAAAAATAACTTGTTTCTGTTTTGCTTATCACTGTTGATAATCCTTTGAAATGTGTCCTGATAAATTGATGTGATTTTTAATTGTTATTTGCGACTTATTTCATATATGATGATTAGTTCCGATAAACCATGATTTTTATTTAAAAAATATATCAACAGTTATCAACAGGTTATGAACATACAATCAATAATTATAAATTTTAATGATTTATAGATTTTAAATAGCATATTACCAGATAAATATATAATTTTGTTACTTATTTAAATATAAAAACTACGAGATGAAAGAGTTTTTTAAAAGTTTATTAGCCTCTATTTTAGGCTGTTCGATAGTATTAGGAATTTGTTTCCTTATATTTTTTATTGTTTTGGCAGCAATGTCGGCCAAAGAGAGTTATACATTGAAAGATAATACAGTATTGACATTAAAACTTGAAGGTATATTGTCCGAAAGGATAGAAGAAGAAAATCCTTTACTCGCTATGCTGAATCAAAATAGCGAACCACAAATCGGACTCGATGATATTATTTCGTCTATAAAAAAGGCAAAGGAGAACGATAAGATAAAAGGTATATATATAAATGCAGGAGCTTTTTCCGCATCCAGTGCTTCTCTTAAAGAGATGAGAGATCAGTTGGTAGATTTCAAAGAAAGCGGAAAATTTATTGTTGCCTACAGTGATGTATATACACAGGGTTGTTACTATCTTTCGTCTGTAGCTGATAAGTTAATAATGAATCCGGAAGGCCACCTTGACCTGCACGGGCTTTCAGCTTCACCTATGTTTTACAAAGGATTGCTGGATAAAATAGGTATAGAGATGCAGATATTCAAAGTGGGTACATTCAAATCCGCGGTAGAACCCTTTATGCTTGATAAAATGAGTGATGCGAACCGTGAGCAGGTATCTTCTTATATAGGTGATATGTGGTCGACTATCACAAGTGAAATATCAGCTTCGAGGAATATCTCTGTGGAAAAATTAAATGTGATTACCGACTCACTTGCCCTTTTCAAAAAATCTGAAGTATGTGTACAGGATGGCCTGGTGGATACACTGATGTATGAAACGGGAGTAAGAGAATATCTGAAAACACTGCTCACAGGAGTAGAAAAGGCCAAAGATGTACGTCTGGCTTCGGTAAAAGATATGACCACCGTACCATTCGAAAACAAAAGCAAATCGAAAGATATCATAGCTATATTGTATGCCGAAGGTTCTATAACCGATGGTTCGGGTACGGATGGTATTACAAGCAAACGCTTTGTAAAAGAACTGGAGAAATTGAAAGACAACGACAAGGTAAAAGCCGTTGTATTCCGTGTAAATTCTCCCGGAGGCAGCGCTTATGCTTCCGAGCAGATTTGGAAAGCTGTCACCGACCTGAAAGAGAAGAAACCTGTAGTAGTATCCATGGGAGACTATGCAGCTTCTGGTGGATATTATATATCTTGTAATGCTTCCAAAATTATAGCTCAGCCAAATACATTGACAGGTTCTATCGGTATATTCGGAATGTTCCCGAATGTGGAGGGCCTTACAAAGAAAGTAGGTCTTACATTCGATAATGTGAAGACGAATAAGCTTGCCGATTTCGGCGATCTGACACGTCCTATGCGTGATGATGAAAAGGCTATACTTCAAAATTATATAGAGCGCGGATACGATTTATTCCTTACCCGTTGTTCGGATGGACGCGGCATTGATAAAAATTCCCTTGATTCTATCGCACAGGGCCGTGTATGGACCGGTAACCAGGCTTTAAAAATAGGTTTGGTAGACGAATTGGGAGGTATAGACAAAGCTATTGAAGAAGCAGCTAAACTGGCAAATCTCGAAGATTATTCTTTAAACAGTTTCCCTAAGAAAAGGGACTTCTTCGAATCCTTCCTTAGCGATCAGAAAGAAGAACTGACCACACGGGCCATGAAAGAATATCTTGGTAGTGACTATCAACTGTTCAAAACAATCAAGGAAATAAAAGAGCAGGACTTTATCCAAGCACGTATGCCTTACGATATTAATATCAGATAAGTTCTTTTTAGGAAAAATGATAAAGAATCAGCCTGTATATATCAACAAATGGTTGCTGCCGTTTTCATGGTTGTACAGGTTGATTGTATTCATACGCAACAAGTTTTTCGACTGGGGAATACTTAAGTATGAAGAATTTGATATTCCTGTTATCTGCATCGGCAATGTCACAGTAGGAGGAACTGGGAAAACTCCCCATACCGAATATCTTGTGCGCCTGTTGCAGCAAAAATACAGGGTAGGGGTACTCAGTCGCGGATATAAACGAAAATCGAAAGGCTTCGTGCTGGCTACGGAAGATTCTGACAGTCGTGATTTGGGTGATGAATCGTTCCAGATGAAACAAAAATTTCCGGATGCTATAGTTGCCGTCGACGCCAACAGGAGAAGAGGTATTAAAGAAATGCTGGCATTAGAAAACCCTCCCGAAGTGATCTTATTGGATGATGCATTTCAGCACAGGTATGTGAAACCTTCTTATACCATTATTTTATCCGATTTCAACCGTCCTGTCTATGAAGATGAATTGCTTCCTGCCGGACGATTGAGAGAGCCTGCATCGGCTCTTGTAAATGCGAATATGATAATCGTAACCAAATGTCCCGATGATATGCAGCCAATCGATTATCGTATCATTTCGCACGATATAAATGCTTTTCCGTATCAGGGATTATATTTTACGCAATTTACTTATAAACAGTTACAGCCGGTGTTTAAGGATTCTGCCCTCAAACAGCCGTTAGATATCCTGAAAGGCAAACATATCTTACTGACTACCGGAATAGCATCGCCAAAGATGATATTAAAGAAACTGGAGGAATATACAGATAAAGTAGATACATTAACCTATCCCGATCATTATAGTTTCAAGGCAAAAGACATTCAACATATTGTAAACAAATTTGCGGGAATACCGTCCGAAAATAAGATTATTCTGGTGACGGAAAAAGATGCTACCCGTCTTGTTTTGAACGAAAATATAGATGAAGAAATAAAAAGGCATATGTACTATTTGCCTATCGAGGTCACATTCTTGGATAAAGAGGACGATTTTAAAGAAAAAATATATAAACATGTTAGAGAAAATTCAGGAAACCGCAGGCTTTATAAGAAGTAGAGTACAGACTATTCCCAATATCGCCATCATACTGGGTACAGGACTTGGCGAACTGGTACACGAGATAAGCGACAAAAAAGATATCCCATACGAAAACATACCGAACTTCCCTGTTTCCACAGTAGAAGGCCACAGTGGAAAACTTATTTTCGGGAAACTCGGAGGTAAAGATGTGATAGCCATGCAGGGACGCTTTCATTATTACGAAGGCTATAGCATGCAGGAAGTAACATTTCCTATCCGGGTATTTCAGGCGTTGGGCATTAAATACCTTTTTGTGTCGAATGCGGCCGGTGGAATGAACGGCAGTTTCGATATAGGCGATATTATGCTTATCGACGATCATATCAATACTTTCCCCGAACATCCGTTGCGTGGGAAGAATTATAAGGAGCTCGGCGTACGTTTCCCCGATATGAGCGATGCATACAGTAAGGAGCTTCGTTTGTTGGCGATGCAGATAGCCAAAGAAAACAATATAAAACTGCAACATGGGGTTTATGTAGGAACTCAGGGGCCGACATTCGAGACGCCGGCCGAATATAACTGGTTCCGTATTATAGGCGGCGATGCCGTAGGTATGTCCACTGTACCGGAAGTTATAGTAGCCAATCATGCCAAAATGAAGGTGCTGGCATTCTCTATAATCACCGATCTGGGTGTAATAGGTAAGATAGTGGAGGTAACACACGAAGATGTGCAGGAAGCCGCTAAAATAGCCCAGCCGAAGATGGCATATATTATGCAGGAAGTAATAAAAAAGATAAATTAAAAAAATAACAGGGTGTTAGATCTGAACACCCTGTTATTTTTTATATAAGTTTACGGATTCTATCAGAATTTATATCCTACACTGATATGTGCGCTCCGGTTCTTTGTACTGGTATCTTTAAATATTTTTGTTAAACCCTGGTCAGCACCCAGACTAACGCTTATTTTATTCAGGAATTCGATACCCACAGCACCTCCAATTCCAAAATCGAAGCGATTACTATCATCACTAAAGATATCCTGATCTTCAATACCTTCTACACCCCATTTTATTTTTCCTCCTACACCGTAAGCCAGATAGGGTCCTGCACGGAATATGAGTTTAGTACCGGGTACTAAGTCCAGTTTATACCCCGCATGTATAGGTAGCTGAAGGTACATAGCATTATATGTAATTTTACTTTTGATAGGATTACTTCCGGCAGGAGAGACAACATTTATTTCTTTACTTTTGGCTCCTTTGGTTGTAAATTCCAGACCTGACATCAGGTAAAAGTTACTTGGTAATGCAAGCTCTGCAGTTAATCCGATATTGAAGCCTACTTTAACGTTATCATCTATTTTTTGTATCTCCGATAGATTCATTCCGGCTTTTACACCAAACGATACAGGGAGTTGTGCGAACATGCTTATACTACTTACCATACCGATAAGCAACACAATAGAATTTCTAATAATTCTCATAATATTAATTGATTTAATAAATTAATGTATGTTGTAAGACGTTTTAAAATTAAATAAATAATTCTGTTTAACAAAAAAGATTAAAAAGAGCGCTTGGCAGGTATGGGTGGAACGGAGTTTTGGCAATTATACTTTAACTAAATATATTTGTCAACAGATCTGATTACTGATTCAGCAGGATAAATTCATTCCGCAAGTTAGCAAGATTGGAAAAGATAATGAAATGAATGGTGTATAATTTTGTATCGAAACATTTATAGACTATGGAACAGAAAACAATCACCAGAGAAGAATATGCCAAACGTATCAATACCGTTATCGAGTATATCGGTAGTAATCTGGATGAAGAAATGGATCTGAATAAACTGGCCGAAGTTTCCAACTTTTCAGTATATCATTTCCATCGGATATTCAGGGCTATTGTAGGTGAACCGATAGGGGCTTTCGTGGTACGGATACGGGTCGAGACTGCAGCCCGGCTGTTGAGGTACACAGAACTTCCTGTACAGGATATTGCATACAATGTGGGGTATGCTACACCTTCTTCGCTGACCAAGGTTTTCCGGCAGTTCTATAATATTTCACCTACAGATTATAGAAACAATAAAAGTTACACGATTATGAAACCATTACTAATTAATGAGAACCTGAATCTGAAAGCTCCGAAAATACAGGAGGTAGAAACTAAACAAGCCATTTATATCCGGCTATTCGGGGAGTATTCTTCGCTTGATTTTCCCGGTACATGGAAACGTCTCTGGCAGTTTGTAAAAGAAAACAAGCTGTTTTCGGCAGGCATAGAGCATATTTGTTTTTATTATGATGATCCTAAAGTGACCGAATCACATAAACTACGGACAGATATATGCCTTGTAATACATAAACCGGCTGTAGCAAAAGGAGAAATAGGTGTTAAAGAAATAGAGGGAGGCAAGTATGCGGTATTCCATTATCAGGGACCTTACGACCAGTTAAGCAGTGTTTATGATACTATTTACGGAAAATGGTTTCCGGAAAGTGGATATCAGGTACGGAATGCCCCTTTATTTGAGAAATATGTAAATGATCCGGAAAGTACTGCACCTGATAAGTTGAAAACGGAAATATATATTCCGGTAGAATAAAGAAAGAGGGTTGGATTCAAATAAAATCCAACCCTCTTTTATCTTCAAAAATAGAATTACATAATCCCTTTCTCTCTCAGCTTTAATTGCCATTTCCATGCCGAATCCATTGTATTCTCAATGTTTTCCTTAGCAGTCCATCCAAGCACTGTATTAGCATGTTTAGGTTCGGCCCATATCTTTTCAATATCACCTACACGGCGAGCTACAATTTTATAATTTAGTTTTACTCCCGACACCTTTTCAAATACATTGATAAGTTCCAGAACAGAAACTCCACGACCTGTTCCCAGGTTGAAAACTTCTACCTTCTCTTTCGATTTGTCTTCCAACATACGGTCGATAGCTATTACATGCGCTTTGGCAAGGTCTACCACGTTGATAAAATCGCGGATACAAGAACCGTCAGGTGTATTGTAGTCGTCTCCGAATACGCTCATTTGCTCCCGTACACCGATAGCTGTCTGTGTGATATAAGGAACAAGATTTTGAGGAACGCCATTCGGTAATTCACCTATTTCGGCAGAAGGGTGTGCGCCTATCGGGTTGAAGTAGCGCAGGATGATACTTTTGATATCGGCTCCTGAACGTACAAAATCCTTAATTATTTCCTCATTGATTTGTTTTGTATTTCCGTATGGTGATTCTGCCGGTTTTACAGGGGCAGTTTCATCGATAGGGTTCACATCCGGTTCACCGTATACAGTACAAGACGATGAGAAAACAATATTCTTAACGCCAAACTGCGGCATAAGATCGAGCAGATTGATAAGGGAATTCAGGTTATTCCTGTAATAAAGTAATGGTTTTTGTACCGATTCGCCTACGGCCTTACTCGCAGCAAAGTGTATGATTCCTTTGATGTCGAGATGAGCAGTAAATAGTTTTCTCAGCCCTTCGAAGTCGTTGCAATCCAGTTTTTCGAAAACAGGCCTGATGCCTGTGATGCGTTCTATTCCGTCAATAGAGTCGGCTGTAGAATTGGATAAGTCGTCGATTATAACAACCGAATACCCTGCGTTTTGCAGTTCTACAACAGTATGTGAACCAATATATCCGGCTCCGCCTGTTACAAGTATTTTCCCTTTCATTCTTAGTGTATTTTAATTAGGAGGTAAAGATACAAAATCGAGAATAAAGTAAAAACGAAGAGAGAAAGTTTATAAGAATGTATAGATAGAATAGATATTTCTTTCTCTTTATTATTTGTTTTTTAGTATTTTATCCAACTCCCTCAACTGTTCTTCTCCTATATGCTCTCATTTGGCAATAATTTTTCTTTGTTTATCTATCAATATATAAGCTGGTATTCCCTTTACATTATAATAATCGGAAATGTAGCTGAAATGGAAGTAAAAAAACGTTCTTTATCCTATTTGATACCTCTTAAATACATGGTTTCGTCACTAAAAAATGGTATTTTGTCGCAAAAGTAATTCCTGTATCTCAAATTTCTATATATTAGCATCTCAGATTTTTCCGATAATTTGGAAGAAGTGATTCATTTGCCATATTAAAGTTAATACTCATAAAATAAATACATGGTACATTTAGTATATTGTGATGATAAAGCAAAAGTATTGAATAAGATACTTGAAGGTAGTAAAACAATGGTGGTGCGGGGAGCAGCCGGTCGCAAGTTTCCTCATAGCCGTGTTAATGAAGGAGAAATTCTTTACTTCATACAAAAGGGTACAAAGAAGATTTCTGCCGAAGCGATTGTTACCCATGTGGAGAATTATGTGAAGCTTACGGATGATCAAGCTATCAATATACTTAAGCATAATCAATCAAAACTCAATCTGACAGATAAACAGAAAGAACGCTGGCATAAAAAATGCCTCATACTTATCGAATTTTCCGATGTTCGGGAGATAGAACCCGCTCTTGATTTCGATCATCAGTCAACTATGGATGACTGGTTGATGATGGACAAAATAGAAGATGTTGTTGTAGGGACAAGCATTCCGTATAATTATGATAAAATTCGATTTAAATGACCCGTATAATTATTGAAAATATTAAAAGAAGCTAGGCAAATGAAATATTCCAAACTATATGATGCGATTTCGAGTTATATCAACCTTGAGGAAGAGGAAAAGAAGTTAATCCAATCCTTTTTTAAATACGAATACGCAGAGAAAGGAAAATCTCTTATTAAAGAAGGAGAATTAGCAGATAAAGCATATTTCATACTCTCAGGCTATCTGAAATATTTCAAAATACTCGAATCTGGTAACGAACTAATAATACATTTATATACTCCAAAAAGTTTCGTATTGTCTTTAAAAAGTTTCTTTCTGGGAGCAAAAGCGGAAGAATCCTTACAGGCTATTACTGACTGTGAATATCTGTGGATTACAGAAAAAGATTTGGAAAACCTATATTCCGTAAGCTATAAGTGGCATAGTTTCGGGCGGAAATTATTAGAAGATGCATTAATAGAAAAAGAAGAAAGAGTTATTGATCAGCTAACCTTGACAGCACAAGATAAGTATAAGAAACTACTCCGGAAACAACCGGATGTAATTCAAAATGTACCCGTAAAATACATTGCGTCATTTATAGGAGTACAACCCGAATCTTTAAGTAGAATAAGAAGTGAAATTATAATTTGAGGTATCGTATCTATTACCGGACAATTCATGTGAAAATTATAGAAGGACAATGAATTAACTAACATTTGTTAAGGTGTTGGGAACAACGTCATATTTACCTTTGTCAAAAAACAAGATAAATATGAAAACAATTTTAATTACAGGAGCTTCGAACGGAATAGGTAAAGAAACAGCTCTTTTATTTGCAGATAAAGGTTGGAATGTAGCAGCAACAATGAGAAGCCGGGAAAGCCTGTCAATATTTGGCGATAATAAAAATATAAGTACCTATTTATTAGACGTAAAATATAGAGATTCCGTGAAGTCTTGTATTGATCAGGTCATAGAAGATTATAGGAGAATCGATATGATTGTAAATAATGCAGGTATCTATACCACCAACCCTTTAGAAATTATTCCCGATGAGGTTATTGAGGATATAATAGAAACAAACATTAAAGGAGTTTTATACACAACCAAAATAGTACTGAAACATTTCAGAGAGAATAGATCCGGAACGATAGTCAATATATCTTCGGTTGCCGGGCGTGCAACATTTCCTTTCCAATCTGTATATCATGCATCCAAATGGGCAGTTGAGGGCTTTAGTGAAAGCCTTTATTATGAACTAGAGCCTATGGGCATACGGGTTAAAGTTGTTGAGCCCGGCGTAGTAAAGACGAACCTCTACGAATCGCTTTCAAACCTTAATTTCGAAGAGTACCCTAAAGAATATCAGGAGAGTTTTGTAAAAGGATATGATTCGCAGCTTAAAACTTTAAAAAACGGATATTCTCCTAAATTGGATGCAAAAACAGTCTACAAAGCAGTTAATAGTAAAAGTTCCAAATTGAGATATCCGACTGATACTACAACAAAAATGGCTGTTTTCCTTACTTGGCTTCTTCCATTATCTACATTTCGCCGTATAATAAAAAGAATGAATAGGCTGTAAAAAAATAGATAGTTATGGTAATGAGTAATCTCAACTCTTGATTCGCATTAATTTATTAAATATTGTTCATTTTTCCTTCATCCTTACGTAAAGTCTAAAAAACTTACTGTTTATTACTTCTAACTTATTACTAAAGAATTATCTTTGTACCCTAATTTATTTTTTATATGAAACTTGCATTTTTACTGACTTTTATCTTTCTCGTTATTTTATTCACAGCCTGCTCCTCTGTGGACAGCGATGCCAGGAAAGCGGCTCAATTGAATAAAGAATCGATAGAATATGTAAAAGAAGGTGATTTAGAGGAAGCCGAAAGGGCATATAAAGAAGCGCAGGAGATTTTATCCCGTTATAAAGGGACAGAAAAAAATGATGAGTTTCAGACGGCATACAATACTTATATGCACGGGGAGTCTCCAAATAACTGATAATAAAAAACTAACGTAAGGTCATAGACCTGTTTATTACAAAGAAACAAGAACAAATTATAATTCGATAGCACATCATTAGATTCTATCCATTACTTATTTTAGCCATATGTCTGAGAATATATTAAATGCAGAAGAGCCGAAAAAGAGCCTCAATTTTATAGAGGCGGCAGTGGAAAACGACCTGGCAACAGGTAAAAACGACGGCCGTGTCCAGACCCGTTTCCCGCCCGAACCGAACGGTTATCTGCATATTGGTCATGCAAAAGCCATCTGTATAGATTTCGGCATTGCAAAAGAATATGGAGGTGTTTGCAACCTTCGTTTCGATGATACCAATCCTGTAAAGGAAGATGTGGAGTATGTAGATTCCATTATGGAGGATATAAAATGGCTGGGTTACGATTGGCCTAATGTTTACTATGCATCCGACTATTTTGGTAAATTATGGGATTTTGCCGTACAGCTGATAAAAGAAGGTAAAGCCTATATTGACGAACAATCGGCGGAAGAAATAGCCAGACAGAAGGGTACCCCTACACAACCGGGAGTTAACAGTCCTTATCGTGACCGCCCTATCGAAGAAAGCCTCGATTTGTTCCACAAGATGAATGAAGGAGTGTTCGAGGAAGGTAGTATGGTGCTTCGTGCCAAGATAGATATGGCCTCGTCGAATATGCATTTTCGCGACCCCATCATATATCGTATCATCAAACACCCGCATCACCGTACGGGAACCACATGGCAGGCCTATCCGATGTATGATTTCGCACATGGGCAATGTGACTATTTCGAAGGGGTGACACATTCTATATGTACCCTTGAGTTTGAGGTACACCGTCCCCTATACGACTGGTTTATCGATCAGCTTGCTACCGATACATACCGCCCGCGTCAGTATGAATTCAACAAGTTGCAGTTTACCTATACCCTGCTCAGCAAACGTAATCTGAGACGTATGGTAGAAGAAAAAATACTTACCGGCTGGGACGACCCGCGCATGCCTACTCTTGTCGGATTTCGTCGCAGGGGATATACTCCCGAGTCTATTCACAACCTGATAGACCGTATAGGCTATACCAAATACGACGGAATAAACGATATAAGCCTTTTGGAATATGCGGTACGTGAAGACCTGAATAAGAAGTCGACCCGCGTATCGGCTGTGCTAGACCCTGTGAAACTGGTTATAACAAATTATCCAGAAGGGCAGACCGAAGTAATGGATGCTCAAAACAATCCGGAGGATGAAACGGCAGGAAGCCATAATATACTCTTCTCCCGTGAATTGTTTATCGAAAGGGACGATTTTATGGAGGATGCTCCTAAAAAGTATTTCCGCCTGACACCGGGCAATGAGGTTCGTCTCAAAAATGCATATATAGTAAAATGCACAGGCTGTAAGAAAGATGAAGACGGAAATGTAACGGAGGTATATGCCGAATACGATCCCCAGACCAGGAGCGGTATGCCTGAAAGCGGCCGCAAGGTGAAAGGTACTATCCACTGGGTATCTACCGAAGATTGTTTCGATGCAGAAGTACGCCTTTACGACCGTTTGTTCATAGTAGAGAATCCGGCCGACGACGGGAGGGATTTGACCGAACTGCTGAACCCCGATTCACTTCGTGTCCTTACAGGGTGCAAGATGGAATCATATTTGAAAGAGGCCAAAGTGGGGGATAAATTCCAGTTTCAGCGTACAGGCTATTTCTGTGTAGACAAAGATACTACCGATAGTAATATGGTATTCAACCGTACGGTATCGCTTAAAGATTCGTGGGCAAAAGCAAAAGATAAATAAAAATCTTTATCTATGTATTTAGCCGATAGCTTATAGTTCTTTGAAAGATTGGCTGGCCCCATCATTGACTCCGCTTCGCTCTCTTGAATTGAAAATCGACGGAATGTAATGTAGTCAATAGTTGTTTCCCCCAAAGGAGGACTTACAATGAGGGTAAAAAGATAGATAGAAAATACTACAAAAGTGTCACTTTTGTAACTTTTTTGAGAGGAAAGTTAAAAATTGCCGGCGATAAAGATAAGAGGGATTTTGTGTTAATCGCCGACTGTTAACTGTTCACTGAAAAAGTGTTACCTTTGTAACCTTTTAAGATTAAAACAACACCGAATGCCGGATAAAGATATATCATCACTTGTAAAACGATATCAGCAAGCCCATGAATCGGGTAAGAGTCCCTATTTCGACGCGGACGAATTCAGCGATCTGGCCGAATACTTCGATTCTATAGACGAACTGGATACCGCCCGCGAAATAATAAATGCCGGACTGGCTATCCATCCGGGTAATACTCCTTTGCTTATAAAGAAGGCAAAACTGGCTGTTTATGATGGGGAATACGAGCTGGCTCTGGAGCTTCTGGATTCTTCATCCGAATATGATTTTGACCTTTACCTGTTAAAGATCGAGTGTTATTTGCAACTGGAGCAGTATCAGGATGCCTTTGCGCTGTCGGAGGAGTTGCTTGAGAAAGAAGAAGACGAACCTCTGGATAATATGCTTGCCGAACTCGGATTTCTTCACGTAGAGGCCGATTGTTTTAAAGAAGCCGTGTTATATCTGCAGGAAAGCCTGAAGTACAATCCCGAAAATATAGAAGTACTGTCTGACCTGGCTTATGCCCATGAGATGCTTGGAGACTTTGAGGCAGCCATAGATGCCACAAATAAGATACTCGATATAGAACCATACACCTACGAAGCCTGGGTAAGCCTCGGAAAATTATACTCTCTGAAGGAGCAATTCGAAAAGGCTATCGATGCTTTCGATTTTGCGCTTACTATTAATGATGCAGATGGCAATGTGTTGAAATTGAAGGCTCACTGTTTGTCTCTGGTAGACAGGGTAGGGGAGGCTATCGAGATATTCAACGACTTGTTGCTTTCCGATCCGGATGATACTTCCATCCATTTCCTGCTTGCAGAATGCTATGAATCGTTGGAAATGTATGATGAGGCGTTGTCCTGCTTACAGAAATATGAAGATATAGAAGGAGAAACCACCGAATTGCTATCTAAGCGTGCTTACCTTTATCTGGGAAAGGGAGACTATCAGAAGACATTGGCAATAGTAGAGAAGGGATTAAAGGATAATCCTTATTCACTGGATCTGAATATGGTTGCCGGAGAGGTTGAGTTTCTGCGTGAGGAGTATAAGGAAGCCGAACTTTATTACCTGAGTATCTACTCTCAGAATAAAGAAAACTTCCAACTGTTGGACAGGCTGGCGATGGTATATATAAAGGAAGAAGATTACCAGCAGGCTGCTTTTTATACAGAGAAGCTGCTCGAACTCGATCCTACCAATCTGGCGGTGAAGCAGCGTTTGGCTCTGCTTTATTTCGAACTGGGAGATGAGGTAGAATTCAATGTTATATTAGATCAGTTTACGGACAAGGAACTACTTTCATTATTTGAGCTTATTTATACTCCTCAGTCGTCGGCTTATTTCGACCGTGATATGTTGCTTGCTTATCTGAATAAAGCAAGGGAAGCGCGGACTCTGTTCAAGAATCTCAAGTATTAAGAGGTCTGCTTGTATAAGCTATAAAATTTAAACTCGCTCTAGGCTTTTTCCGTCTTTTTTGTATTTGGCAAAAAAGCTGCTACCAATCCTATTAGTGGCAGGTAAGCGCAGATATCGTACACATGCTGTATGCTTGTTTCGTCAGCTACCTTGCCCAGTATGGCAGACGCTACTCCCGCAATACCGAATGCCAGCCCAAAGAACAGGCCGCCTATCAGGCCCACTTTACCCGGAACAAGTTCCTGTGCATAGACCAGAATAGCCGAGAAGGCCGAGGATAATATCAATCCGATAAAGATACTTAATATACATGTCCACATAAGGCCTACATGCGGCATAATAAGGGCGAACGGCGCAGTGCCGAGGATAGACGCCCAGATTACATATTTACGTCCGATGCGGTCGCCTACAGGCCCTCCTATGATAGTACCCAGTGCCACGGCAAACAGGAATGCGAACAGGTATAGCTGCGCATCGTGAACCGATACACTGAATTTGTCTATCAGGTAAAACATATAATAGCTGCTGAGGCTTGCCATATATACATATTTGGAGAAGATAAGTATGAGCAGTATAGAGATGGCAAAAGCTACTTTCCGGGTAGAATAGCCCGAAGTTTTTTCCGGAGTGCTTCCATCTGTTTTAGGTGCGGGTTTCAGCCTGTACAGGTTGGCTTTGTACCATTTGCTGATAACAAGCATTACCCCGATAGAAACAAGAGCGATGATCGATAGCCACCCGATATTCCGTTGTCCGTATGGAGTTATTATCCACAATGCCAGTAAAGGGCCTACAGACGAACCGAAATTTCCCCCTACCTGAAACAGGGATTGTGCCAGCCCGTGTTTTCCACCCGAAGCCATATAGGCGAGCCGGGAAGCTTCAGGATGGAATATAGAAGAGCCCAATCCGGTGAGGAATACGGCAATCAGTACATGTATGAAATCGTTGGCAAGCGACAGGGACAGTATTCCTATCATGGTAAATGTCATACCGATGGGCAGGGAATAGGGCTGTGGTTTCTTATCAGTGATGAGGCCAACAACGGGCTGAAACAAAGATGATGATAGCTGAAATACTAATGTTATCAGTCCTATCTGTGTAAAATTCAGCAACAGTGAATCTTTCAGTAAAGGGTATACCGCTGAAATGATAGACTGGAGCATATCGTTGAGCATGTGACATACTGCCAAAAGCGAAAGGATGGTGAAGGCCGTTCCGGTCTGGGTAGTTGTTTTCATTATAAACCGAATTGAATTAAGTCGCCAAAGGTAAGATTAATATTTAGGAGTTACTTAGCGATTCTTGATATTTCATCAGCAGTTAAGCCTGTATATTTCGCAATTGTCTGATTGTCTAGTCCTTCCTTCTTCATATTGAAGACTATCTTAGCTACCTTCATATCTTCTTCCAGGGAGTTGTATATTTTTGTAATAAGGCTTTTTATTGTATTCAGCAGCTTCTCCCGTCCTTCCACGGTAGAAAAATCCACTCCGCAAAAGGAACCCCGGTGACGCCGGAGAACAAGGTAATAAATACCTCCGATAACAAGTGCACTGAATACATCAAAGTTGAAGCCCGAGTTTTTAAATATATCGTTGTATTTGTCTATGAGTTTCTGCGAGGCTGTTTCTCTGGCCATAGCAGACTCCCGTGTGATGGGGTTATCAGCCGAGATATCCCAGATAAGTATTTGCTGCATGCTCTTGTTGTCGTATAGCGATTCTACAACTCCGGCCATGAGGTTATATGAATACTCCATATAATCGTCTTTTTCGGACTGCATATCCATAATATCACTTATCCAGTAGTCATATTTCCGGGTGAACTGTTCGAACAGGTCTTCCAGGTTTTCGAACCGCTTGTAAAAGACATTCGGCTCTATATTTGCTTTCTGTATTATAGCCGAAAGTGTAGTTTTTGCAAAACCTTCTTCTTCTATTACTGACTTTGCAGCCTCCATAATATCTTTCTCCAAAACGATGTTGGTGCGTCGCGATCTCCTTTCTTTTTTATCCCTTTCCATGTGTGAATACTATTTTGCGATGGTAAATATAGATGTTTTTTATCAAAAAAGAGGGCTGCCATAAAAACTATGACAACCCTTGAAGAAGTATGTGGAAAAAATGAAGTTATTACTCCAGTGCAGATATCCTTTCGTGTATTGTTGTTATTATTTCTATTTTAGCAGACTCTATTCCGGCATCAGGGTATTTTTCTTTATATTTTTGAGTCAGGTCTTCAGTCAGTTTTATGTGTTTTTGCACAGGAACAGATGTTTTGTTGTATCCTATTCCTCTATTGAAATATTGATAGAACATTGCTGCATCGCCCTCAGAAGATATCTCATATATAAACTCATTATTATCATAATAGAGTTTCATATAATAGATGCCATTATCGGTATTGAACGAATAGGTCCCTTTTGTTACAGTTGAAGTGATGCTATTTTGGTGGACGGAAAACTCCTTCTTCTCATTAGCAATCAATTTGTACGCATAAGCTTTAGGCAGGAAAGCATTTTTCAATATATCGTCTGCTATCTCTTCTTTTCTGTCACTGTTAGCGACAACAATAGCTTCCCGCAGATTTGTTAAAAGGATAAGATAACGGTCTATGACTGTGATATCAATTACTATTTCCTTATTGAGCTTATCTTTTAAGGTTAGCTTTGCAGAACCTAGTTTTTTAGGAGATAAGTATATAGTGCTAGTTTCGATTGTAGCATCAACAATATCTTTATTATCAGATACAATCGTGTATTCACCATTCCCACTGATAATTTCAATAACCTGGTTTTCGGCGAGCTTCAGTTTGGCTGAGGTCAGGCTAACTTTAAGTTCTTCGGTGTTTTCGTTATCGCTGCATGACGAAAATCCTGCAAGTAAGCAGGTAAAAATAATAAATAGAGACAGACTTTTAGGCATCTTAAGGCATTCTTCGGTTACTGTATATTTTATACAAAGATAGTATTATAAACAATATCATTTGCTTATAATGCTATTATTTTTTTATATATAATTCAAAAAAATATTGATAATGAGTAAGATATTTTATCTATATAATATAATGTCTGATTAATTACTTTTTTAATTTTAAAGGTTAATGTCAGGAGTTATAAAAAATTGCAATGAAGCAAACATGTAAAAAGTGTTACTTTTGTTACTTTTTTAGAAATATCTTAGGTGGATCTGAGCATTGGATATATGAAGATATCTTGTCTTTCAGATAATAGATTGAAGACTCAAAAGTAACAGAATATAAAAAACGAAAATGTTGTTACCTTTGTTACCTTTTATATATCTACCTTTGTATATTATTCAAAATCTGAAGAAATGAAACGAACAGAAATAGCAAGCTTGGGTGAATTCGGTCTTATCGATCACCTGACAAAGAATATTGAACTTAAGAATACCACTTCTGAGAAAGGGGTAGGGGATGACGCCGCTGTTTTGTCTTATGGCAATAAAAAGACATTGGTAACTACTGATCTCTTACTTGAAGGTATTCATTTTGACCTGATGTATGTGCCATTGAAACATCTTGGATACAAGTCGGCTGTTGTCAATTTTTCTGATATTTATGCTATGAACGGTCAGCCAAAACAGATGACAGTTTCGTTAGGTTTATCAAAACGTTTTTCGGTAGAAGATATGGAAACATTCTACGAAGGACTTAGTTTAGCTTGTGAAGAGTATGGCGTAGACTTAGTAGGAGGGGATACATCCGCATCACTTACCGGTCTGGCGATCAGTATTACTTGCATTGGTGAAGGGGAAGAGAGTAGAATATCCTATCGCAATGGTGCGAAAGAGACAGATTTGATCTGTGTTTCCGGTGATTTAGGCGCTGCTTTTATGGGGCTTCAGTTATTAGAGCGGGAAAAGGCTGTGTATGGTGGTGGAGAAAAAGACTTTCAGCCTGATTTTACAGGGAAAGAGTATTTACTTGAGCGCCAGTTGAAACCGGAAGCCCGTAAAGATATTGTAAAGTTTCTGGCAGAAGAAGGTATCGTGCCGACATCGATGATTGATATATCGGATGGCTTGTCTTCCGAACTGAAGCATATATGTAAACAAAGTAAGGTAGGGTGCCATATTTATGAAGAACGTGTTCCGATAGATTATCAAACGGCCATGATGGCGGAGCAATTTAATATGAATGTAACGACAGTGGCTCTGAATGGGGGGGAGGATTATGAATTACTCTTTACGGTACCTTTGTATTTGCATGATAAGGTATCGAAGATAAAAGGTGTCCATATCATCGGACATATAACAAAAAAGGGTTTAGGCCTTGTAATGGAAACCCGTGACGGAACCGAAATTGAACTAAAGGCTCAAGGTTGGGACTCGATAGGGAAGTAGAAATAATACTTCCATGAGTATAGTAGAAACTGTTACTTTTGTTACTTTTTCTTAAGAAATTGAGGGATAATATTAGTTAAGGAAACAATAAATCGGGGAGAGGATAACATGATATGAACTAATTGTCTTTACATAAATATCTTATAATAAAATTGTTATGTTTTGCTTTGTCTGTTCTGATTCTTTATATTGAAATATTTTATACGATATTTTTGGTAAATGTAAAATATATCCTATCTTTGCACACGCAAACGCAAGACTACAAAACTACAAACATTGGTGCCATAGCTCAGTTGGTAGAGCAAAGGACTGAAAATCCTTGTGTCCCCGGTTCGATTCCTGGTGGCACCACAAATAAAAAAACGTCTAAAATACACTGTTTTAGACGTTTTTTTATTTTTATATCTTTTTATTAAGTGTTAATTTTATTCGTTTTTATTTTACTTGTACTTAAAAGTAAGTACATTTATTGCTTATTGTTGACATATAATTTATATGATTATGGCCACATTTAAAGCGGAAGTTCAAAATAAGCGTGCGGATGGTACTTATAATGTAAGAATCAGGGTTACACATAATAGGGAAATACGACGGATGTCTACCAATTTATATGTTACCGGAGAAGATCTTACCCGGAGTTTAAAAATTAAAAATGTAAATATAACAGAAAAGTGCGACGAACTTATAAAGAAGTGTCGTAAAGTTTGTAATGATCTGGGCTTTGAATTATTTGATATACCTATAGATGAACTTGTTGCAAAAATAAAAAAGCATCTTCAGGGCAAAGATAAGTTCTATCTGGACTTTGTCCAATATACAAAAAATAAGGCTTCCAATATGAAAAAAGGAACCGGAGACACATACCTGAATATGTTAAGTGCTTTAAAACGTTTTGTAAAACGGGAAAAACTTGATATATCCGAAATAAATACAAACTTCCTTCGGGAATTCGAACAGTTTATTGCAACAGAACCTTCACAGCGTGGAAATAACAGAAAGAAAGCCAAGAAAGAACCGGAAGCCAAGGGGGGCCGTGCTGTATCGAAATATTTAGCATGCGTTCGTGCCATGCATAATATGGCTAAAGAAGAATTTAACGATGAAGATCGGGGAATAATAAATATTCCTTTCTCTCCATTCAAAAAATATAAACTTAAACCACAACCAAAAACGCGTAAAAGGGCTTTACCGCTCGCATTAATACAACAGATAATTAATCTTCCGTATGAAAAAGAAATAATAGGCGGCAGAACCAATCGATTTAATTTGGCGAAGGATTGTTTTATACTTTCTTTTGCCTTGGTCGGGATGAACAGCGCTGATATGTTTTATTCCGGATTACCTAAAAAAAATATAATAATCTATAACCGTGAGAAAACAGAAGGCCGACGGGATGATGGAGCTGAGATGCGTGTGAGGATCGAAAGTTATATTATAAAGCTGATAGATAAGTATAGGGATGATAAGAAACTATTCCGGTTTCACAGGCATTACTCAAATCATGCAATCTTTAATGCTGCTATTAATAAAGGGTTGAAAAGGATTGGGAAGCAGATCGGTGCGGAAGATCTGGAGTTTTATGCCGCCCGGCACTCCTGGGCTACCATTGCCCGTTCATCAGCTGTAGGTATAGATAAATATACGGTACACGAGGGTCTAAACCATGCTTCTAACAAGGATATGAAAGTGACTGATATCTACATTGATAAGGACTGGACAGTGATTTGGGAGGCTAATAAAAAGGTTCTGGGATTGTTTGACTGGACATTTTTAAATAGAGAATTCTAAGCTAATCATTTTTTGACTAGGTAAAAATAATCTACGATATTTTCGTAAACCTCGAGCAAAACCTCGCTCATTACTTTTTTCATTGACTCGTAAATTCTATTATTTTTTTACATAATATAATCTCGATTAAATAGCCTCGTCAAAATTTGATAAGGTATAAAAGTGATATAAAAAGAGCCTGTCATCCCGACAGGCCCTTTCAGTCTTAACACACAAGTTTAATTATTAGAAAATAATATTGGAAAAATACCGTCATCACGACGTGAGTACGGGTATGTTTAATCACTATTTCATAAAAGCCATCCAGATAGTCTTATTATATCTACCTGTAGGATGACCAAATAAAGGTTGTTTATCTATAATTGACAGTATTTCCTTCACTGACACCTGAGTTTCATTCCATTTGAATACTAATACACCATCAGGTTTCAGTACTCTCATGCATTCCTTAAATCCATCACGTATTACTCTTGGCCAATCATCAGGGAGCACGCCATATTTTTTTGCCATCCAGGAGCTTTTTCCCAGATGCACTAAATGTGGCGGATCAAATACGACCAAAGCAAATGTATTATCTTTGATAGGCATATCAGTGAAATCCATTTCGATATCGGGTTTTATTTCCAAATACCGGCCATCACAGAGAACATGGCTTTCTGTTCGTTTGTCGGCAAATAAGACATCTGGATTTTGCTTGTCAAACCAAAACATCCGGCTTCCACAACAGGCGTCTAATATTTTTTTCATATCGCAAATTTACGCTTTGGCATTTAATAAGGCTTTCGGCTGCTTCTTTATTTCCCCGGCTATTCTTTTGCGCAGACACTTATTCCCTTTGTCTATTTCCTTCTGCAGCTGGACCGCCTCCTTCTCCTTTTTCAACAAATCCCGGTAGAGAGGGTTACGGGAGAGTTTCTTTTTTAGCGATGTTATTTCAGCTTCCAGCTGCGCCAGTTGCTGCTGCAAGGGGTCATCCTGCTTGCCCCTGGCGGCGAAAGCGCTTTTCAGGAATTCCCGCCCGAGCTTTGGGTCCAGCCAGTCCAGGAACTTGATGAATATGTCCAGGTGCATCCATGTTCCGGGAGAGGTTCCCCCGCTGATCACACGCACGAGGTTGCCCTTTTCGGTGAATTCCTGATCCGGATCCAGCCCATACTCCAGACAGACGCCCATTATAAAATCCCGGACCTTCTGGCTGCGTGTATAGCCGTATACATCTTTTCCGTACTCCCGGGCTAACGACGAAGCGTTGAACAACCCGTCTCCATTGGTATGGAAGAGGGTTTCATTTGTTCCCGCTCCGGGAAGCAGTGAAATGCTATTTGTTTGTTTCATTTTTTTAAGTTATAAGTTTTAAGTAATAAGCAGTGAGTTTTTCATATCGCAAATTTGCGATGTGAATTTATTCCAGTTCAAAGTTTGATTCGCTTAAAATAATAGTAGTTATATTTGAATGAGATAGCAACAGCTGTTAACTCCCAGCCTTGCGAACCATACTTATTCAGTTCTGTTTCATAAAGCAGATGCACTGTTTCAACTATTTTATATTCGTATTTATTCATCTTTCTTACTCTTATTTTCCTCACTTCGCAAATTTGCGGAGTGACTGATAATATTGTATATCCTTGTTACTATTATTTTGTTCTGGTCATTCATAATTCTAGTTGTTTAAGATAAGGTTGCAATTGTCGCAGTATAACCGGGTTATATACTGTACATCTTTCTTTAAAAATTCATTTTTGTATGAACATTTGGGACAAATAAGTTCTACAAATAAATCATTTTTATCTTTTTCGTCTACTGTCTGCCAATTCTCCCTTATAGAGGGGCTTTCTGGATTCTGCCTAATTCTTTCTCTTATTGTATTGTTCTCTATCCATAGATGATGTAACCAATTTGGATTTTTTGTAGGCATTCCTGTATCATAAATATACTTGAGATAATTCTTTTCCAGGCCTGGATCTAATTTCATCGTTGACTCAAAATACTTTTTAAACTTATCGGGAAATTCCTTGAAGTCCCATTTTTCCGGAGTATGCTTGATCGGCTTCACCTCCCATTGTCCTCCTTCAGGTACAAGAACCGCATTGCTATTTTGAAGCAAATCACATAAGTAATTCCGTCGGCCGCCTCCGAAATGTAGTAACGGATGTATTCGGTATCCATTATATTGAATATATGGTTTGCAAAAACAACCAAGTCGTTTCATCCGTAGATAATCATTCTGTCCATATATCCTTTTGAGCTTTTTCTTCAACTTCCTGGGTACTTTTGTTTCTTTCCTTCGTATTTTCCATAGCTCCTTTTGCAAGCTCCTTATTGCAGTACCCCTTTTCTTTTGAGTTTCTCGTAATGCCATATTTTGTTCATTCTTCACTTCGCAAATTTGAGGAGTGATTATTTTTGTTATCATTTCAATACTTTTCTAAAAATGTTATCATTTTTTACGGAGATTCATCAGGTATTTTAACTTACGGGTTATATTTATTGACATTTCCGTCAGGGTCTTTAACCTATCAACCTGGTCTTTCGTTCCAGGAACCTGTTCCAGTATCTTGAACCCCTCGAACGCCGTAATACCGAACGACTCATACATCTCTATCAGGGAGGTTATCTCGTCATCGGTAATGACGCAGAATTGAAGGAGCAACAGCAATGCTTGTGAATTAGTTTTGACGCCGAATTTTTCCTGAAGCTGGAGCAAACGTTTGTTCTGCTCCTCCGTCAAATCGCGTATCAGTATATTTTTACTCATTTTTACTATATCTGTTTTCCTCACTTCGCAAATTTGCGATATGGATTATTCTTCGGTTAAATCTTCAATTTCATATTCCCAACTCATAGCATCATCTTCATTGATATTGTCGGTAAGCCACTCAAATGCAGCCTGTATATCCTTATCCTTGGTCATATTCGCTTCATCGTCTGATATAGTTACCTTATGAGCTATTTTTATCAATCCATTGTAGATATCATCCGAAACTTCTAAGTCTACCAAACCCATTCTATAAGTTACTTGTACAGTTAAATCCTTTATCTTTTTCATAATTCTTTGCTTTTTACATTCCGCAAATTTGCGATGTGACTAATTATGTCATGCATTTCAGGCAACATCGCCGCCATTAATACTAATAACCGGTATATCCTTGATAATATTGTTACGATTGAAACTAATAGTTGCATTATAACAACCAATATTCCGAATTCCGCCGTGCACCATTTCAAGGCTATAGCTATGCCGGCGAATATGGTCATCACAAAAAGCATTTTTACTTCAAAATTTTTCATAAGCCCTCCTCACCGTTATTTAGGTCCTTATTATTTAAATGCAGATCGATCAGGTAATCGTTCATCTGGTCCTCATTATTGATCTCTGTGACTTTCATGTCCTGCGAATCAATTAAGTCTACAGCATCCTTAATTGTATTCCAGGCGGACGGACAATCAGCCATGGCAACAGCGACAGTCGATGTGATGACTTTAGGGTTTCCCTGATACGTCAAAATAACCCTTTCCCCATCCGATATAAAGGCCATTATGTGGACACCGCTGTCTTTGGCCGACTTTGTCATTTTCCGTACAAATTCTTCAAATTCCATAGTTATTTCGTTTGTTTGTTTTCACTCCGCAAATTTACGATATGACTTATTATATCTTCTTTTGCACATACTCTATAGCCTCCATCAGCTGCTCATACGTCAGGTCATTGCCGGTGATCAGGTTGTAGTTTATGTAGTACCGGGCCATGCGGTTGTTCCGGTCATGGTCCGTTTTTATAGCAATGCTGCGCCAGAAACCGACGTACCTGTTCAGTATCTGTATTACCCACTTTTGATCCACTGCAGGCATGTAGTATACCAGGCTGATATATTCATCACAGCAAACGGGATTCAGGCCCATAGCCCGGAGTTCCTGCAGGAGGTTTTCCATCAGCCGGTATTTATGCGCTGTTCCGGAGAGGATCGCGTGAAGCTTTAAGCCGTCCACTTCGTAATAAACTACCTTGGCAATCATGTTCAGCATATATTTTTGCTCGGCATAGTAGATATGCTGATCGACTGAAAGGCCCAGCATCATGGTGATATTCGCTTCCCAGGCGTCGGGATAAATAAAGTTTGCTTCTTCGATCGTAAGATCCACAAAATGGATATAACGCATCGGTATCTCATAGTAATCGTCCTCGCTGTAGTAAGGATATACCTTGGCGCAAGGCCCGGAGGACGTGATCGTATTGAAGTCCCAGCCTATCATGGCCTGTCCGCAATAATCGGGTATGGTGATGCCGGTCTCCTGCAGTTCGTCTGCCGTGGCATCGATTATTATTTCTGTATTGAATTTTTTCATAAAATCAATTTTTTAATGTGCCAATTAAAAAAAGCTATTGGCCATTAGCTAACAGCTATTAGCTGAAAACATTGGCACATTGGCATATTAGATAATTGGCTAATTATTTCCTTCTGGTCTTTTCGCACTGTGCGGCCAGGTACTTCTTCTTATCCGAAACCTCATTATTGGCCGCCGACACCCTATCATATTCTACCTGCAGGCAATTGTACCGGTTTATTAACTGGTTCCATTCGGGACCGATATCTATGCCCTTGGCAATGCGTGCTTCTACTGCAGCGATATCGTTCTCGATCTCTTCTAATGTACGGCGTTTCGGATTGTACACGCAAGGCTTCTCTTGTCTGGCGGCCACCTTGGTAAAGGTTACAGGCGTCGCCTGATTGGATTTTAGCTTTTCTGTACTCATTCCGCAATTTTGCGGTGTGACATTTGTACTACCTGCCAGGTATTTTGGTTTTTCGTATTTCATGGCTTATCGTATTTAGAATTAAATTTCGGGCATAAATCCCGTACTTTCTTGTATAATTCATCTACAGGGATTAGTTTCCGTCCGGAATAATCCTGACGGGAACACGCGTCTTTTATAACATCCATACCGATTATGCCATGGCAGCTCGCTTTTAATACTGCTACCATTTTAGCCAGGTCCTTACCACAGATATCGCTGTATAGGACATATATATCTGTTCCGTAAATACCATATGTATCCAGTAGCAATACATAGAACCATTCAGGATTCTGTATCTCCGGATCGATATCCTTTATCGCCGGTTGCAGCAGTTCTATCACTACATTCATTGCACCGGGATTGCCATCGCACATTTGGACGATTACCTGCAACGTACTAGTATCTGCTTTTATCCTGTTCATATTTGCCTCCTTCCATCATTTTCATACACATTTCTTCAAATTCGATATCCTGCACGCAATCGGCGCACATATCCTCGCCGATCACGATCTCGGAGGAGATTTCCCCGCAGCATTTGCATTTGCCGTGCGTGAGGTCTGAGGGTCCATAGGTTGTTATTTTTTGCATGCCGGTATTATGTTTTATTTTTTATAGTCTCTATCAAATAATCAGCCAGTTTAACAGCATCTGATGAAACTATATTCTTTGACTGATATCCGGAAGATAAATATCCCTGCATTGCCATAGCTGCTATTGTTGTACGTACATCCATCTCCGGTTTTGGAGGTTCAATAAACCGGAGAGACACTGCCGGCAATAACACAAGGCTACCATCCTGCATCTCACACAAACAAAAAGGATTTCCTATTTCATGAACATATACCAGAGTATCTTCTGTTGCTCCTGGTATCTTCTGTACAGCTTTTCTTATCATTTCCTAATTACCTTTTTACATTCATCATATACTTCCAATAGTTGTTCTTCAGTAAGTTTCCTGAGCTTCTGTTTGTCCCAGTCCCATTTATCGACAAATCCGCCGGTCCATGTCCCGTATTTCCTTGCTAAATCCGGTATTATATAGTCAAAATCGACTCCGTTAACAAGGCATATCAAATCTTCTTTATCTAATTCTACTTTAATCATATTCTATACTCGTTTTTCCGTATACACTTAGGCGCCGTGAAATATTGAATAAAATAATCCCATTCGTCATCGAATCTTTTTTCGAAATCGCTTCCGGCGATCTCCTGGTAGGTTGTCGCATCATCGTAGGCGCGTAGGGTGGCATCTATCCTTTTAATAATGGCATCTTCTTCCGAATCAGTGTAGGCGCGCGGTTCTTTATTATCTACCTTTTTGCCATCCACTATCCTGTAATCGAATTTACCGTATGACAATTTTATTCTCCGTCTCCAGGGATCGACTGTCAGCTCAATGGCGGTATTGAATTTAAAATAAGTGGAGAAAACCAATGTCACGTGGTAAGCAGGCTCCGGTGACAACTTTTTGACGGCAGCCGAAATATACCGGTAGGCGGTCGATACTTCTTTCGCAAAATCAATGTATGAAATATGGATATGATTCGTTGCAGCATTATATAGCTTACTACTATCATTCAGCCTTTCGATACAAATCTCTTTTATTTCCTTTCGCTCGTATTTCAGGGAGATAATGATACCCCGTTCGCGGGAGATATGCATGACCGTTTCAACGCAATAATAATATTTCTTCTCCCCGGTGATATTCCGGGTATAGAAGGGAAAATAGTTGTTATAGGATAAGTCGGGCTTTTTCATGTCGGTTTGTTCGATTTTAATTCTTCCAGCTTTTTCTGCGTAGTTTCAATATATTCCAAGTATTCCGCCGGTACAGTATTCATCCATCGTTCGCGCTCACGGCGTACCTGGTCGGCGCTGATGAGAGCATTTACCGTATAATACAGCTTTTCAGCATTGCCAGCCTTATCGGAAATTACCTCCAGCTGCATCCGTGAATAGGATAGCATCGAGTGCAGGGCCAGCATGGATTTAAGGCATTCGTCCGGAGAGACTGCTTCCCCGGATTTGGCAGCGTCAATTACCTCCTGGAGCGTTCTTTTGGGCATGGCGGATCAGTTCTTATTCTTTAGCGTCGTCTGAATCGGTATTATCTGTAGAGTTACGGCCTTTATCAAAAAAATGCATGGCAAGGGCTTTAGTAACGATAGGTAAAAATTTATTATCCGATTCAAAGACTTTTCTCAATGCTAATTCTAAACAGTTCTGGCAACCTCCAAGAAATAATAAGGCTACGGCCGAGTCACCGGATAAGGTTATGAGTGCATAACCCATGTGTTTTTTACTCATTAAAATTTGGGCTTTTCTGAGCAGTACATATACTTCCCGCTCTTCCGGGTCTGTGATGTGTGCCGGAATGATAATTTCTTCTTCGTTTGTTTCCATAAGTTTAATTGATTTATTCTTTATAAAGTTTAGTTACTGTAATTTCCTCCAGGGGAATCCATGCGCTACATTCATCACAGATCACTTCTCCATCGACAGGAGTAGATCTGTTCATTTTAGATTTGCAATTCGGGCACAGATATACAATTCTGGGCTTCAGGAATACTTTCCAACGGCAGCCGAATATATTTATGCAAAAGATAAAGGAGTCATCGATGCTGTTGTGAAAGCCGATATGGAACAGGCTCCAACTGTTGCCAATCAGGCAAACCTTACCCATGTAATTCCAGCCGAATTCCAGGATGGTAATGCTGAAGCCGTTAAATATATTCAGGTTCAGAGCGAACGGGCAAAATGATATGCCGCGGAAGGATTTAAGACGGTTAATCTTCATGGCTGGATTCTACAATTTTTAAATATTCACAACAATATGCTCCCGAGTATCCGTCCAGCCATACGACCAATTCGCCACACATCATTTGCGGTCCTGCTTTAATTTCGAAAACTTTGTCCTTAAGGTTCTCTATTTCCGCTTCCGCACCTGTCATGATAACTTTGGTTCCGGGAACCATCGATAACTGCCGTTGCTCTTCAGGGTATGCCTGCTCTGATGTTATCGCCGTGACAACCCTGCCGGAGCAATCGCACTGCAGAATACTGCTTTCGGGAAAGAACGGCTGCAGGTATTTCCTGAGCTCTGTATCCTTGTACAGGTTAACAGTTTTATAAACCCGTTTTTCTACTGTTATTTTTGATTTTACAGCATCCGGGTATTTCTTTTGTAATTCTTTTAGCATTTGTTTTTTCCTCCTTTTTTGGCACATCGCAAATCTGCGATGTGGGTTATTCTTCTTCAATAAACATATTGGTGGTATTAATAACTCCGGCGCAATCCTGAGTTTTACCGTCACGGACAAAGAACTTATCATATGTCAGGCTTTCATAATTCGCTTTAGTAGTCCAGAACATACAGGCGCGTCCATCGATATAAATTTTGCATCTTATCAATTCATCCTGACGGATATGTTCAAAATCGGGTTCAAGACCCATAACATCTATTTGTAATTTCCTTTTTTTCATATCGCAATTTTGCGGAGTGGGTTATTATTCTTTCAGGTATTCCTTATTTTCATAAATATTCCCAACGATTTCCATTATCTGGCAATCATGTTTTCCTACATAATTATCTATGACTGGAAAAGATTTCTTTCCGTTGGGTAGTTCAAAGTAGAATCCAATTATATCTACATTTGTTCCATAAACTTCCCGGTGTGCATGACCAAAACGGCATGTAACCTGTATCTTTATAGAAACCTCATTAATAAGTTCCAGTATATCCCCCTCGTATATCTCATTCCTGCTTTTGTCAAAATGTCCGGAGAACCGGCTTCTCAATCCTTTCCCGAACACACCTTTTACCCATAGCCCGTTCGGATGGGACTTACGCTCCCATACTGTCCCGGAGACTCCGGTTAAACGTTCGTAGCCGTAAAGGGTTACATTTCCGTCTTTATCTGTTTTGAATACTCTGTATTTTGTTTCCATAAGTTTAATTTTCACTTCGCAAATCTGCGGAGTGATTTATTACCGGTACATTACAAGACATACTCGTCGTCATCGTCATAATCATAGTCGTAATCGAACTGTGCCTGCCAGTTCTCATCCTCATACTGTTTCAGCATAGCGGATTCTTCCACCGTGCGGTCCTGTTCATCTTTAGCCTGGATACGCTGACATGTGTCCTCAAATCTCCAAATATCGTATTCCCGGTTCTTCCGTTTGGCCGCCACTTCTTTGGCTACCTTGTACTGGCCGACTGCCTTATCTGCCAGGCGCTGGCACTTTTTGCGGGCCTCGTCGATTTCCTGCATTGTCAGGCCGTTCTCATTTTCGATCGACAGCGACGCCTCGAAGTGCGAATAGTCGTAGCTAAGCATCACTTTTACGGATGCTGTTTTGATAATTGTTTCTGTCATAGATTTCTCAATTAGTAAATTAGTATATTAGCAGATTAGCAAATTATTAGTCGCTTGCGCCATTGGCACATTGGCATATCTGCTAATCGGCACATTGTAACTCCTCGATATTAAATCTTACCGATACCACAGATAGCGAAAAATCATTGTCATTCATCCGGAACATATACCTGTTAATTGTCTCATACCGGTACGTTACCTCGACAGGTTCGGCGCCGCCGGTATACAGGTACTTCTTATCATGTTGGAGTTCTTTTGGATTCATAAAATTCACGATGAATTTTTCCGTATATAATCAATTATCCATGCGCCATGTGGAAGACTCTTAATATTCGGTTTGCTCCTGTTACAGGACTTTTCAAGAGCATCCCACACGGGGCTGTCTGTTTTTCCATAACCGGATAACTCGCCTATAATCTGTATCCCGCGCCAAGGGCATTGCAGTTCCTTCAGACGACTTTTGAGCTTCTCCCAGTCGCGTTCCGCGCCGTCATCAGGCGGAATGAAATCATCGATATCAGGCGCGGGTGGTTCCGGAGGCGGCGTTGATGGAGCAGGTACTGCCGGAGCAGCGGCAACCGGCGGATTCTCTTTTATATACCACAGGATCCATGATCCCGGATTCTTTACAGCATCTTTACTCCCTTTCCTCCTGCTTATTTCGTGGAATGCCTTCCATACCGGATGGCTTATCCGTCCGTAATTCGACAGCTGCACGATCTTCTGATAGTCGCCCGGCAGAACTTTCAGTTCGTTCAGGTTCCGCTTCAGGTCTGGCCAGTTCCGGTCTATGCCGTCATCAGGTGGGTTGTCTTTGTCGGGGGAGTAGGTTTCCGACGGTGGGGAATCGGAGAGAAGGGTGGAAAGCGCTTTTTTTATAGGTCTGTCGGGGGAAGGTGGAGGTGTGGTATCTGTGCCGGAATCGGAATCTGCAGGAGTACCGGATGCAGGATTCTCATCGGCGAACGGTTCCAGGCTGTAGATAACATTTGCTACTCCGTTTTTCGACTTAAAGTGGATCATGCCTCTTGCTCTCAGGCCTTCCCTGGCTCTTTTCAGCGAGTTGTACGACATACCCAGTTCCCCCTGGATGAATGCGTTTGTCCTGTTCACCTGTTTTCTCCACCCACTTTTGTTTAATACTTTGAGGATGTAGAAGTATAGGCGCTGTTCCCCGGCTTTGAATATTTGTATCTCATTCTGATCCCAAAAATCATTTATAAGATTTATATAGCTCATAGGCTTTTTTTAGAGTAATTACTTCAGTTTTGCCATTTTTGCTTCTGCCTGTTTTAAGGCAACTATTTCCTGGCGGCTATAATAAAATGGGGAATTTTTTTTCGTCCCGTGCCGTATTCTGGTGAGATTACCTTCCTGAATGTGATGCTCCAGCCAGCGTTCACTGCCCGCAATTTTTGCAGCTTCCTTGAATTTTATTTCATCCAGGGCAGGAAAAAGCCTCTTAACTACCGATAGGGCAGCAATCTCGCCGGCTTCTATGTATAATTGTTTTAATTTGAATAGATCGACTTCCATAGCTTACACGGTTATATCTTATTCACATTTTTGTTAGGAATAGCCAATTGATAAAATGTCACTATACCTTTTTGTTCGAAATGAATAAGACCACGCTCTGATAATGTTTTTCGAGACTTTTTTAATAAATCCTGAGATATACATAATTCACCTCGTATCCAATCATTTTTCTTGCTTATAGTATTATTCCAATTACTTACATTAAAAACATGCAGAAGATAAAAATATAGAGCGATCTCATTTTTACTGAACTTGTTTACCGCATGCATTTGCCAAAAAATATTGATTAATGTTAGATAATTCATAATGATATATTTTTAGTTGTTAAATGATTCTGGTTATTACTATTTTACTGCCTATCACCGACACGGTGAATTTCTTGCCCGTATCGGTAGCTATAATATTTACATTCGAGCGTATACTGGAAGGCTTATAATCTTTCCTCGGCAGTTCTATTTTTTCATCTACATCCAGTTTTTGCACGCTGCCTCTGACATTTATTCTTTCTATTGTTTGTTCCATTATGTTTATTTTTGATTGATACATAATACAAATATATCACATATTTGTGATATACATGATATGAAATTGTGATAATTTTTTAAAAAATATCACAATTAGCTACAGATCAATTAAATACATTTAATTATGATAAATATTTTAAAAAATATCGAAGAAATTAGAAAGGAAAAAGGTCTAAAACAGGCAGTTGTAGGCTCTATACTTGGAGTATCACAATCAGCCTATTCAAATTATATCACAAGAAACAGTGATATATATTACAATCGATTATCACAGATTGCTGATGCATTAGGAGTTCGTGTAATTGATATTATCACCTATCCCAAAAAATATGTTGATCCTGACACGATATTAGAGAATGCTCTATCATTTGAAGAAAAAGTAACACTTCAAATTGAGTTAAAAAAGGAAAAAAAGGAGCAAGTCTTAAAGCTCGTTTTTGGAGAAAATAATTTAGAAATTTTAAATAAATAAAAATTAAACAATTATGAATGAAAAAGAAATTATCATCAAACTCCTTATAAATAAGTATAAGGATGAAGAAGTAACAGTAGAATTAGCTGAAAAAATTTTAGACGAAACAAAAGAAATAATGGATAAACATAACAAGTCTAAATATCCTAAATGTAGTGGTCCTTGGACTATTTAAATACAATTTTAATAATTATGAATAACCAAAATAATCTTAACCTACTTTATATAAAACTTTTAAATGATTTTCATAGAAGCATAAAGTATTCTGGTTTTACAAAAAATGAAATCGTTTTATATTATTCGATTCTAGCGACATTTAACGAATCAGGCTGGCCGGAAAATATTAATCGTAGTAATCTACATATACAAAGCGAATCAGGGTTAAGTTATAATGCCATGAATGAAGCCCGCAGAAGTCTTATGGAAAGAGGGATGCTATATTTCGAGCCACAACAAAATGGCAAAGATGCAATTTATGGTCTAACAGGAGATAAAAAAAGTAATTTTGATTTACTTTATTTAAAGCTTTTAGAAGATTTCTGGCATCAAACTCATATTAATATGAGTTTTAGGGTTGAAGAATTATGCTTATACACCTTTTTACTAAAAGAATTTAACAGAGAAAACTGGAATGATCAAATTACCGTAAGCAATGATGAGATACAAGATTTCCTACATATGTCATATGATACTTTAAAAAAAGCTAGAAATGGATTAAAGAAAAGAGGTATGATTGATTTCTGGTCACATCCAGAAAACAACGATGTTATATTATACTCTTTGCAACCATTACTTGAAAAAAATAATACAGATCAATAATCATCATAATTTCATAAACTCTCGCCCCATCCGCCGGGAGTTTTTTATTCTCATTTTTCTACCTTATCAAATTTTGATAAGCTTATTTAATCGAGGGCATATTATGCAAAAAAAAGAATAAACTATTCCTATTTTTCACTACCTTTACAATCTCGCTCCATAAGTTTGTTTTATAGTTTGTGATAAGCTTCAAGGCTGCTGTAAAGCAGCCTTATTCCTTCACTCTACCACTTCCCAGTTTTCAGCGAACAACTCAATCATTGTCTCCTTCCATGGAACGCGCCCGAAGCGTGATTCTACATAAAGAAAAGGCGCCGTCATTTGCTCGTGCAGCCTCTTGGTTACTATTGCTTTCAAATCATCTTCCTCATTATCTGTCAGGTCTCGCCCGATCACTGTGGTTACATCCGTACAGATATTACACAGTATTCCGGATAAACCCGTACTATCCGAATACTCCGGTGCTTTCGCGCATCGTATTACTACATCTTCTTTCCATACGGGCAAACGCATACCGTTCCCTTTCTTTACTTCCTCCAGCGCCTGCCCGAAGGTCAAATTTTGTTTACTTAAATCAGTCATAATTAATTAAGAATTAAATTTTTAAATTATATTTGCAATGTAATTCGTGTAAGTTTAGAAATGTAACGATTGTTTTAAGTAACAGGCCTGTCGAGAGACAGGCTTCTTCTTTTATGCCATCTCAACAATAAATAGACCATCGTCATAACCATCACCAGTATTATTGGAAGTGACAGGTTCCGGAACAGTTAACCCTATTCGTTTTATATCTGTATTCCATCTTACTGTATGAGAACTACCATCATTAAGATATTCAAATTCAAACGAAGGCTCCCAGCCATTGTTATACGTCCATATTGGAGTGAATGTGCCGCTATAATCAAATATCCCAAGTGCCCCTGCTGCTAAGTTTCCATTTCCTTCCAGCCAATCCTGCGATACCTCCGCTAGTCTCAACGCATTACTGTTTAGCGAAAACATAGTATATACGCTTGTTATAATGACGGTTGGGTCAGGTTCGGTGAGAAAGTCGAATGCAGATACATTATCACCTACCTGTACCTGAGACGGATTCAGTTCGGTAAAAGCGCTATCCCAAAGCCATTTCATGCTCGTTTTTGACAGGGCATTAAATTCCTGCTGTGTCAAACCTGTATTATTCGAATAGCTTCCCTGATTTGCGAAGAAGTTAATGGCCGGAGCGTTATTATCATCGTTATTAACGATGTAAAAGAACATATTCCGCACGTCTATATACAGCCTGTTACTGTCTACTACACCCGGAGAAGCGCAGCCGTACACCTCAAATATTTGCCTTGCCGAATCGTGTATTATTACTATACCGTTGCCATTGACCCCGTTAGTTCGTTGTATGATATTAAAAGTGTTATCCGCAAACTCAAGTTGCAATACAACCTTGTCGGATACCTCTCCGGAACCTGCACCATTAGAAGCCTGCGTGTAAAATATATCGAATAGCAACTTACTGTCCCAGCCCTGTGTCTGATATTGAATATCGGCTAGTTTAAAGTATCTCCGGGCTTGGTATGGACCTACTGTAGAAGCGTAATCACCTCCGTTGCCCGATATTCTCACCACGCCGTTCTTTACTATTCCCAGCGAGTTAAGTATTACAGGAATATCTGCATCCGCCGAGCCGTCGAAGCTTACCGAACCTGTCGCGTCTCCGGATAAAGAGATAGTTCTCGCAGTAGCAAGTTCATCCGCCTGCGCAGCACTGTTTGCCTTTCCGTTGGTGAAAAGCGAAAACAGATATTTTAAATTGTCCCTTATCCCCTGAAGCCAGTCTATTAGAAATTTGGCTTTATAAGTAACTAATGTTGCATCTGCGTTGTTATCGTCGAGAGTGCGATAGCCTATCTTAGTATCCGTTACAGCATCGTCGGTTATCTCTCCTGTCTGTATCGGATCTGTATAGAAATTACGCGGATCGATAACCATTGTATATTGATAAGCGAGTGCTCCCGAAAACCATGCGTAAACTGTCAGGTTGTTATCATGATTTTCGTCATCAAATACGCGCGTCCAGGTCTTATCTGCCGGCTTAACAGCTAATCCCGCGTCATATGCCGCTAAGTCCGCGTATGCCGCAAAATTCTGCCCCAGCCAGTTGCCTTGCATGGTAGCAAGGCCGTTGATGTCTTCCTGTATCGTGTCGAGCATATCCCCGAGGTTGGTTATCGCAGATATCGGGTGTTGATCGGCAACATTCCTATTGCTTAGCTGCGTATGATCGTCTGTCCCGCCTCCTCCGCTACCTAAAAAAAAAAGTTCCTTAAACTCCGTCTCTATATTATCCGGGGTTATGGGCGTGCCGTCGATTTCTATCCCGTCGGAGAATGCCGCGCTGATCCGCACAATATCCGGAGGATTCAGGAACACCCGCACATTGTCGAACGAATAGGAGATTGTCGACTTGGCCGAGACGCAAAGGACCTGGCCGTTCCTTTCGAGCTTTACCGTGTTGTTGTCTGTTGTGATTAGTAGCATAATAATATAATTTAAGAATTAAGAATTAAAAATGAAAAACGAATAATTAAAAGCAAAAAATAATTACTTTTAGACAATTAACATTCTATTCTTTTATACAATATGTATAGTGTAGGGCTTTTAGTCCACGTTTTTTAGGTTAATTATGAGGCTGTCGTGATGATAGTCTCATTTTTTTGCTCTGAATTATCCGGTTTATAGTCATATTTTAAACTAATTTATTTTACTTTTACATCGTATAGATAATTTTTAGAAGTAGTTCTAAAAAATAATTTGTGTGTTAGGTAGCAGGGCATAGCCGTGAGGCTTGTGCCCTGTTTTTATTAGCTGCTAACTTCCAGCTCCAATGTATAATTATCCATACCTGTATTCACAACCGGGATGGTCATCTCCATGGAGCCGAGGCCATTTACATCGGTGATGATAACGCCTACCGGCACGCCTGCGGACAATATATTTACTTGCCGGTTCGCCGGCACAGGAACTATATTTGCTACCCATACCGTACAGGTAATCGCGTCGGGTTTTGGCTCCAGCGACGAGTAAGAGATCTGCTGTCTTACCGATTGTCCTGAAGGGATGCTGAATGGCCCTATTTCGTCTATAAGCTCACTGTCATGGCGGTTTACCCGTACATTTTCGAGCAGCAGCCGTCCGGAGGTGAAAGCCGGATTTGCAGGCATTGTCGTGTTGATATCGGCAATGTACACCGTACCTCCTGCCTCCTGGGTGACTGTATGTTCTGCCTTGGCCAGACCGTCGATGGTTTGAACGACTATCTTTCCCGTGCGCTCGTGCCCGGTATTCTTGTATACGGCAATATCTATCGTGCCGTTGCCGTTACCTGAGAGTGTGTCCGGCCATACCCATTCCGGGAATGAAGCCACTTCCCAGGCGTCGTCGCAGATCACCTGAATTGTAAGGGGTGTATCGCCGCTTTCTTCCACATCATAAGCTACGCTCCCGATATGGGATGTATCTTCGGGATTATCTTCCTCGGAGCCGAAGGCCACACTCCCGATGTGGGATGTATCTTCGGGACTGTCAGCGGTAGAGCCGAAAGCCACACTCCCGACGCGATCGTCCGATATATCTGTTCCCTCCGGTGGGAGGCCGTTGTCGTAATCAGCCATAATAATTAATAATTAATAATTAAGAATGAAGAATGAAATATAATGTGCTGATATTTTTATCGCTTTGCGCCATTATTAATTATTAATTCTTCATTATTAATTGATCTACATAATATTCAAAGTACTCACTACCACCCTTACCTGCATAAACGCTCCTTTTATCGGCATGGGCTTCATCAGGATACCGGCCTCTCCGGTGATGATTTTGTAAAAATCGGGATGTCCGGAAGCGATGTAATTGCCGAGGGCGTCCGTTTCCATCTCATGGGCCATGTCGTGGTTGTTCTTCAGCAGGCAGCGCGGATCATCGTCGACAACATCGAACCACTTCGGTTTTTGCTGGTATGTCCAGAAGTCCTTGTCCACCGTTTCCGAGGCAAAGTCGAAGGTATCCTTCCAGCAACGGCGCAGGTGGATATCACCTGTGATGGAGAAGGCTGTTACGCCGGTCACAAGGAACGAGGAACCCACAGGGTAATTATTACCATTATACGTTACATAATCGGTAGTATTACCCTGATCAGTATCATGCTCCACAAAGTACCAATAGCCTGTAAGCAATGCCCCGGCCTTGATGATATCGGCGGGTATTTTGTTTGCGACACGCACCTGTATAGTCTTATATTGTAGCTCGTCGTTTACCTGATACAGTACCGGATTGCCGGAGGTAGCCGAGTAAGTGCTTGCGGCTGTTACTCCGCGCACGAGATTATTTCGTGTATTTAGTGATGTGCTGTATGTAGCCCCGTTGTAACTAATGGTTGCCGGCTGCTTATCCGTGGAGCGTACAATGTAGTGTACCCCGGCAGAGATGGTTCCGTTATCGGGAGGGATGGGCGTATTGGAGAAAAGATCCGGCGTAGTGTCTGCTTTCACCCCGTAGATAGATTCAAGGCTATCCACCAGCATCAGGCGGTTAAGCTGTTTTTTTGTGCCGAAGGAGATAATATTGCTTGCCGCGCTGTAATTATGCAGGTCTGTAACGTCGTCCGTATTGGGCAGGTACATGCCCAGGGGCTGGTAGTCCATGTTCCCGGTATTGGGGAAAGCGGGGGAGAACGTGCCCGGCACGTTAGGCTGTGTGGTGACGCCGATGCGCTCCAGGCTGGCCGAATAACCGAACGATATAAACCTTGGTACTTCGAACAGGTTAATTTCCGAACCCGTCCAGGTAATGCCCTCGAACAGTTGGTTCTTTGTAAAAATCCATCGTCCCAAAGTTAATGTTATGCCGTAATCCGTAATGTCGGGGGGAACGGTAAGCCCGGCAGCCGTACAGCGTGCGACAAAGTCTGTCCGGAGTTCTTCGGCAGTCGTGCCGGTCAGCGGGGTATAGTCCGTTTCCGTACCGATACGGAAGTTGCAATTGTCGAACGCGTAGTAATTGTTCTTGTAGCTATCGAGCGATGCCTGGTTGACTATTAAGTTGCATTTTTCGAAAGTATGCAGGTTTCCGGGTATGGAGCCAATGGTGGAAGTTATACCAACGAATGAATTGTTATTACCGTAAGTTGTGGCACTATTTGTAGCTGCTGCTATTAACTTTTTAACAAGGCAGCGGTTAATCGTGACAGGAGCACCCGGATAACCACTAATAGTCCGTACAATAGCACTGTTTATTACGCAGAAATATAAATATACATTTAGCCTGAAAGCATTATTGGGAGCTGTTAAGTTGAAGGCGATATCTCCATCCAATGTCAGGTCTTTAATGTACAAATTGGGATTAACTGTACTCGCAGATGGTATATTTATTACGAAATTTTTCCATATGGTTTTATTTATCCCCTGGCCATTTACATATTTTGAATATGATGCTGTTCCCTGCATAGTGGTAGTTGTGCCGCTATGTACGCCTGAACTTAACACTAATGCTGTTGTACCTGCAGCAGCTAATCCCGTAAGGACATTAGACCTGTAAGGCGCTGTCCTTGTGCCGTTGCCGCCGGCAAAGCTATTGGAATAAAACTGGGTGGTATAATTTTGTTCCAAAATTTGCCCGTTTTGGTTCGTGTATTTATCCTTAAATATATATCTCATCTTCGTCCTGTTTTAAAGTGATAATTACCCGTCCGTTCTCATATACTTCTACATAGCAGTTGTCGAATTCGGCGTTATTGGTTTGAGTTGTACCGGTTACATTGCCCTTTTCATCTTTAGTTTCCACAATCCGGGCGTTATCATATAATTGCCTGAATTCCTTTGGCTGTTTGTCGAAAAAGATATTGTCGTCTATTTCGAGGATGATATCTGATTTTTTTACCTGGTAGATCATAATTTTTCAATTTGAATATTTGCCTCGCCTACGCTTCGGCGAACGTTGTTTGTAAATTAGCATATTAGCAAATGATTTTGTCGCTTCGCGCCACTGTTTACTGTTAACTGCTAACTGTTAACTGATCAGGTTTCCTTCCGCGTCCCACGCCGACGCTACCGGTATCACCTGTATCCATGCCGGGAATGAATCTATCGGCGGCAGGGCAAAGCGTTCGTCTGTGAGCTCTGTAATTGTGAGCGGAATGCTGGTCGGTTCCGTGATCCGCTCGCGGTATTTAAATGCGTCGGTACTTACCCGGCAGCGGAACTCCTGCCCGGACGGCCAGATGAAATACACTTCCTCGCTCTTAATCATATCCAGTATAAACGGCATTTCGTGCCGGAGCCTGCGTCCTGTCTCCACCTCGATCTTCTCCCTGCCCGGTGTGCGTGTTTTGCGTTCCTCGAAAAAGTCATAGCCGTTCATCACGTTGTACAGGTCTTCCTCGCCGAACTCGGAGGTATGCGAGGCGCGGGCGGTGACCTCGAGCAACTCGTATGCTCCCAGCGAGTTCAGGAAGCGCAACCTGTACTTTTCTTCCGCCAACTTTCCGGGCGAAATAATAAAGCTGAAGGCAAGGTTTCCGGAGGCATACACCTTTATTACGTCCGGGATTTCACCGTACTGTTCATTAAAGGCTGAACGCAAAGCCACCAGATCCATCACACAGACAGGGCCGAAGCCTGCCGTATTGATATCTATAGTATTGCCGGATGGAGAAACAAAACTAAGCGGTATATTACGGTTCAGGAAGACAAAGGGATATAGTTCCGTGTCCCGGAGGCGTACCTCGCTGTCGTGAGTGCGTGTGGTAAACAGGAACTGGCGGCGAGACGATGTAAGGCGATAAGAGAAGATATCATAGCCATTATCTGCCAGGCGCGTATATACTTTGTTGCTTATGCCGCCCCGGAACGCGTTGCCCGTAAACTCGTAACTGTCGCCGATCTTAACTGTATAGGGAATGATAAAGCCGTCGAGAGACGCCACAATGTTTCCCGAAGGAACAGCCAGAGGAACGTCCGGCGGTTGCAGGTATCCGGAGAGTTCCATCTTCACCCTGTAGACACCATCATCCTGGAATGGGAAGTAAGACGTAAAATAACTGCGTCCGCCGGTGATGACTTCCACAACGACTGCTTCGTCCGTATCTGTCTCCAGCCCGAACACTACCGGATTTCCGGAGAAAACGTTTTGACGCGGTATTTTGGTAACGGTGATCATATCAGTAAATAGTTAGCAGTTAGCAGTTAGCAGTAATAAGTGAAAAACTAAAAGTGATAAGTGATAAGTTTTTTAGAATTCTAGTATACTAGAAACTAGTACACTTGTATTTCATTTTTCATTCTTAATTCTTAATTATTAATTCTTTTCCTGTATTCCCAGTATCCGAAAACAATAACAACCAGCACGAATGCCGCGGCGAACCAGCCCCATTCGGAACCCTGGACGGGGCGGGAATCGTTATTCACATCCTCGTGAATGATTTCTTTGGCCTGCGTGCTGATGGCGGCGGTACTGTCTACCTTTGCCTCGCTTACGTGTACATCAGATGATCCTGTATCATGAACAGCCACGCGAGCTCGCTCAGCTTCCCGCCCTGATTCCTGTATTTTTCGTATTGTTCCGTCAGGTCGGTACCAGGTTGTTCGAAGATATTGTTTCTCGGAGGAGATATCCGACGTACTGTCGCGGCGATGGGCCTGTGCGGACGTACTGTCTTTTTGTACCGATGATGCTGTTGAAGCGCCTTCTGTATGCGTTTCAGCAGTGCTATTAAAGTCCCGGTTACTCCGGCAGGAAGCGAATGCCAATGTGCCAATGAGCAAATATGCCAATATGCAAATGGCGCAAAGCGATGAGATATTTTCATTTTTTTTCATTTGCTAATATTCAAATCTGCTAATTTGCTAATTGATATTTGTAATCATTCAACCTATTGATCCAACCTTGGTAAAATACCATCTGTGACGGGTCCTTCTTTACCAGGTCTTTGATAAACTGTAGCCGGGCTTCATAGATTTTTACAAACAATAGTTCCTGATCGGGATAGCCGTTCAATGCAGATAATGTCTTAGGCCCGACGACCCCGTCTGCTGTTACACCTAATATCTGTTGTGGGATTTTGATTCCCCATGCGCCGGAACCCCACACCCAATCCACCAGGATATTCGCTATCGACTGGTTCCGGATCTGGTCGGCTTTCCATCTGTTCCAGTAATACTTCCGAAGCACGTCCACCACGTCCTGACGGGTGATCAGCTTCAGGTCATCGGCGTCGATGTCGCCGTCACCATCCTTATCATATCCGACTTGTTTCCACGTTGCCAGAGTGACGCCCATATTCGTTTTGCCGCCCTTGTCGTTTTTGTGATCGGCCCAGCCGCCTTCCCAGCGGAATATGATGGGGATCAGTAATTCAATTTTTGCCATGTTTTTTCAATTTGAATATTTGTAAATTAGCATATTAGCAAATGGAGTGCAAGCGACTAGTCATTTACGAATTTACTAATTGATTAATTGGCTTATCAGTTTTATTATCTGCTTCTAATGATATATTGTTGCCAATATTTATCTTCAGGCGTTCATAGGTACTCATCAGCTGGAAGATTATACTTTGCGCAGCTGCACAGGCTACAACGATAATCGTTGCCGTCTCCCTTATCCGTTCGCCGTCGACAATTACACACCAGGCGGCCAGTATGCCCCAGAATACGGTAACGATCCATCGACGGCTCCGGAACTTAGTCCACCACTTGCCGACAAAAAATGTGGAGAGCAGGAAACAGGCCAGGCAAATCAGGCCGACGGCTATTTCCGAATGATTAAGATTTAGTTGTTGCATGACTTTTTTATTTCAAAAGTCAGGATTTGGAGGGGAAAAGGAAAGGACAAAAAATATACTGATATGCCAATGTGTAAATGTGTCGATGAAATACTTTGTAAATAAAAAAAATCCCACTTTCACAAGCAGGATTTTACTGTTAACTGTTAACTGCTAACTGTTAACTGTCACCATCTTCCGGAAAGAACTTATCCCGGATAGCATCGTTTATGTTTCTTTCCCGTTGGATATCGTGCAGCGCCTTCTGAGAATCTACGCTGGTCTTTGTTCCGGATATTACATCGGAATAGAGCGCTGCGTCTACTTCAAAATCACCGGCGTCGATACCTGACCGGTAAGCCTGGTATTCTTCAGTTCCGGGAGTAGTCAGCCGGGACTTTATATCCTCCATATCCAGATCCTGGTCTTTCGCCTGCAGGATGCTTAATATTTTACTTAGCGGATACTTCAGGCGTCCGCATTCATTAATTACTTCCAGTATAGTCATATCCGGGAGTGATTTCCTCTGAGGAGTGTCGGGGGTATTGTTTTCGTTAGTCATTATTTTGTTTTTTATTTTATAATTAAATGCAGCTCAAAGCCGTCGGCTATAAAGTGCAGGTCGGCTGCTTCGCCTTCATCCTTGTCCAGCTCGGCCAGTACCGCCCGACGGAAATCCTCCAGGATGGATTCAGCAGATTCAGCGGCTGTCATCGCCCGCCTCCTTTCTGCAACAGAGTGAACAACTGGTAATCGGTCAATCCTTCTTCACTGGCAAGGAGGTAAGACAAGGGCAAAGTTACTGCTTTGGTAACAGCTTTCAGACGGCAGGTGCGTTTCTTTGATTTTTTCATTGTTCGCCTCCTTCCTTGATTATAAATACCTTCAAGTCGGATTTAATACACAAAATACGGCCAAGCATAGACTTAAACATATTTATCTCGTCCACTTCATTATAGTTCAGATCGGCCAGCTGCTGGGTAAGGTATTCCTGTATTAAGGACAACCAGGATATGTACGATTCGGGAATCGACGGCGTTACCGGTGTAGACGGTTCCAGCCAGCGTTCCAGCATGGCTTCTATCTCCGGATGCCCGGAGAGTTTGCATAGGGAATTCTTATTGGAAGTCATATTATAAGAATTGCGATAAACAGCAACGCCCCCGTAGGTGTGACTTCCACATACGCAGGGCGTTTGCAGCCGGTTCTTTCGTTCCGACCACCATAGGGGCGTTGCCTTTTATCTTGTCAAAAAAAATATCTGATTTTTTGCCCAAGATGTATGTAGAAGTCAAGGGCAAAGATGGAGAGAATTTTTGAGATTACAAAGAAAAAATAAAAAAATCCCCGCACGGCTCCGGTGCGGGGAATAGTTGTAATCAATAATAAAAGAACCGGAGCCTGTTATTTAATACTCTCGGCAGCACGGCGTATCCTTTCCGACATATCGAGAAGACCGCCCCTGAGCTGCTCCTTTTCTTCATGTGTAAACTCTATGGGCTTGCCGTTGCCGTCTATACCGTCCAGCTTGTGGTACATCCACGAACTGGATTTCCCGAAATATTTTTGCGATATCTTGGCCCACGATATATCCAGCAGGACATCGGAGAGCTGCTGTTTTACGCTTGCTTTTTTAATACATGTTTCCATACCATATCCGTTTTTATAAAGCCCTGCCTGCATCGGCAGGGCTTTGGTTTGTCAATCTTTTTCGCTGTACAGGAGATTTTCGAATAACTTAAGCGCATACCATTCCAATTGTTCCGACGGGTTATGCTTTGAGTTCCTGAAATTGCGGATAGCTTCTATCAGCTCCCATTCCTCTTCTGTTAATACTTTCTTTTCTTTCATATCCGGTACTTTTATGATTACATTGTAAATATAGTACGAATATTCGTACTATACAAGTTTTTGATGGATTATTTTCGTAAATAATTAGCAGATTCAATTAAAATAAATTATTCATAAACTTTTACAGTTCGAAATTTCATTTCCACATCAACCATATGTTCATCGCTCATTCGATACTTCAATGATTCGGTAATCAAAGGTTGTCCATTGATTATCTTAAGGCGATCAAATCTGAATTTCTGAAGAATATATGTCGGTATTCTGGCATGATATGTAATGGAATGAAACGATGTTCTCAGCAATTGATCATATCTTTTCCAAAACGTATTATACAGGCCTTTCTCGTCCCAGAGCAACAAGCTACTATATGGATAATCAGGAGGGAGTACCGTGCCCGGGATAAGGAACCCACTTGCATTGGAATGGAGTCCGGTCCGGTTAAATGCCGGGTCGGACGCTTTACTATCCATCAGGAATTCTTCTATCCTTAGCATAATCGGGCATTTGGGAGTGTCTTCCGTTATAGTTGTTCCATCGACAATAACATTAGAATTCAGATTCCGCATAGAGCCGATAACAGGCATTATGTGACCAATAATATCACTTCCGGCCTTTACAAGAGAGGCTCCTAAGGCTCCTCCGGCAAACTTATGTTCTTCCCTTTCCAATTCGCCCGCGCTGTCATAATCAAAATTCATGGAACTTAACCAGTCTGTCTTATAAGAATTCCATAACAATTCTGCCTTTGGCTCCGACCATTTCCAGATTGAATTTTGCTCATAATACGGATATATCCCTTGTGGAGAATCAAACGTATGGGGGAGTGGATTATACTCGGAATATTTCTTTTTAAACTCTTCAAATGTAGGCGTGGCAACATCGGCCAAAGGTGTACTTCTGTCAACCGTAAGCCTCACTTGTTTTGGCTTACTAAGTTCTATTTTCGAAAATCCGGAAGTAAGATATCCGGTCAGATCCATATCCGGTTCGGCATCCAAAACATCATTAAAGAATACAAGTTTTGCCGTCTTCGCGGGAACATCAATAAAGAAATCACCACACAAACTCCGGACAATTTCCAGGAAGTCATTTACGGTGCAGTCGGGAACCAGTTGGCTTTCGATAAAATATCCGGGCATAATGGCATCCATTGTATTATTTATCACACACCATTTTTGGTAAGACGGATTTGTTTCGAAGATCGTAGGCTCAATGGTTAGCCCGAAGTATTCGAATATTTTCCGGAGAATATAACCAAATCTTAGAAAGGGAGATGCACCATATCCGGCAGGAATAGATATTTCATTACCGTCATCGTCTGTATATTGGTATGGATACTTGGCTTGTAGCCTGTTTTCATTATACATGACGCTATAATACACCTGATTAATCATTTCCCAATATTTGCTGTTTGCCCCGGCATTTGCTTGAAATATTTTATCTAACTTAGGTCTAAGTTCACAATTTACGGCTACAGGAAAAACTGTAAAATCCTGCGAATAATCAGGTTCTGAAAAAATCATAGTTTCAAACATATCCAGGATATGGCCTACCCGTTCTTCCTGGGAAACAGTTTCAGGCTGAAACCATCTCTCGATACCTTCGAATACTTGTGTTAGCTTTATTTCTTTTATCTGATTATAAAATGATGACTCATAGAGATAAAATACACTTTCTACAGTATCTTTATTGACGGATAACAATTCCAGTGTAGCATTTTCATTTAAGATACCGGCGCGTAAGTTTACTGTTTGCTTAATCTCATATTGAAATTTACGTTCGTATTTTTGAGGAAAATTCAGCAATAAATCATTCCTGATTGTGCGTTTAATACTAAAAGGAAGCGACATGCTTCCCTGTTCGCTAAGCAAAGGATTTGTCCGCTCTATATTTATATAGGATTCCGGATCCATATCGAATATTCCCTTGGCATTTTCTATTTTCATATTAGTATTTTGATGCTCCATTTCTGGATCGGTCCACTACTTTTTTTCCTTCTTCGAATGCGTAATAATTGACTCCAAGCCCGCTCTCTTCTATTTTTTCCATCAGCGCGATGAATCGGTTCAGGGTGGAATCTAAAGCGGATATGTCACGGCTGCCACCGGAATATTCTGAACGGGAGGAAGGCATATCCGGATCATTGAATCCACCGTCGGCCAGACCTGCAGGCATTGGATTACTATTGGTACGTTGCCGGCGAATACCCTCGATGGCATGTACCATCTTACTAACTACCGGTATTTTCATTTCAGGCTGCGCAATTACATATTCCCCGGCATGATACGTTACACCGTTGGGGAAAGTGCCTTTTACCTGATAGCGTCCGCCGGCGCCAGTATAACCGCCATCAATTCCGGAATCATTGTATCCACCGTCGGCTAAGCCTGGATTATCAACACGTTGTCCGGTTTTACTTTCTGTAGATACATTTTTCTTTCCCCCGTTAATCAAGCCTTTTAATACAGATTTAGCTGTTGCCATTCCTACTGTGAGAATCCCTGTAAGTATGGCCGCTGTTCCTATACCGACAAATCCTTTTGATCCGATTTCGTTAGCTGTCGCTCTGAATATAGCACCGGTACCGGTAGCGACTACTTTCACGATTTCGGCGTTGATCATCTGCGTGAGGGTATCGAACAGGATGTCGAGCATTACATCGGCAAAGTCTTCTAATGCATCTTCCTGTCCAGTGATCACATTGCCAAGTACCGTGCCGATGGCTGTGCCGTATTGCTGGTATTCCTGCTTGCGCCTGTTCAACTCACCGGTGTACAACTTTGTGAGGGCGGCTTCTTCCGAGGCTTGTTCTTTCAGAACATTTGAATATTCTTTCCCTGACGCTTTCCTTGCATCGAGTTCCTCCTGTATCAGGGCGAGACGTTTTTTCTGAAGTTCGACTTCCGCATCAAAGGCTTCCGTAGGAGTGAGCGCACCGATTTCTTTTTGCAGGGAAAGGCTGTTGGATTCATCTTCAATTTCTTTCTGCTTAACGGCTTTGTCTTTTCCGAAGCTCTCCTGGAATTTTTCTTCTCCCCGTGCCTTTTCTTTTGCCTTGGCATCGTTCCGGATTTTGAGGAGATTGTCCTGATGTTGTTTCTCGAGTAGTTCCAGGGCATCGAGTTTCTGCTGCAGTAATTTTTTGTCCTGTTCTGTTTCGGCCGACATCAGGAGCATCTGGAGTTCCTGGCGTGACTTACCGAAAATACCTAAATCGCGCAGACGGTCCTCATATTCTTTTTTCTCCTTTGCCTCCGGATTGGCATTTAGGATAATCTGCTCCAGCTTTGCCCGGAAATTAATTTCCTGCTGCAGGCGCTGTTTCTGTATTTCCGATATCCTTTTACTGACATCGTCTTTGACCTCTTGACGGGTCACTTTGTCTTTAAATTCAGTTAGCGCCTGTTCTCGGATAATATAGGAAGCCTGTTCGAGTGCATATACCTGTTGGTTATATCCGGATTCGGTTTTGATCTTACCATCCAGGTAATCCTGGTTTATTTTTGTTAGCTTATTATTATATGTAGTATCTAATGACTGGATTAATTGACTCAGCGATTTACGCTCGGCTACCAGTATTTTATTCTCTTCTTTGGTTGTGTCACTATTCTTTTTCCGAATGCCGGCTATTGTCCTTTGTGTCATTTTCAATGACTGGGTGGTTTTTATATCTATTTGATCTATAGCCCGGCCCGAATTGACATAAGCATCAATGGCCTCCGTACTTGCTAAAGTGAATTTTTTAATGGCATTCACAGCTATTTCATATTGTTTTGGATCGGTTAATTTATATTTAACCTTGAGCTTATCGATCAGATTGACATGATCTTCTATTTCCTTATTCGTCTCATGTAACTGTTGAGCGTAATAGTTATTCACCTTAGGACCGCCGGTAGCATATATTTGATAAGTATTCGCTTTTTCCTGGAGCGAAAAAAGATCCCCTTCAAGTTCTTGTATTTTTTTAATGTCTTTGATCTGCTGATCATTCCTAATCCTGTTAACAGTGATATATTCCAGTTCTGCGTCAGTTAGCTTTGTTTGATCTACCAGCACGTCTTTAGCGGCCTGGTGTCTGATGTCGGTGAATTTTTTCTCATCTTCAGCCATTTTTCGAGTCCTGACAATGATTTCATCACCGATTCTGAGCCTCTCTTTATTCGATAAGTTCACATCCCGTAGTTGTGTTTTCAATTCTTCCAGTTCCGCTATTTCACGGGCGGAAGTCATCTTGAAAGAATTTTCCAGGTCGTATGCATCTTCCAGCATTATGGAGACTTGATGTCCAACTTTATAAGCGCTTTTTAGTCCTGCCACAAAGTTTGTGAAATCCCAGTTCGCCAAGGCTGTTTTCACATATCCTATGGAATTAGCTACGCCATCCATCATAGCAGCGAATTCTATACCGGTCGCCCTGTTCGACATCATGACATCTTCCAGCAGATTGAACGCTTCTTTGGCTGCCGCAATAGCTGCCGTAACGGCTACGGATCCTTTGGCCAGCTTGCCGGAGAATACGGACGATGTCTCGTCCGCTCCGTTTTTTAGTTCACCCATACGTTTATTGACCTGTGTCAATTCTTTTTCAAGAGCCTTATACGCTTCCGGATGAGTAGACTTGGATGTATTGTCCAGTTGCTTTTGAAGGTCATAAGCCCGGTATTTCAGCTGGTTCATGGTCATATCCTCCAGCTTGAGGGTTTTGACCATTTCTTTAGCCTTGGCATCGTTCTCCTCAATGGCTTTCTTATTGTCACGGATACGCTTTGTATAGTCAGCCGATTCATTGGCTGCCGATTCATAAGTCGCTTTTGCCTCCCTGAAGGCGTCGCTATCCTCCTTGCCGGCAGCGGCCAGTTTTTTCATTTCCTTTTCAGCTTCGGACATCTGTCTGGTTGCGAGTTTTAGTTCAGCTTCCAGTTTCTTATTGTCGTCGGTCAGCCGCTGTATCACCGAAGATATACTTGTCAGTTCCGACTGTACCCCTTTCGCGTCCAGCGACAGGATCCATCTTATTTCGTCGTCTTTTAATTTTGCCATGAATTATTCCCTCCCTTTTTTACTTGCATAATCTTTAAATGCTGGTTCTTTTTTCTCACTTGAGTTTCCTGACCCTGCGCCGAATGCATCCCGTAATTTATCTCCCATAAGGTCGGCTATCTCTTTTCCATAACCGTATCGTATATCCCGGAGTGCATTATTATAGAGTATACCCCAGATCTGCCGGTTATAGAGTTTCCAATTACCCAGGCGTTTCATATCCAGAAATCGGATATAGATAGGATATACGGCAGCCATATTGAACTGTTCGCCTTGAGACTGCAGATAATATTCGGGGCTGGACAGCGAGTCTTCGAGCCGCCCGGTTCTTCTCTGCAATCCTTTCTTTCGCCTGGAGGCTTTCAAGTCTTTCCCCGACAGATATATCCGCTGGGAAACTATCAGCTGCTGTGCCTTGAATATATTCCGGACATCACGTTCCAGAACCTGCCGGATAAATTCGTCCTGAGCTATGCCATCACTCCTTATAATCATGATCGTCTGAATTAAGAATGAAAAATTAAGAACTAAGAACTGATAGTTTCTTTAACATTTCCATCAATCCTTCCCTACGCGATCCGGTCAGGTTATCTACCAATCCTGTAGCCGTATGAAAAACGATTTCTTGCTTCCGGAACTCTTCTATATCCATACCATCGAATAGTTGAAAGAATACGGCGATAAGTCCTGACGGGATGGAAGCGTTGCTCCACCCGTAAACCCGGATCTTCCCCTCGCTGACAAACGGGTAAAAGTAGGTCCTGCTGGCACATGACATAATCCGTGTAGCCGGGATCCTAAGACGTTCTGGCAATGTAGGAAACTCTATCCGGGATTCCAGATCGATCAGATACTGGAACCGTTCCTGCCAGGAACACATTGCGTTGAACATTTCGATGAATTGTTGCTGCCGGCTCATATCAGTCAAGGTTAGTTTCCGAATAGTCAAAAATAGCCATCCATCCGGAGTGATCGTAAAATAAGGCAGATTCGATAGGGAATATTTCTGCAGGGAAATTAATCAGCCGGGTATTGCCGCAAAAGTCGAGTTCTTCCTGATCAGCCTCCATCTTATCGAGTATGGAAGTCAGGATATCGAATGTTTCCGTCATCAGGAGCGTTTCGTTCAGATTGTCGTTGTTCGCAATTGTGAGCGGAAAAACGACATACACGGCAAGTTTTTGCCGGATGCCTAGCGGAACGACAGGATTATACGACGCAGCGCCGTATTCGACAAACAGGATGATATCCTTATTATTCCGGATTTTATCGGATACAAATTTTTCATTCATTGAGAAGATATAGCTGGATATCTTATCTATTATGCTGGTATCCGGCGCATTCAGTATATCGGCCGCGACTTCTGCATATCCGGGCCTTTGCGAATAGTCCGGGTTGGACAGTATCTTCCGCAGGGCATCCTTCGGGACGAATTTTGCAAAATATTTGAATAATGTCAGTTGTAGTTCCATGATTTCATTTTCCAATTAATTTATTTATATTCTGGATGCTCATATTTGTTTTCCCGGCCAACTCTTCTATTTTGACGCCGGAGGTCAGAGCGGATGACAGGTTTTTCTTCAGGATGACCAGCTGGGCATCGAAGAAATTATTTACCGTATCGTTTTCGTTATATCCCTGGCTGGAGATCATAAGTACCGTTTCATTCATGCCGATGCGAATAGTACTCTTGGTATCGCTATCATTACTGTCGGATGAACCGAACAGGATGGAATAATACGGGTGCGTAACGTAATACTCCACGATGCCGGCGAACCAGCACATAATGCCTGTTTTTATTCCGGCAGGCAGTTTTTGAATGCCGGGGCGTTCGGTTACCATATTTTCGTTGTAATCCGCGGATGCAGGGTACAGGATGGAGATAATTTTATCCACGCACCTGCATTTTACTGTTGCATCGGTATCGGAACTATAAAGTGAATAGATATCGAAGCAGTCGGAGAACTCGTGGCCTGTGATATTCGTGAAAGGGGAGATATCACGGATGAACTTCTTGCCGGCATATTTTTTTCTGCCGATACGGATATAGGGAAACGGATTGCTACGAAAAAAAGTATTTATCTGTATAGTCCTGTCTTCTATCCGGAAAGCAAAGTCGAGCTGTTCGGATAACTTGTACAGGTTGTAGTTGATAATATCACGGTCGTAGCGTTTCGGCTTGTAGCGGCCATACCATACGCTCCAGTATGCCGGGAACCGTATGCGTCCATGATTGGCCAGGCACCACAGGGCAACGAACGGAACAGCAGCAAAAAACAAAATGTAGCGTAACGATAACGAAAAAAAGTGATGTGAAGGCTTATACCCCGTCAGGCAGATAAGCATCCGTATTCTGAATGTTTCCGGTGACAGGCGATGCCCGATAACATCATGCAACAGCCTGAATGCATACAGACGCTGCTTATATGTCAGTTCATCCCACGATTCCGGAAGCTGGAGCGCTCCTTTGTTTAATTCGATTTTTTTCATCAGCTAAAATAAAATTTATCCTTATCGCTAATATCCGGCTGTGTGAAGCGGGGAGCATCGGCAGCGTCCTTCTGGTTGTTTTTGATGGCATCTTTCTTAAGCTTCACGTCCCAGTCTGTCCAGTAGGAGGCTGCTTTTCGGGCATATATGCCGGCTACCTTCTCACGGATGTAGGTATCTGCCTGCGCGTTATGGTTCTTACCCATCTCGTTGCTGATATCCCTGCGGATAGGCTCCGGAAGTTCCATATAAGCCAGCCGTGTGCAGGCGCGGGCCATCACATCGTAGCACAGGGCGCGGGCGTTCTGGTTATCCTTTGCCACGGGTGTCGGCTGCCGTGATTCGACACACTCCATCCATACCTCGCGGATCAGTGAGCGAACGGTGATAACAAAATATAAATCGGATACGCCCACCCATTTCTCGAAGTCTGTAACATCGATAGGGATATCGCTGTCCGTATCCTGGTTCCAGCCGGGGAAGTCATCCTTGTTTTCGTTCAGGTATCCGATAAGCAGGTTTATCCAGAACCAGCCCGTGGTGATCAGGTTCTCCGACAGTTGGTCCTGCTGGTATTTGAATACAGTGGTTTCGTCATCGTTTTTCTTGACAGTCACGCCATCATTCCCAATACGGGTGATCAGGAATATCAGGTGTTGGTATATGGTAAAGTGAGCCACAGCGCGCCGCAGGTAATCGAGCGCCGCCGCGCCTTTATCCGTATCGGCGGATGCCGTGCCGTCGCATAGCGCGTCGAAAAACGAACGGGTGAATATACCGTACAGGGACACAGCCGCCTTGCACATGGAGCTCTCGATATTGCGTGGGTCCAGAGATATATTTACTCCGGATATCACTTTCTTGAATTCAGCGGCGAAAGCCTGCTGATCGGATGTATTGAAGGGTAGTTTGATCATGTTTTTAATTTGTAAATTTGAAAATTAGCATATTAGCAAATGATGTTGTCGCTTCGCGCCAATTGGCACATTGGCATATTTTCACATTGGCTAATTAGCTTCCGGTGTCGCGTTCCCTGCCGGGCGTTCGCTCTGTGTCGTCTCTTGGAGCTTGGACGGGATATCGATCCAGAAGCCCCATTTGATGCCTAGAGCTTTCGCTTGCGGGAAATTGAGATGCATCGCCCTGTTGTATTCCTTCAGGATAAAGTATTCGTCGAGCGTCAGCTGCAGCACATACATCAGGTAGTTGTACCAGGCTTCATTACCCGAACGGTTGGTCAGCCCGGAGTGATCGACGTTGGTGATGGATCCGGAGATACCAAGACTCATCAGGATGCTTTTGATACTGCTTTCGTCGTATTTGTCCACCGTATCGAAAAACTCCTTGAATTTTCCGGGAAACTCCTTAAACTCCCATTCTTCCTCGTCCCATTTGAGCGTAGCGTAGAGTTTACCCTGGTTTTTACCCTCGCCGGTCATTACCTCCGTGATGTGGGTTAGTTCGGCCTTGATCAGTTGGTCCATCATACCTTCATAGAATGCAAGCGGACGCCCTTTCTTATCCACCAGTATCACCCCTTTATACTCGGTCTGAAGAATATTGTTGTCAATATCGGAAGGCGCGATATTTTCCGCACAGATACCCTGTAATATCTCCCTGTGATGTGCATACCAGGCACTTGGTATGGTAGCGTGCACATGGTTATTGAGCGCATTTCGCAGGTAGCTGTTCCGGTATTTCGGGGCCAGCTTACATGCCTTCAAATACTCCCTGATGCCGGCGAACCAGTCGTTATAAGCGTAGGTCCACTTAGTGAAGGTCTTATCCGAATTGAATGCTATGGCTGTCGGATACCTGAAGGGTTCTTTCGCGGAGAAACGGTGGAAGATGTCATAATCCGTGCCGGTGATGTTCATCCAGTCGCCGACAATGATGTGGTGACAGTCTTCGTTTTTGATTCGTCTGTTCAGCGGGATATTCTGAGCTGCAAGGCGTGCTTCGTCCGAACCTACATATTTTAGCGCATCGACGGGCATACTTCCGTTAATGCGCCGGGACTTGGCAAAGCAATACTGCGAGACGCATGTTTTGACATGGTAATAGTCGTTCATGATATTTTTCAGGTACTCCCAGGCATGGGGATATCCTTTTTCTTCCCAGCTATCAACCCAATCGGTAATGGCTTTCGACAGGCTGTCATCGACAGGTACGCGGATGCGCTTCAGGTTCTCACCCTCTCCGGTGGTTACTTCCCGGTAGAGTCTTGGCCCGCGCCCGAACAGGAAGCGGATCTGCTTGCTTATCAGCGTCGGCAGCAATTTATTTTCACTTATACCGGCAAATACTTCCTGCGGATAGAGGTTATGCCCTTCGCCCCAGACGGGAACTATATAGCCGCCGGCTAGGTTCAGCGTCATCCGGTCGCTGATGTAGCGGGAGTGTATCGTGCGCGTTTGCTCAAAGAACATTTCTTCCCGGTCGGCAAGTCCTTGCACTTCGAATGTCATTACTCCGACATCCTCGACGACGGCGTATCCGCGGTTGCCCCCGAATATTTCTACCTTGGTTGCTGATTTGCGCTCTCTAACTTTTTTACTCATAAGAACCATTTTACTGTATACCATTCGTTGGAAGGAGAAAAACAGACAGCCCGTATCAATTTCTTAAAGCACTGGCGCGGTTCATCCGTATCTTCGTCTGTGAAGTACAGGTAGTGATCACTGTTGACGCTCAGGCCTTCGCTCCGTCGTGCCGGACGTATCCGGCAGGAGGAATAAACCCGCACCTGTCCTGTTTTCTCCGGACGGTTCAGGTCGCAGGTGATGAACCTAATGCCGAATGTCGCTCCCAGTACCAGCTTCTGCCGGCGCATGCGCTCGACAGCTTCAGGGCCTGTTATTATCCTTTCCATACAGGTACAAAAAAAGCCCGCAAATGCGAGCTGGTAAAGGACAAAAAAGAGAGAGGATTTTATTCTATCTCAAAAGGATTATTATTGTTAAGTATCTTCTCATCTACTATTTTTGCTGCATTTTTTTGTTCCTCTTGTACTAATTTCTCATATCTCTCTATTTTTTCTCTGATTGTCTTTTTAATATTAGATCGAAATAAATAAACATCATGAAGATCCTTTGACATATTAACATATGAATGATAGATGACTTTCATAATGATTAATACTATATAGGCTGTAAGTCCAAAAAACAATAAGAATATTGAATAATGAAGTATCCATGTTTCAACCTTTTCTTCGTCATAAGTCTCAAAAAAATAGGTATAAATATATTGGTTGTTTAAAATGTTTAAGGTAATAACGAATATTATTAACCACACAAGCCATTTTATTTTCCCAGGATGTAGAAAAAATTTAGTAACAGAAATAAAAAAATTCCAACATTTACGATGTTTACCTTTGCACTCTGTAGCATATCCAAACTTACTTTTATCGCATTCTGAAATCATGCTGGTAAGTATTGAACATGTAATAAAAACTTCACAAAAAATCAAGGCTTTATGATAAGAATAATCAGGATCATTATACTCGATACCTGCCAACATAAGAAGATAAACGCCAAAAAACGTGATTAATAACGATATTTTCCAGAAATGTCTGAATCGGCATGATTCAATTAAATTGGTTTTATACCGACTAATATTTTTTATATTTTCATCTATTTTATTTCTTAAAGCGATCTGTTCTGTTTCAAGGGTATTCCTTAGATAAGAAGATTCGATGCAATATTTTTTATTAATCTGTTTTATCTTTAACCTTTCTAGGAGAATCAGAAATATATATAATATTGTATATCTAAGCACTAAATACCGCCTTGTCCATTCATGAATGTAATTTACAGTATTTTCAGCGAAAAAATCGAGGAATCCCCTTTCGTCTGACCTTGTTTTATCCAGATAAATAAATCCGACACTACCTGCATTCAGCGTTATTCCAACGGCAATGAGATTAACAAATCCGATGAGTTCTGTTTTCAATGAATAGTTTGTGTTTAAGATTTACAATCAGGCTACGCTTTCAGTGTACTTGTGATTATTAAAATATGTAAGAAGTCCAAATGCATATCTCCTGGCTTTTTCGACATCGTTAAAGTTACCCCATGCCATTCTATTTACTAAATCAGTCTCGATTCTATAGGCAGTATTATCAGCAACAGCCAAATGTACCGGTTTACTATCCAGATATATATGCTTATAAGCGGATTTTAGTTTTCTTATTTCTACGAGACCGCTATATTCAGGCTTTTTTAGTATTTGCGCAATTCTGGATTGTTCAAATACTGGATTATAACTATCGAATAAGACACGTAATACAGGCTCTTCTACACATGCTACATCTTTCATTTTATTTAAGAAACCTTCTACAACAGATAAGTATTCTTCATCTTGGTATATAATAGGATCGCACATGCTGCCACAAAGAATCATTACTGAACTTTCTGCATTCCGGATCAATTCTTTAAGGATGATAAGAGCGTGGTATACAGAAGAGTTTAGAAATACCTTGTTTTCTTTATTTCTTGCCATTCTTGCAATTTCCTGAGCGTATTCGCTATGCACGTTTACAGTTCCACTCATCTCATTGTTTTTAAGCTTGTTGTTATTTGTCTTACAAAGAAAAAAATTTTTATATAAAAAATATAAAATAGTGCCGAAAAATATGTTAAAAAATAACATATTATTTGAGGATCATGCAAAAAGCCCGCAAATGCGAGCTGATTATTAGTTAAATAGTGATGATAAAAAAATGATATTTTATTGAAAATAAATGGATAAATAGTTGCACGGTAACCAAAAGATTACTATATTTGTATAGTTAAATATTAAATGATGCGATAATGGAAGAAGAAATTAGAAAAATGCTCTCGTTAATAGTTCAGACGAGAATGAAAATTAAAGCTGAATTGAATGTCTATAATTTTTTAAGTGCAGAAAAGAAAAAAAGTAATGAAAGTAAGATTAATGAATTATTGGACAAATTGAATGATTTGGATAAATTGGAAAAAGAGTTAAGAAAAAAATTGTAAAACGCGCCCTTCCTCCGGGAGGGGCTAAAAATAAAAAGTATGAAACTTCAGGAAGAATTAATAAAGCTCAGAACGCTAATGAATAGTGGAGAGTATGATAAGGCAAATGAACAGGCGGAATACATCCGTAATAACTTTACTTCGCAGGAAGATATTGACAGAATAGATGAATTTATATCTTCCGGATTGGATAAATTGACACAAGATGCCGATAGCCTGATAAAAGAAACTACAGTTAAGTTGCAATTGATGGAGGTTTCCGAAATTGTATCATTATCATACATCGCTAAAAAATATTTCAAAAAGACACGCGGCTGGCTGTATCAGAAAATTAATGGGAATACCAAGAACGGCAAGCCTGTAAAATTCACGCCGGAAGAAGTGGAGACACTCAATAATGCATTACAGGATATAAGCAAACAATTAGGCTCAACTGTCATTTCATTATGATTGTTTAATATTTAACACCAATCCTCTGTACTGAGCCAGTACAGGGGATTTTTTTTCTTAAAAATATGGCTGAAATAAATTTAACTGCGCTCAGAGAAGAATATGCCCAGGTTACCAATCAGGAACAGGAGGATGTCTTTAAAGCTAAAGTACGGGATATGGTAAAATCCCAGACTCCGGACGAAGCAATGGCGACTTTGAGAGCCATTGACAAGCGTATTACTGAACTGATACTTATCATGAATGGTTAATGATTAGCTGGTCAGTCGCTCGTATACGTTCCCGTCCCAATATACACCTCTTTTTTCCGGGCGGAAGCCGGGAGCAGATGGTTGAATTTACCCCATAGCAGATACATAAACGCGGAAGACAGCTGTGTGGAGTAATATGCCTGGTCTTCGAAATCGAGGCGCTCGCTGCTTTTGTCCAGTTCTACACGCTTCTCATTCCTTTTAAGTGGCGAATGATTGATAGAACTGACGAGGGCTTCGCATTCGTTCCGGTCTATAAGTACCTGCCAATCGGAAGCCTCGCGAGGCCCGAAGAGCATATTCAGCAGCGTATAATGTTGTCCGTAATAGATAGTTTCCTGTCCCTTGCTCATCAGGTGCACCGTCCATCTGCGAGATTTGAGCGCAGCTGCCAGCAGGTTAGCATCCGTATCGTTCAGGCCGCCGGATACGGGATAATACTTCCGGTACTCAGGATCCTTCTGGTTGGCCGCCCGGTCGTAATACAGGAATATTTCTTTCCTCTTGTGGTTCCGGAAATAGGTATCGATCTTTTCGGCCAGCTCGTCATGCTGATCCGGGTGATATACCCACATATTTTTAATTACCCGGAAAATCTTTTTCAATTTTTCTTCCTGGGCGAATATGATGCTGGAGAATGGTCCCGGATCATAACCGGCAATCAGCGGCATGTTCGGGTTGCAGTATTTCAGGTCGGAGCTGAGCCATTCTATTTCATTATCGATGCGTAACTTGTCGGTTCTCCGGTAATCGTAACCGTCTTCAAACAGATGCTGCTTACCGAACCTCCCGAAAAACATATCCTTTACCTTGGTCTTTCGCACTGCTAAAATAGAAGTATTCAGTTTATCAGTGTCTTTTATCGACTTTATCTGGTTACGGATATAGTCTATGCCCAGGATCTTGATATTGGAGAATGACGAAGCCCGCATATATAACGTTTGCCCGCGGCGGGCGGCATTCAGGCGCGGCAGCCACCTGTTCAGAAATCGCTGGTGTTTCTTTTCTTCTTCAAAATCGGCGTTTGCATTGGCTTCGATTTGCGCGGCCATACGCATATCCACGTGGTAAGATACTTCGAGTATGCGTTTCATCAGCTTCGGATTCATATCGCTTTCGTACTTCGTCCACCAGTCTTCGTCGGTTTCAAAGTTAGGTGTGGAACTGAATCCTGTTATTCCCATAAAGTAATGGGAGTGGCCGAATTTAGACCTGTCGGCGCGTAATGCCGGGATAATACGCTCAATGAATTTATCTTCCGGAATCCGTATCATCTCATCGATGAACAAATGGGCGGCATTAAGACCAAGCATCGACTCGGGGCGGTCGCAGGATACGAATTTTATCACGGTACCGGTGACAAAGGTGATGGTATGTTTAAAATCGGTGATTTTTTCTATCTCCGTCCGGCTCCAGTGCGGATTTTCGAGGGTGGGTATGCCGAAATGGGCCGGAGGCTGCTTTGCGTATTCGAAATAAACACCGCGCTCGTAATTTTCGAGGAAATACTCCAATACTCCCGGCAGGATGTTATCGATAATACTTTTATAAGTGGCTGCCGCGAGTACCAGCAGCGAGCCGGCCATGCCATTCTGGACACGGTCGATCCGGGGAGCGAGCATATGTGTAGTCTTACCGGAACCGCGGCCTACCTCCCCGAACAGGAAAGTCGAATCTATCAGTTTTACCATTATCTGGACGATCGACAGGTAAACTGACAGGAATACGATCTGGCTGTATTTTTTAACCTTCATCTTCTATATCTTCAAAATCCGTATACTTGTCGATATCCAGCTCCCGTCCGGCTTCGAGTTTTAACCGGTCTTTATCGTTTTGGGAGATATCCTTAAAATCCTTATCGATCATTTCTTCAATATCTTTCCATGCGGCCAGTAACCCGACGGGAGAAGTATCCATCATCCGATCCAGCTTCACATCCGCAGATACGATTTGATGCCTGAACCTGATACGCTCCGGAGAGATGATATTAGCTGCCGCCGACAGCCTGTATTTGTGGGCCTGGATAGCACAAAGCCGGGCTTCTTTCCTGTCCTGAGCTACAAGGTTCACATCGGCAAGGTTCATCATATAGTCTGCGAAATAGTTATCCCAGGCAGCAGCTGTGACGGTGCAGTCGGTATTGAAGAAGTTTATCGCATCGCATACCCGTTGGCGGCATTCAGGGATAGATACCTTTGGAAACTGCTTCTGTAGCTGCCGTGCGCATTCGCCTACATTACGGTATTTCCTGAACAGGTTGGACGCGGCGTTCAGCTCCAGGATGAAATTCCCCAGAGCCTCGGATATCCCGACCTTTTTATGATCGCGGAGTTCGAGGAACCGCTCTAATATGTCTACGGGTAGTCGCTGGAGGTGCTCGAGCATAATTTTAATTCAATTAGCCAATATGCCAATGTGTAAATATGCCAATTGGTGCGAAGCGACAAAAAATATTGGCACATTGGCATATCTGCTCATTAGTACATTGATTTTCATATATTAAACCTTTCATGTATAGCCGTTTCAACCTTTTTCCGCTGCTGGCGCTGATTCAGTTTCTCATTCGCATCCGTATCATTTGCCTTGCCTGCGTCAAAGAGGGCTTTGTCCATCGTATATTGACCCGTGGTCTTTCCTTTATGATAGGCCTTGTATATTTCACTCTCAGGATCCTGTATGTCCTGGACGAACTGCTCAGGATCTTCCGGTTCCACCAGGTACACGATCTCATGCGCCGGATAACCAAGAACACCGAAAGCCCGGACTTTTTCTATTAATGCGCTATCGTAGTTCATATTCCTTCAGTTGTTCTTTGGTTAATACTTTGCCGTTTTTCTTTACTAGGATTGGTTTTCCTGCATTCCGGCAATAGCGGATGTATCTCCGGACATTCAGGTCGCAATAGCCGGGAGCGATATCCGCAACATAAGCTATTCGTTCGGTTTGATCAGCGGCGATTATCGTTGTTCCGGATCCGGAGAAGGTATCCAATATAATATGCCCTATCAGGCTGCAATCCATTATTGCATCAGCTACGAGTTTTACAGGCTTTGGCGTCGGATGGTCTTTTGTACTTACATCTGCGGCTTTATTGAATGAATTGGCTCCCGGATAATCCCATACGTTTGTGCGGTATCTTCCTGTCTGGCCAAGCATAAAATTGTTTATATTGCGTTCACGTCCGCTTTTGAAGGCGAAGATCAGTTCGTGTCCGGATTCATATCCGTGCTGTTCGATTATATCGAGTCTTTGTTCGAGTAGTTTTTCAGGGATGTCTTCATTATTCTGGTATTGGAAAATAAGCTCATGTTTGGAACGGTAGAATGTTCCCATCCCGCCGTTGTTCTTATTCCAGACGATCAGGTTCTTTTGTTCGGTATAAACTTTTCCGGCGATCTTTATTTCCAGTATATGTTTCCAGTCCATGCATATATAATGGATAGAGCCTTTTACCGAATAATAGATCAGTATCTGGAATGCTTTTTTGAGAAAGGCAATAAATTCTTCCTCCGACATTTCACCTACACCCATTTCGAATGTCAGAGCCTTGTTTTTACCGAATCCTGAAAATTGTTCTGTGGGTAGATTGTATGGAGGATCGGTGAATACCATATGTGCAAGTAGCCCGGCCATTAACCGTCCTATTACGTTCTTATCTCTGCTATCCCCGCATATGAGCCTGTGTGTTCCCAGCTCGTACAGGTCATCTGTTTGTGTAACGGGATTCTCAGGGGGCAGGTCATTGAATTCGTCCTCTATAATCTGGCGCTCTGCATCCTTTCGTTGTGTCACCTGTTCTGCCGATGGGAGGGCAATGTCTTCTATCGACGGCAGTTCATTAACCAGTATGTTCTTATAGATATCTCCGAACTCTTCTTCAAGTTTTATAAGGTCCCACTTGCCGGCATGGGAGTTGGCCAGCAGCATGTATTGCTTCACTTCATCCATTGTCAGCATACGCGAAGGCACACGAACGTCTATCATTTCATCCAGCAAACTACGGGCGATGTAATACTCCAGCCGTCGATGGCCCGATATCAATTGCCCGTCCATGTTGATCACCGGTGTATCTACCAGTCCGAACTTATCCAGGCTTTCTTCCAGGACTGATTGTCCCTTTTCATCCCTTTCTCTGGGATTATAGCCCGAAGGGATAAGATCTCTTACCCTTCGCTGCTCTGTTCTCCATTTTAATTGATCCATATGTCTGCATCTTATGGTATATCACAAAGCTATGGGAGGATAGGGAGGTATTAAAGGACAAACTAAACGAGGGGTTAATGAATTCAATCCGATGGTTTTTGGCATGGCCGGATTGAGGGAATGAAATATGCAAATTTTCACCTCTTTTTAACACTTAATATTGTGATATTTAACATATTGAGTCATATTTCATGAAAAATCGCTTTTTTTGCATTACAAGGCCTTGACACAGCGGCACGAAGTTAGAAAGCATTCACATTTTCAATTCTTTTTATCAAAAATATTATAGTGTTGAATATGTAGTAGTTATGTGATTTTGCTATGTGATTTAACTAAAATCGGATAGTTTTTGAATGAAAAAGAATGGATTTAGCAAAAAAAATAAACCTCTTTCGGAGGTTTATTATTCCGGTTGGAAAATTGTATTTACTAGCTTAATATATCCTGTATGGCTTTTTGCTTTATACGGGCCTTTTCGAGATTGTTTTCCCATGACTGGCGTTCTTCTTCGTCCTTATACTTTTTTTTGTGTAGCTGGCTTTCTATGCGTCTTATATTCTGTATTACGTTGGTTACTTCGTTCATGAAGTCAGCGGGGTTCTCCGATTTGAGCTTCCGGAGTTCGGCCAGCTGGTCGCTTTTATATTTATTCTGTACCGTCAGCCGGTGCACGTATTGAAATTTACCGGTATCATTGTATGATTGCAATTCCCTGTGTGCCTGCTGTGCGCGGATATCCAATGTAACGAGTTCGAATGCGAGTTCCGTATGGTCGTCCAATACAGCATCAATCTCCTGCAGGCGACGGTAAATACTTACACGTTCGTCGTACAGGAGAATGCAAAGCTGTATATCCGGATTTATATTATTAATCCAGTTTATTCCAGGAAATTCCTCGTGCTTTAGTCTTTTTTTTTGCCGGGGTCAGGTTCCTTAAAAGCCTGTTTTAATATTTCGATGCGTTTTTGTCCGGCTTGCTGAACGGTAATCCTTTCACCGCCTTCCCTGTCTTCCTTTAGAATAGCTTCCACGGCTTCAATGGTTTCCGCTTCATTTATACGCCGTATAAATGTTTTGCTATTATCACGTTCAACCGGTTGGGTAGAAGTTGTTCCAGCCGGCGCAGGGTTTCCTGTAGCTCCGTTGCCTATACCTGAACCTTCATCCTGATTATTATCTCCGGATGCTGTACCTGTACCGGTTACCGTCCGGGTAATATCCTGCTGTTTGCCTGTCGCATCGGTATCATCAGTTCCCGGATCTTCACTACCTGTGTTTTCTCCCTGGTTGGTTTTATATCCCAATAGTTTTTTTACAGCTGATATAATTTCTTCATCTGTTTTATCGAGCCATAGTGGGATGATTTCGGACAATGCTTCTATATCTGCCTGATCCAGTTCGAATTTTTCTATTAAAAGATCCCGGATTGATTCTATTGTCTTTGGTTCCGGTTCGGGTTGCTTTTCCTGAGTCCTGTTTTCCAGAATTTCTTCTTCCGTCACTTCATCCAGCAATACCGTTACCATCAGGCAGTCGAGCTTAGCCTTATTGAACTGGTTCACATTGGCCAGCTGATTAAATAAAGGATGTGTCCGGAATGTTTTTTTGAACAGTTCCAAATCCTTATCGAAGAAAGCAGGATTTTTCAGCCTTACTATCTGGTCGTTTCGCGTGGTAAATTTTGTCATAATTTTGTGGATTAGAGAAAAAGCCACAGTTACGCGGCTTTTTCATAATTATTACTTAAACCCTGTACACTTCGAAGAAAGCAAATCCTGTGCCTGTCTTCGTTATCTCGAAACTGATCCGGCTGCCGGAAGAAGCGACGAAGTCCAGCCCCTGGTTCAAGATGAATTTATCCGAAGATGTGATTGTCGTCGGATGAGCGGATCCACCACCGATAATCTCTATGATCCGGCCAACATCAGTAACTGTTACATTGGTGATATCGGTTAATACCGTATCAGCGGCATTTTCGGACAGCTGGTATTGAGGCGCCGGAGTCAGGGCGAATGTTGTGGCATCGGCTGCAACCTGTACCGGAGGCGCTACAGGAACAGGCCCGTCATAGAGCAGAATAGGTTCAGGACATTGTCCTCCCGTGAAAGTTGTTGCAATACCGGCTGTACCGTCTTCCTGGCGTCCTATCGATGTATAGGCGAATTTCATTCCGCCGTTGCAAGGGCTTCCGGCTATGAATTTCTGCCCGTCGGAACATCTTTCCCAGATGGTGACAAAATCTTCACCGATATTTTCATAAACCCATGCCAGTGTGGCCGCGGACATACCGTCTATGATAGGGGATAACGTAAGCACGCCGTTCAGAGGAGCCGCGCCCGGTACTGCGTTCGGATTGATGGTATCTACCCTGGCATCAAGATATTTATAGACCGCACCCGGTAGCAAGACGTTAGTCGATATCGTGGCCATCACAGACTTCGGATAGTTATCGATATCGACATCCGTCATCTTAGCCAGCCAAAGCCGGTACTTCAGCGCGTCCAGCTTTGAATTCTTATTTTGTTTTGGTAAATCGAATAGCATAATTTAAAAATTAAGAATTAATAATAAACTCTAATGTACTAATGAGATAATATGCCGATGTGCCAATGTTTTTAGCTAATAGCTTTTTTAAATTGGCATATTGGCACATTATCTCATTAATTAATTATGTCAGGCGGTGCGTTCCAGTTCCAGATAGTTACCTGTAGGCCTTGTCATGGTTACGTTTTCACCTTCCACGACAACAACATAATCTTCCAGTTCGGCGTACAGTTCGATATAATCGCCTACAGCCGCAGGAGTCCAATCCGATTCTATATTCGCGAATTTGCCTGATTTAGCAATGGTAGTCGCATTCGTCATGTTTCCGCATACTATACGGATCACATTATTGATATTCATATTCTGGATATCGGTTATTACTGTTGCTGCAGCATTCGCCCCGGTTTCGAACAGAATATTCTGTTTCGCGTTAACAACTGTTGCACCTGCAGCTAATACCGTTGCAGGGAAATTGGTGAAGATCCATTGGTTCGCATATCCGGATGAGATAAGTTCCGCTAAGGTTTTATACTGTATGCCTGCCTGTTGGAAGCCTGCACCTTCTTTCCAGCGGGACATAACCCCTATCTCTTCCCAGTCGCGCTCGAAATAGAACGCCAGCATTTCGAACGGCTTGTCTTCGTGGTTTTCACCATTGCCCGGTATGGTGATCATGACTTTGTAATTATTCGGCTGCATATTCGGCACCCAGATAATATTGGCGTCCACATCGTTGATCGATTGAGGAGTTACGCCTTTGAAATCAGTTTCCTTACCATATTTTTCGCGGTAATTACGAATATACCACGGGCGGTGTTTGAGGTTTGCGTACATCTTATATCCGTCCATCGATGGAAGTACCATGGTATAGAAATCCCATATAGATTCGAAGTAATCGACGATAGTGGTTTCGGCGTATACCTTATAATCATGGTTCGGATAAACCTTCAGTTCTTTCTCTACGCGATCGAGCGCGCGATATACCCCATCGGCGGCAAGCATGGCAGGGTTTGACACGACGTCCTGTTGCGGTACGCGCACACCGATAACACGGCGCATATTCTGCTCGTTGCGCAGGATGGTTCCGAAATGCACCATGATCCATTCGATGAACGTCCATTTAATTACATTGGAGCCGTCATTCCGGTTCATCTCCCCGATATACTGTTTTTCGAGCTTTATCAGGTCTTTGAACAGGAATTTAAACATCACGTCCACTACACTGTATATTTCGGCAGTGAAGGCAACACCTCCCTTGAATATCTTGCCGGCACGGTAACCCTGGGAAAGTTCCCCAAAGTTAGCTCCGGGAGCAACTTCCTTGTTCTGGATGTTGGAACGCATAGGAAAGATATGATCAACCGAAGGAAGGGTACGCAGGTACGCCAGTATCATATCGGTCCTCCTGACAACATATTCACCGGCCTTGCCGAACAGGTCGGAATAATCGATCTCGGTTTCGCCGGCAACCATTTTGTTGAAATTCAGGGAACCCAGCAAGTTAGCCTTCTCCAACTCTCCGGCGCGTTCCATCAACCTCTCAGAATAGTCGTTCAATATGTTTTTAAACTCCTTTTTCTGAGACAGTTTGAGTTTGGATACTACAGGCGTGCGGGTAATCATCAGCTCGGTATCCCAGCGGCCACGTGCAAAGACGGTATCTTCAATACCGAACAGATGGGACTCGGTGTGAGAAGCTATGCCCAGTGTTATAGCTCTTACCTTGACTGCGGATTGTTCTACCCTGGTCTTTCCGGCAGGATTATCACCTTCTGATTCTTTGGAAAGCTTTTCAATTGTTTCTTCCTGCTTTTTTATTTTTTTTGTCATAGCAGGGATAATTTCCTTTTTCTTTTTAGGCATGTCTTCGCCGAAAACAGAAGCCAGGGCTATCTGATCTTCGGAAGAAAGCATTTCTATTTCGTCGCTTTCTTCGTCATCGTCTTCGTCGGCCTCCCTGTCTGTCCGGAACGCGACTCCATACTCCGATTCATATTCTGCGAACAACTGCTTTTGTTCGTCAGCTGTCAGGGAACCGGCTTTCATTTTATCACCGAAACCCAGCTTGATAGCAAGGTTCATCAGTTGTTTTTGCCATTTCTTCATAAAATTATTATTTAAAGAATGAATAAATTGATTGTTTTTCGTTGTGCAGGGATTGCAGTACCTGTACTGCGCCCTCAAAATTGGTGATACCGTCGATCAGGCCGTTTTTTTCAGCATCAATGGCATAGAAGTCTTTCCCTTCGATAATTCCTTCAACCGAAAGGTCCAGATTTGGGCGGTTCGCTTTGATCAGGTTCTGGAAATGGATGGCATAAGGAGTGAGGTCTTCCTCTATCAGCATTTTCTCATCCCCTTCTTTCGCTTGTTTAATAGCCAGGTTTTTATACTTGGATTCCGGGGGAACTACCGTAATGAACCTGAAGCCGTTATCTTCATAATATTTATCATCGTTAAGGATCTTGGCATACACGCCTATATTCCCGACCTGGCACATCGGGTTAGTCGCCAGGATACGGTCGCAGAATGAAAAGGCGTATATTCCGCCGGACATGCACATGCCGTCTATAAGTCCTACGCTTGGTTTTGTCCTGTTCCGGAGCGCATCTTCCAACTGGATGACAGACTGGGAAGAGCCTCCGGGGGTATTGCCCAGAAGAATAGTACCGATGATTTTGGATGATGAATCGGCCAGACGGATAATGTTTGCCATATCGTCCATGCCATAACTCCAGTAGGTTCTGTACTTCATCATAGTGCCGATGATGGGAATCACGGCAATGGAATTTTCCTCGAAGCTATCGAAGGGATTTTCCGGGTAATCTTCTTCAGGAAGAATAAAAGCGGAGTTTTTGATCTTACTTTCGATGCCCAGGCTATGGAAGAAAGTTTTAATGTCTTTTTGCTGTGGTTCTTCCCCTTTCCTTAATTTTTGAATGAGGATTTCCAGGCTACTGAGTGACGCCGGATGTATCAGTAGCCTGGATGATAATATTTCCTGTAAAAGAAGTTCTAACATTACATATGATTTTATGCAATGTTAGAACTATATATATGTGTGGTAAAGGACTTAATTAATGAGCAAATGTGATAATATGCCAATTATCTGATGTGCCGATGTGCCAATGGCGCGAAGCGACAATATGACTTTTCATTGGCACATTATCACATTGGTCTTGAAGATTTGAATGTGAGGTCGGCGAATATTTTGTCTGTTGAGTATGTAAGTACGGCAGGGTAGTCAGTCAATCCCATGATAAAGGACCCGGAATCGGAATAAATACGGAGGATATAATAAATAAGCGGGATATTCAGAAATCCGGCATCCTGATTATACCTTATATTGGCAGACAGGGTTTCGTTGAATACGACTCCCGCATCGGTATCCAGGCATTGTCCGGTGTATATAGCCGGGCTTTCGAGTCGCAGGGATATAAACTCTTTACCGGGGTGCAGGATTATATTGTCGTCGTCGATGGATATGACGTTATCCCTGTGGATGATTTTGATATGGTTGCATATTACTTTGTTCATAGTCTAAGTATTTAAAATTCAGTGATATCCAAAAATCTCCGGAAAATCTCCGAAAAAATGGACAGGAACATGAGGTTGGGCGGAGTAATTTAACTTTATTTAATATTGTTTTAGCGGGTTATATAGGCTTTTTTCTTCCGGCTTTCCCGGATAGCGATTTTCCACCGGTAATAATTCTTTGCAAGGCTATCCGGATCAATTGATTCAATCTTGTATTTACAGATGAAAAGATAACAGACATCTTTGTATGTCTCACCTTCATCGTGCTTCCTGGAATCAATAAATTCATGCAGTTCGGCACGGAAAAACAGCTTGACTTTCTTATTGAAGAAAGTGGCGGACTTAGCGCTTATATAATTGTAATATTCGGGATCCTTACGATTTTCTTTCCGATCGGGAAGGAGTATCTCCAGATTACCTGCCGGTTCCGGAGCATGTCGCGGCTTTTTAATAGTCAGGGAGCTCAGTATATTAAACAGATAGATTTTATCCGGGATCGATACAATGTCCATAGGCTTTCCGTTACTATCCTCCATCGGCCACTTGGCCCGAAGATATTCTGCCAGATATAGTTCTATTGTGAATTTTGTAGTGGTCATTTTATTTTAAAGATATAAAATATATAACAATTATCTATAGACATATTCCTTTTTCAAATCAAATATGATAAAATAATATATTATATTATCAAATATTTTTTTTATTAAAGATATCAAAATACGTTTTAATAGGATAAAAACGATTACTAAATTTTCGTAAACCTCGATCAAATTAGCTTATCATTTTTTGACAAGGTTATAGTAATGATTAAGCATGACCTTTTGGAAATGGTTTAGAATTACGTCTTGGCGTTTACACCTTAATATAATATAGACTAAGACTAAGACCCCCCTCTATCCCCCGCGGGGGAAGATCGGATGGGATATTTTTTTTTTGATTTTTTTTTTAAAAAGAATGCTTATTAATACAGTTATTATCAATATGCGAAATTTTGTTGTTTTAGGTCTTACAGGCGATTTTTAGTGTTGCCTCTGAGGGTATGTATGCAAGCGTCTAAAAAAATGCTGAAAAACGCCTTAATTTTAATTAAAGAATTCAGATAGACATATAAAGACGGTGCTTTTTTCGACCTCGTCAAAATTTGATAAGGTAATAAAATTATAATTGAGCATTACGCACATCTCCTGTGGATTGAGATTCTGTTTTTGCTATGATATAGCGGCTATTTGTATAGTAGGATGATTTAACCAGCCATTTGTCCAGTGTCGATTTTGAAATACCCATTATGGATTTATTCGCTTCATACAGGGCCGTAAGAGATGTGTATGTCCTAACTTTAACTGGACGTTGTTCGATGAAAACAAATACTTTCATATTTGTAAATATTTTTTATAATTGCAAATATAATATATTATATTATCAAAAATAGTTTTGAAACACTCTTTTTTTATCAAATCCATAACCTTATCAAATTTTGATAAGGTATGATTATATTTCAGTGATGCAGGTTATATATTTAATCTAAAAATGTTATTTTGTTGACATATTATTTTATATTTATATATGTAATTATTTGATAATAATATAGTTGTATTTATAAAATAAAAGGACTGAAAATCCTTGTGTCCCCGGTTCGATTCCTGGTGGCACCACTTTTAAAAGCAATAAAATAAAGCTAAGTAACAGTAAAATAGTTATTTAGCTTTTTTATTTATCTTCAAGCGTGTACGTATGTGTGTACGCAAAGGTAAAAATCTATTAAATAGTCTTATTTTAGTAACACAAATAATTAAAGATTTTACAGTATCTTTATCTATACAATGATTAGTATGTACATAATTACTTTTAATATTATTAATATAATTATTTTCATTATTACTATCATTATTAGATATATCTTTATTATCTTTGTATTGTAAATCATTTAAAAACATAAAATTATGGCAAAACCAATTAAAAACACCCCTACACTTACAGGGCGAGATGCAAGAAGGTTTGTCGATAATATGAATAAAAATCGTAATTCTCGGCAAGCACCGGAAGACTATAATAGACAAAAAGCTGTATACGAAAAATATAAAAACGGATTTGCTTTGTAATCTATGAATCAGTTTATTATGTCTACTTTAGACATAGATACTATATTATTACCATTCGACTGTGACAATACAGATTTGAATGGTTTTTTATTTGATGATGCTAAGAATTATCATATAGAAAGATTAGCAAAGACTTATTTGTTTAACGATGGGGAAAAAACAGTTGCCTATTGGTCTATTCTAAATGACTCCCTATCTATCAAAGACTTTAGTTCTGATATAACCGAGGCAACATTAAAAAAATGGTATTCTAGGGTAGCAGAAACGCTATCACCAAAAAAACAAAAGAAGATATATCCAGCCGTGAAAATTGGTAGGCTAGCTGTTCATAAAGAATACAAAGGAAAAGGCATAGGCAGGGATATTTTAGATTTAGTTGTATACCATTTTTCACATAAAAACATATCGGCATGTAGATTTATTATAGTTGATTCATTAAGAGAAGCTATACCCTTCTATCAAAAATACGGATTTGATTTCTTAACCTCAAAAGATAGAAGTTCTTCAACTAGAATAATGTATTACGAGTTGCAAAATGTAGAATAATAAAACCGCCTCTATCTCACGACAAAGACGGCTATTTGGCGAGCAAATGTAAAACTAAATATCTATTTTTGGTTGGAACGGTTTTCTCCTAGCTCTATACAATATCTTATCAGTTCTTTTAGTTGATCTGGTTTAAACCAGATCATTTCTATCTCTTTGCATTCCCATTGCTTTACAGGTCGCCAATCTGTACAAATGCCCTCTGCGTACTCCATAGCGTTATTAACTGCTTTTGCTGCTTCTCTCTTTTCCATAGTAATATTAATTTGATTGTATATTCGTTTTTATCATAAACTCACCGTTAATAATAGCTATCCATTCCGGCACAGTACCACCGCAATACATATTTATTTGATAGCGTACATTAGGTTCATGCCTTAACATGTCGGCAACGCCTTTGAAGCCATTAGCAAGGGCAAAATCATGATTAAATTTAATCTCAACAAAACCGTTGTGCCATTGCCGGAAAGTCTGTATAGTGCCTTTAAAATCAGCCTCAATAATGTTGTATTCAGGTGTTTGCTGTATTACTCGTGGGTTAGTCATTTGATTTTATTTCATTACTGGTTAATACTCCTAGAAACATATCAGATATGCACGAAAGCAGATATACTATTCTATTGATTTCAAATGAACTATTATTCGAAACTAGGTCTAGTATACAGTTTATATCTGATATTGCGTCTAGCGGGTCGATAGCTTCGATATTATCCGTTAACTTTACTCTTGCTTCATCTGAAAGATTGGCAAACGCTTTATTCATAATCTTAATATTTTGGTTGGTAATTATTTATAAGTATTATTTAATCTTATTAATTGCGCCTTTGATACTAGCTTTGGAGAGTTAGGCGCATCACCTCTTTTTTCTCTTTTCAGTCCGGCATAAGTAACTAATTCGTAAAACCTAGCTTTAGTTACTATTTTAAAGGCTTCATTCGTGGTTATTAGATCAAGGTTATCACGCTTTACTTTCTTAGACCTAGCTTCTTTAAAACCCTCAATAATGCCCTCTTTTATGGCTCGTTTTATTTCTTCGTAAAACTGTTCGTTAAATACTTCCATGTGTTTAATATTTTAATTGGTTAATCTCCGTTATATCTACCTGATTGATAGTAGTCGTATATCCTGCCTGTTTTATTCCAATCGGCATTTCTCATTTCCTGTGTGTATATTCCTTTTGACTTGCGTACTTCAACGATTAAATAAAATTCGTCTCGTCTCGCTTTGCTCCATGCGATCGTTAAAGCCTGTGACATAGTATAGCCTTCGTACTTTCTAAGATGGTGAGCTAGCTTCATTATTTTCGATTTATTGTAATGTATCATGATTGCAATATATTTATTGTTTAACTTTATTTCATAGCACAAAGATAAAGTTAGACTTTATATTAAGCAAATGTTTTTATGTAAAATTTATTGTCAAACTATATTTTTAACATTAATATATATTGTTGAACTTTATATTATGTTATATTTGCATAAGGTTTAACGATAACAACAAATATCTATGGAATTAAGAATTAAAGAAATATTGAAAGAAAAAAGGATTGCAATTAAAGACTTTACTGTAATGATGGAGTTAACGGCTCCGTCTGTAAGCAACTTTATTAATGGAAAATCAAAGCCATCTATTGATGTTTTCGAGAGGGCAGCAACTGTTTTAAACGTTCCTATATCTGATCTATTCGAGCAACCTAAACAAAATATAATAACATGCCCGTACTGTAACGGCAAAATAAAAGTGAGCAAAGATGAATAGCCTCCTAACTATTAGTTAGTCAGCTTTCAACCTAAACTAAGAATTATTGAGACCAGATACAACAAGGGCACTAGCTTAAAAAACTAATGCCCTTTATTATTTATTATCAGCCCGTTAAAACTTCCTTTTCAGTATTTCGGGGCTATCCGGTTCGTGTATATTGGTTAGTATCAGTTTATCTAAGCCTATAGACGAATATTCTAATGTATCAGGATTGAAAAATACCGTGTTGTCATCTGTATAATGTCCTCTCATTCTCTGTGTACCTGACATAGTAGGATTGTTGTAGGCAAATGCTAAAGCATGGTATCTAAATAGTTCGTTTTTAGCCTCTACGTACATATTTAGGAGCTCCATATACCTATAATGATAATCTTTAGCCTCTAGCATACATGACGGCTTTATCTTGTCTGTATAGCCTTTAATTAACCCTACCTGCTTACTCTCATCGTTCCATGTGAATAGATTGAGCGGGAATAGTTCAGACTTGTCAAATAACTCTCGTCTTACTAGATCGGCTTTCTTCTCATACTCCCTGAAGAACTTAGTGTATTTGTCTTTGACGGCTTCTTTATCAGAGGTTAGCAATACACGGCTTTGCGCTTCCTGTATAACCCTGTCAGTAAGGGTTATTATACCCTGCTTTCCATCCTTGATGATCGACATAGCAATATCAAATGTAAGAAAGTCGCCTAATCCTTCTTTTTTCAGATCGCTATAAATAGCATTGCTGTAATTAACTGCATTTTCTACAGCACGAACGGAACTATCAAGTTTTACCTGATCGCAAATGTTAAAATTCTTTCTATTGACTTTATTTTCCATGTTTATATTTTGTTTAGTTATTGTTTACTTTTTTGCCTTCTAAAAAGGTGTTTCTATTTACTTTAATCAGCTCAAAAACACCCCAAAAGGCATATTTTGTTAGTTTATTTTCGATAGCATTTTATAGATATTTTCTATCAAAGCGTCAGAATGAATATAGTTGCAAACACAACTACTTTTATATTACCGAAACGATATTTTTAAAATTGTTTCTCTAAGGTTATCCAATCCCGGCATATTCGATAAAATCTATAGTAGTAGAATTTATATAAACACATTCGATTTATCATTATTCCGTGCTATCTCATTTTGCTTATCCTTTAGCCAGTCTTTAACTTCTTTAGACATTTCTTCTTTTGGCTCGGTGTTCGTTTCTGTGAACATCCGTTTTACTTCATCGGCTAGTTTGTTATATTCCGATTCGGGGATGATGTAATAGTAGTTTTTCATTTCTATATTGTTTAAGTTTATGATTTTCTTACTTTTAGTGTTTCGCCGTCTAGATATACTTGGTTAATCTCTGCATCATTGCGGTTAGTCGGTGTACCAATAAGATACATTTTCCCTCCCTGCATAACGAAGTTAGAACCTAGTAAATCTATCCCCATTTGCCCGATAGATGATCTTGTGGTGAAGTTTGTTTCTGTTCCGGTATATGTAAAGAAGTCCATTGCTACAGTTTGATTTGTAGCTTTCCAGACACTAAACACGCGTTCGCTATTTCCAATATAACCCATTGTCATATTAGTAGGGTCTATCTCTATTCTAGCTCCTGTGTCGGATGTTCTGTATGTGCCTACTACCTTTAAATCACCCGAAGCGTTCCATGATATATTTCCTGCTGCTAAATGTCCGCTACCATCCTCACCGTTAAGCAAAATATTAGATACTCCGCTTGTTTCTGCAATAGATGAAAATTGATGATCATTAAATAGGAAATTGGCTAGTATTGCGCCATCTGTAACACTTATAAGCCCAGCAATATATAATAGTCCTTCACCCCTAACATTCCAAGACAACTCCGTTCCGTTTGGGGTTCTAGTTGCTAAATTTAGCCCTTTGATGAGCGCGTCAATATCCATCCATGTACTATTATTATCGACTTCTATTTTTGCCCGTTGCATTTTAATTGCAGGGGTTTTTAAAAAAGCTTCCATAGCCTCTTTATTTGCCTCTTTCGCTAGGCCTGAACTAACGATAAAATCCTCTATATGTATTTGCGGTATGGTTTCGTTTGTGCTCTTTAGCTTAGTTTTTTTTGTTCTGGCCTTAAATGTTCGTCCTAGAGCCTTTACATGATAGGATTCATATATAAAATTATCATCTTCATTAGTATTTAAGACCTCAACATTTGATTTATCGAATATATTTGTATTCATAGTTCTATTTTTAATTATTAGTCTCTGTTAAACTGATTTTCAAGATTGTATTTCTTTTTCTTCTTATCATAGTATTTCCTTTGAAATTCAAGTAGTTTGCACTTTCTTTTAAATAAAAAAATTGTATTGGGATCGGTTCGCAATTGGTAGTATTTCCCTACATCGGGCGACACTATCCCCGCTTCTTTTAATTGGTCTTTAATTTCTTGGGCATCGAACGGTATTAACCGTAAGTCTCCATCATGATAAGCCATTGTGTTTGTGTTGGTTTCAGTATATAAGATACAAAGAAAACCACACGTACGCAAAGGGTGAAAATGCTGTCTACTCCTTAAATCTTATACCGTAATCGGCTGCAATTTGAAAGAAAGTACCTATACTTATCCTATTCGTTTTGAGGCAACTATCATACTTTTTATCTGTTTCATGTGGCTTATATTTAGTAGACATACGGCTTAATTCGTGAAAATGTGATCTACCAGATTCGCCCAATTCAGGAGCCAGAGCACACCCAATGTTAAACCAATCGGAATAACTGTCTGTCATACAAATACTATGGTCAGATGCTTTTTTAACTATGGTGCTAATGTTGTCGGTTGCATCGTTACTATATGGGATATAAGTGCTTTTAGGTGCAACATATAGCCTATTATACACGGCTGCTTTTTCATTGATGTACGGCGTACTATCATAGCTATACAAACGCATTCTGCTAACATTAATACAACTGTCATCTATAAATATACCATAGCTCATAAAATCCTCTTTTATGGCTCTAAAATGCTCCCTGTGTTTGTTTGGGTATGCAATCGGAACGATAACGAAATAACCATTACCCGAAATAGATAAGCCACAATACAACACCTCTTTAAGATTAGATAATTGCCTTTTCAACTCAGAGAAGTTTTTAATATGTGTATTATCTTGTCCGTCTATATCTATACATAACAATCCGCTATGCTCTTTAAGATTCTCGTCTAATCGGATAGGCTCAAATATCCCCGATATGGTTATAGCAGGAATATGTTTCTTTAATTCGCTTCTTTTGTTTTTGTCGGTTTCTGATCGTATTTGTTCAACTTCATTTTTATATTTATCAGATAATAGGAATGTACGCAAATCTATAACGTTGCCTACATTGTCGAATACATTTTTATATACGGAAACTTTTTTATCTAGATAATCCATTTGTTTTGTTTTTAATTATTTGGTAACAGGTAACACCATACACAATTAACTATATATCATAACGTTATCATGTTACCTATATGTTACCTATATGTTACCGCATGTTTATTCTTTAAAAGAGATCGAATATAAGCAGGTAACAGCGAGGTAAACATATATTGTATTCATTTATAGTAGCTTAACCGTAGTGTTACCTGTTACCTGTTTCTACATTATTTTCTCCCTGATACGACATTAGAAATATAAGACCGATCTACGTTTAATATATCGGCTAATACAGATTGATTAAATTGTGGATGCAGTTTTTTAATATCTAATATGATACTTTTGTTTGAGGGCTTTTCAAGCTGTGTAAACTGCTTACTATCAATCAAAGATTTAACCTTTAGTGCTGTATATTCAAAATAGCGCATACAATAAATAGAATATCTCATAGTTTCTACTGGTATTTCGAGTATAATATTTTTACCTTCACTAAAAACAAAATCTGCTATCCATAAGCTTAAGGCTATTCGTTGGCATTGGATTTCTAATTTGCTATATATTGCGTTTTCATACGTAAATAAATTATAGTTTATAGTCCCTAAATAGGACTTTTAGTTATTAAATCATTATTTCAGGCGAAACAAGAGAGAGCACTTATCGTAATAAATGCATGGTTATTGGATATATTAAAAGGGAACAGCCAAGAAGATTAAAATTTCATACACGTGCTCACAGGTCACAATCTTTGGTGCTAAGCTGTTGAAGTCAGTTTCATAATCGGCTTATGTGTTACCTTTGAGATAACTGGAGC
>NZ_JADCLQ010000018.1:0-2763 GCF_015234155.1 Dysgonomonas sp. GY75
CCTGGCAAAATGTGTGTCCTCGCCGTAACGGCTATGCCAGGTGGGATAGGTATCGGGTACGGACAGCAGGATCTCCTTTTCAATACCTAGCAACTTTTTTATGCGTGTGAGTAGCATAGTAATCGTGTCGTTTTATATGTATTGTTTTTTGTTAGTAAGTTTTGATCTTCAGTCCTTTTTCCCCGGTGGAGCCGTTATTATCCCGCGGGGGATTCCCGCGGGATAAAATCATACACTGAAACTAGGCCGTCTTTGGCTAAAAAACATAACTTCAGTGCGTTAACCCATGGATAAGCCGGCGAAGCCCCGGGATTGGCGGTAGCCGGTTCATCAGCCAGGTATATAGACACCGTATTTTACTCGACACCCCCGGCTTACGGGTTGGGTGCCCCGCCTGCGGAACCAATGTGCGTCCGCTGACACCAATTACATTCAGGATGCGGCGCCCATAGGGCGAAAAAGACCAAACGGAACACAAACAATCTTTGGTTGGGCGTTAGTAAAAAAATTCAACCTTAAAACTTAGCTACCTACTGGCTTCTATTATTCCCTTTAATGGTTTGGGGTCCAGCTTTCTCTTATGCATAAGCAATCGGTAGGGTCACCTCTGCTTAAAACCTACGATACCAGCTCATTAACCGGTATCGTATATATCCTGACTTATCATTTTTATTCGTTTCATATTCGTAAAGCGTATCAGATGTTTGGATAATAGCCTTTACATCAATTTATTGTGATCCGCGTAAGAACAGCGCCATCTTTTGCACGGAGATAGGGTCGGCCGATGCAACCTCAGGTAGGGGCGGGGCTAGCCCGTGAACGGAACGCATGGCACTGTTATACTTTAACATTTTTTAGTAAGGAGTAACGCGCCACGATGCGTTGACTCGGGTTCTAGTCAGGGCGCATATCACGAAGATTACGGATCCGCGCGGCAGGCTGTAGGACGGAGCGGAGTAGCCTATGACCCAAGGAGCGTCGTACAGCTGTCCTTCCCGCCCCGACGCGTTGTAAAAGCCGCCCGGGAAGGTTGTAGAAATTTGCGACACGATAATGCCTGAGCCTTCTGCGATCACCTCTAACGTGGTACCGGAGGTAAAGGTGGCTGGGGCATTTAGGCAGATAGCAGCGCTCGAACCGGCCTCTATAACTTGACCAGACACGCCTCCCGAGTACACCGTTGACCACACAGGGGCAGTACCCGGTCCGCTGCTTGTCAGCACCATACCCGACGAGCTCCCTGTACCCGTCAGCCTGTCCGCCTGAATAGTGTTATTAGATATGTCTGCGTTTACTATTGTGCCATCAGCTATTTTAATGCTCGTCACAGCTTGATCGGCCAGCATCCCCGTTTGCACCCCCTGCTGGGCTATGCCAAGTGTATATGGGTTCGCTGCCGTTGGGGTTCCGGCACGGATCAGCCCTCCGTTTAATGTGGCGCCGACTACCTCGTTGCCTACTATATTATCGGGGTCGGCCGGCACGGCTTGCCAGGTAGGAGCTGTGGCGGCGCCGGTGGCGGTCAGTACCTGCCCGGCAGTTCCGCCTACCAGTTTGGCCTGGGTAATGGTTGTATTTGCGATATCTGTACCGGTGATGGTTCCGTCCAGTATATCGAGACTGGTAACTGTGTTATCCTCTATTTTTGCGCTGTTCACGGCGTCATCCCGCAGCTTAGCATTAGTAACACCTCGATCGTTCAGGCTGATCGCGTTGGCGGCCGACACAGTGATAGGGGCAGTGCCCGTATAACCGGGAGCCAGTTCCCATTGCCCGGTTGTATTATTCCATTTCAGAAACTGACCGTCAGTGTTTGCGTCGATCAATTTTACCATCAGCGGGCTGGTTTTAGTTCCGGCCCCCTCTGTAGCCAGGCCGTGGCCGGCTACAACACCTTTCAGCGGAGCGGATTCCCAGGTGGCGTTTCCAACCGGATCCGAGGTTAGCACTTTGCCATCGGCGGGACTTCCCGACTGGATACGCAGCCTGGGCTGTATCATGACATTGTTTTGGTTTTCGGCTCCCTGAAAGGTGAAGTCATTGCCTGCCTGTGTGAGTTGGGTATTCCATTGCAGATCGCCGCCCAGGGTGATCTGATCCGGCATATACACATCCTTCTGCAACCCGTTGATCGCGGTGATACCGCTGGTGCCGCCACCACCGCCGCCGGCCGGAAGCCAGGTGTTGCCCGACCAGATATATTGCCCCGGCGTAAATAGCGAGTTGTTTGTTATATTATAAACGACAAGCCCTTTATGATCAGACTTGATACGCACGTCCGAGGCCTGTTCGGCAAGGGATATAAAAGGCTCCAGGCTGGAGGGGTCTACCAACTGTACCCGCGGCAGGAGAAGGCCTCCGCCACCGGTGCCGGTAGTGGCCCCGCCCGGAAGGGCGGCATTGTTGCTCTTCAGATCAAGCAGGGCCCCTTTGGCAGGTTCAATATTCGAACCGATGGTCACCTGGCTATAGCCGGCTGTGCTCAATAAAAGGACACCGGCGGTTATCACTATTTGTTTTATTAAGGTTTGTCTCATTGTTCTATTGGTTTATGGGTTGGTAATTTTTTATCCTGTTTCCGGGAGTTTTCATATTCTTCCGGTGTTTTCCAAACGGTACCGCCCCAGATATATTCACGGGCTGTCAGTCCGTTTGCCACGGTAGTATTGTTCACTCTGGTACCCTTGTAAGAAGTACGCACATCGGCTGTGATATCTTCATCGGCTGTGACGAGCGGTTGCAGGCTGTTGAGCGCCAACAGGG
>NZ_JADCLQ010000019.1:0-2539 GCF_015234155.1 Dysgonomonas sp. GY75
GGTGCGCCCGTCAAGGCAGCATAAGAAATATCCTTTGGCAAGGATTAGGTAAGTGTTCTTTGAAAATGACCTATCATCACCCGGCTTATCTGAAAGGGAAATTAACTGGACAGGGAGTGTAGCATGCCGGGACGACCATAAGTCAGCCAGTTATCAGGCTGCGACTGAATGGGTTGATGAAAAGACAGTTATGAGGATAAAATCTGGATTGATTGAACGATAATCTGAGCGGTATTTGGAATATCTACGGCGTTAAGATAACTATACTCGTCGTACTGTGATTCGCTTTTTCCATTCTTCGAGGAGAAAGTGCAGGAACTAATCACAGCGCAACTACAATATGTAGTAAAGGATGAAAGTCGTATCCGACACTCTGTCGTGCCAGAGACTATGTATAGTCTCATAGTTCTTTATGTATGCAAACGGGGATTACCTATACCGGAAAGCCAGTTGTAAGGCTATGGGGTCAGCCCCTGAATATCCGGAATGGTAACGGAGCTTCCGTAGTAGTCTGAGCAGGATAATGACCTGTACACGCCAATTCTTTATGGAATCGGCAACGGCGAAGGGAGGCAGCTAAAGTAGTTTTAATACAATTAACGAAAAATGTGAGAGACATTATGAGAAATTCAGAAAGAGTATTAAACAGTCTAACGAAACACAGCAAACTTTCAACTTATAAGTATGAAAGGCTCTATCGTGTTCTGTTCAATGAAGAGATGTATTATGTTGCTTATCAGCGAATTTATTCAAAGCCAGGCAACATGACACCCGGTTCTGACGGAAAAACTATTGACGGAATGAACCTGTCTCGAATTGAAAAACTGATACAATCGTTGAAAGACGAAAGTTATCAGCCCCAGCCCTCAAAAAGAACGTACATACCAAAGAAAAACGGAAAAGTACGTCCTTTAGGAATACCTGCTTTTGATGATAAGTTGGTACAGGAAGTGATAAGAATGATTCTGGAAGCCATTTATGAAGAATATTTTGAAAATTGTTCCTATGGTTTCAGACCCAAACGAAGTTGCCATACTGCACTAAGCCAGATTCAAAAGTCATTCAGCGGAGCAAAATGGTTCGTGGAAGGAGATATTAAAGGATTCTTCGATAATATTGACCATGATATCATGATTGATATTTTGAAAGAACGTATTTCTGACGAACGTTTCTTACGTCTGGTAAGAAAATTCCTAAACGCAGGGTATGTAGAAGATTGGCAATTCCATAAAACACACAGTGGAACTCCACAAGGTGGAATCGTTAGCCCAATACTGGCTAACATTTATCTGGATAAACTGGATAAGTACATAATGGAATATATCCGAGAATTTGATAAAGGGGAAGGTCGCAAAACAAACATTGAGCGCAGACAATACGAATGTGGGAAGAAGAAGGCTGTAGCGAAACTAAAAAGTGTAACTGACAAAGATGAAAGAAAAGAAATTGTCAAACAAATTAAGGCATACGACAAGGCAAGAACCTTAATTCCAAGTGGAGACGAAATGGATTGCGATTACAGAAAAATGAAATATGTACGGTATGCAGATGACTTTCTGATAGGAATAATCGGTAACAAAGAAGACAGTAAAAGAATTAAAGAGGATATTAAAAATTTTCTTCATTCCAAACTAAAACTAGAACTGTCGGATGAAAAAACACTGATTACTCACACGGAAAAATCTGCAAAATTCCTTGGGTATGAAATCTATGTCCGCAAATCCAACCTTACCAAAAGAGATAAACGAGGTCGGATAAAGAGAGCCTTTAACAAAAAGGTGTATTTGAAATTGTCTACGGATATTATAAAGAAGAAATTGCTCGAATATGGCGTTTTGGAGATTAAAACTCATAACGGTAAAGAGCAATGGAAACCCAAAGCCCGTTCTCAGTTCATAAACAATGACGATCTTGAAATTTTGGATAGGTATAACTCTGAAATCAGAGGTTTCTACAATTATTATTCGATTGCCAATAATTGTTCGACAATGCACTCCTTTAAATACATTATGGAATACAGTATGTATAAAACTTTTGCCGGAAAATATCGGTCTTCTGTTGTAAAGATAGCCTGTAAATACAAGCAGAATAAAGTATTTACTGTACATTTCAAGAATAAAAAAGGTGAGGACAAAATCAGAGTCTTTTACAACGAGGGTTTCAAACGAAAGAATCCCAATTATCAGTCATGGGTAGACAATCTTAAAGCTCCAATCACTATCAGTACAACAAGCCTGATTGACAGGCTGAAAGCGGAGAAGTGTGAACTATGCGGGGCAACAGATAAAAAATTGGATATGCATCATGTTAGAAAACTCAAAGGTTTAGATAAAAAGAAACCTTGGGAAAAACTCATGATTGCAAGACAACGTAAAACCATTGCACTCTGTAAGAGTTGCCATAAATTGACTGACATTGGAAAACAAGACTGATACTTTAGTGGAGAGCCGGATACGCGGAGACGTGTACGTCCGGTTCGGGGGCGAGTGCTTGGAAACCTACCATAGTAATATGGAAAGGCGCTGGGTGCTTAGCCTAC
>NZ_JADCLQ010000002.1:0-37189 GCF_015234155.1 Dysgonomonas sp. GY75
CCGTGGATCAGCCGGAGGCAAAGGCTCCCCTGGCTGCGACCCCCACGCGCGGAGGGACGCAGGATAAATTTTAATGTCGCCATAGTTTAAGATTGGATTGTAATTATTGTTACCATATGTATTGTTCGTTTACCGGCAAATTTCTCGTACTCCCGGGGATTTCAATCCCGGGACTTGCCCCGGGGGTGTTACTGCCGGATTATTGTCTTATCGCAAAGATAGGACAGCTAAACGGAGTTCTGAAATTTTAGCAGGCATATTTACGGCGGGCTAGTGGATTTCATTTCATTTTACACCATACTCCATACGATAGTGTTTCATATAAGTATGATTCTCTTAGATTTTAAATAATAATGCATAAAAAATGAAAAAGGCTACCAAAATACAAATAGCAATCATAATAGTTCTGCTTGCAATTACTATGGCTTTTGACAAGCTGCAAAAGTAAAACGATATATGTGCCTGTTGAGAGTGTGAAAACTGAATATAGGGATAAGTTAGTCAAAGATTCGGTGCATATTCTTGATTCCGTATTTCTTTATTCAAGAAACGACACTGTTTTTTTGAATAAGTACAGGTTTGTATATAAAGATAAGTTTGTTAAAGATACCGTCAACCTAACAGATACTATACGTGTCCCTTATCCGGTAAAAGGAGATATTATAGAAGTGAATAAATTGAAATGGTATCAGGAGGCTTGTATATGGTTTACATCTTTAGTATTAGTTGCTTTGGCTCTCTATTTAGGTATAAGATACAGGAGTGTTATATTCTCATTAATTAAGAAGTTGATATTCAAAACATAGTGTTTTTCATGGTATTAGATTTAAGGTTAATATTCATTGTAACCGTTTAGTCGTGAGATTGAACGGTTTTATTATATAAAAAAAAGAGAAGTTTCACTTCTCTTTCTAATAATATAGAATGATAATTCATTGACAAGACGCTAGGAGTGACTGATAGTCATTAAAATATTTTGAGATTCTATCAACTTGAGTTTTAAGTATATTCTTAAACCTAAAACTCTTTTTTGTTCTCTCCACTCCGTAAATATCCATAAGAGCTCCCAGAGATGTGTTTAAAAATTAGTAGGCACAGATTCAACATTAGCCACATCTATTATTATCTCATCCCTTGAAACTACATTCTTCGCTACATCAATGACTATACTCCCACTTTCAACATAGCTGTGGGATTCTAATAAATCATGTAAAGGAAAGTTTAAAAGGAATAGCTGAATATGATAAGAGAAAGTATAGTAAAAGTACGGCAAGAAAAATAGGATAAACTATACCTCTTCTTTATTCGCAAAAAGTGTATTTAAGTCTTCTATATATTTATCGACCTTCATCTTAACTATCATTTAAAGTGCAAATATATACCAAATATTCGGCAGTTATTCTTATTTACTGCCGAATATTTGATTTGTGATAGCTATATTTAATTCACTAAAGCTATGAAGCATTAAATAGATGTATCTTTAGAGAGATAACAAATCAAAAAATGAATTTATTAAGACTCTCTTTACCTGGACAAATATTTAGAAGTAATTTTTGAAAGATATGTTTTATTAGAATATATTCAAGAAACACTTAAGCAGTGAATGACTGATCAGTCATTACGTGCTAATATACTCTATAATGACTGAAATATAATTCATAAAATACAAATATTGAATATAATTATTATATTTGCGTTATATCCCATTCATTAAATCAATAAACAAACTATAATGAACGATATTTCAGACAATAAATGGAATGCTATGAGTGATGATGCTATAAGCCGGCAGATAGGAACATTTGTCAGACATCATCGTATAGAACAAAATAAGACACAGGATGCATTAGCCAAAGAGGCAGGAATCAGCCGTTCTACACTGAGCCTTCTGGAGCGGGGTGAAACTGTAACACTCGCTACACTTATTCAGGTATTACGTGTTTTAGACTTATTACATGTTATTGATGCATTTACTATTGTAAAACAGCAAAGCCCGTTACAACTCGCCCGTGCTGAAAAGAAAAAACGGCAAAGGGTTTCTTCCTCCAAAAATACATCCAAAGATACTAATGATGAAATTGACTGGTAAGGTATGAATACAGCTTTCGTAAAAATATGGGGCCAAACAGCAGGAGCTGTAGCCTGGGATGAAAAATCCGGTATTGCATCTTTTGAATATGACCCGGCCTTCAAAAAATTAGGCTGGGAACTTTCCCCTCTTAAAATGCCATTGACACCCGAACAAAAAATATATTCATTCCCCGAATTACGCAAAGAAAGAGATTCGGTATATGATACATTCAAAGGGTTACCGGGATTGCTAGCCGATATGCTGCCTGACCGTTATGGTAGTGAACTGGTCAACTTATGGCTGGCTCAGCAAGGACGCCCCGAAAACAGCATGAATCCGGTCGAGATGTTATGTTTTATCGGAGAAAGAGGAATGGGAGCTTTGGAATTCGAACCGGCAATGCAAAAACAAAGTATCAATACTTTTGCCGTTGATATGGATAGCCTGGTCGAGATTGCAGGTAAAATGCTATCCAAAAAAGAAGCCTTTGTGACCAACTTAAAGTCGGGGGAAGAGAAAGCTATGCGGGAAATCCTAAAAATCGGAACTTCGGCCGGAGGGGCACGTCCGAAAGCAGTAATTGCCTATAATGAAAAAACGGGAGAAGTTCGTTCCGGACAGACAAAAGCTCCGGAAGGCTTTGAGCATTGGCTGCTTAAGTTGGACGGGGTAAGTGAGGTCCAATTAGGCGCAACACACGGTTACGGACGTGTTGAGTATGCTTATTACCTGATGGCAGTAGATTGCGGTATAGAAATGATGCCTTGCCGCTTGTTGGAAGAAAATGGCCGGGCACATTTTATGACTAAGCGTTTTGACAGGGAAGGCAGCCGGACAAAGCACCATATACAAACTTTTTGTGCGTTGAAACATTTTGATTATAACCGTATAAATAGCTACAGTTATGAACAATTATTCCAGACTATGCGTGAATTGAAATTAACGTATGCTGAAGCCGAACAGATGTTTCGTCGATTGGTATTTAATGTAATTGCACGTAATTGTGACGACCATACCAAGAATTTCTCCTTCATTCTTAAACAGGACAGTCGCTGGCAACTTGCTCCTGCCTATGATATTTGCCATGCATATCGTCCCGGAAGTGAATGGGTCAGCCGCCATGCTCTGAGTATTAATGGAAAGCGGGATAATATTACCAGAGAAGACCTGATAAAGATCGGACGGTCTGTCCGGAATAAAAAAGCCGGAGAAATAATTGATGAGATTTACGATAAAGTCCGGCAATGGGATTTTTACGCTACAGAAGCAGGGGTAGATAAAGAGAAAAGACTGGAGATTGGAAAGACGCTAATACCAATGAATCCGTCCTATTCTTTTTAGTTATAAGAGAACGTATTAATATATCTGGTTAGGGTTTATTAGAATTGAGAATCTATAAGTATCTTGTCCGAATAACGAGCTATTCTTTTTTAATGAAACTGGTAAAAAGAGTGATGGAGTCATCAGTCCAGTACAAAAGAATAGAGGAGGAATTAAGACTTAATGTGTAGTTATATTTTATCAATGAACTCAAACGCTCCATCAAAATCGTAGAGTTTTTCTTTAGTAAGCGAAATTTTATACTTATCAGGGAGGTATTCCCCCATCCAGTAAAAATTTATCAAATGAGGAGCTTTTTCCAAGCTAGATAACAACATATTATCAAGACCCTCTTTTACAGATAATGGAACAGTGACCGTTCCAAACAACGTAAGAATGACTGTTCCAGAGATTGCAGATCTGTTTGGTATTTACTACAGGACAGCAAAGAGGCACATTCGTTCCGTTGAAAAAGCAGGTATTGCCGCAACTATACGATGAGTTGCACTGTCGGGGGGGCAGAATGCTTGTCCCGATTATTACGGGCTGGAAATGATAGTTGCCGTAGCATTTCGGGTACAATCAGAAAAAGCAGAGGCTTTTAGGAAGTGGATCATAACGAGAACTATTACGCATGACATAACAACAATGCTTATATTTCCGTTGCAATACTCAGTACTCAACTGAAATGTCGCATTTTAATTCCATCGAATTCGATGGAATTAAAAGAATACCAATATTTTCAACTAAATTTGTAAAACCTAATTGTGCCGAATTAGCCACAATTAAAAACAAGAATAAAGTATGGCTAAAAAGGATTTAGATGTGCAAGGAACAAAAGTTAAAATGCTGCATATCAATAATACAGATTACATATCTATCACTGATATAGCAAAAATACGCAATCCGATAGAACCGAAGGATGTTGTTAAAAACTGGATGCGAAGTAAAAACACGCTGATATTCTTAGGTTTATGGGAAAAATTGAATAATCCGACCTTTAAGGGGGTCGAATTCGACCCCCTTATGTATGAAGCAGGCACAAATGCTTTTACGATGAGTCCAACACGCTGGGTTGAATTGACGAGTGCGACTGGAGTTGTCACCAAAAATGGAGCTAATGGTGGAACATATGCACATAGAGACATAGCCTTTGAGTTTGCCTCATGGGTTAATACTGAATTTAAATTATATCTGATAACCGAATTTCAACGTCTCAAAGAGCAGGAACAGCAGCAACTTGGCTGGTCTGCGAAGCGGGAACTCTCGAAAATCAACTACCATATTCATACCGATGCCGTAAAGCACAACCTTATCCCCGATGAACTGACACCCCAGCAAATATCCATCGTGTATGCCAACGAAGCGGATGTGCTGAACATGGCTCTTTTCGGAATCACGGCCAAGCAATGGCGGGAGGCTAACCCCGACCTGAAAGGCAATATTCGCGACTATGCTACTATCAACGAGTTGATTTGCCTGTCGAACATGGAAAATATCAATGCCGTTCTGATAAATGAGCAAATACCGCAGTCTGAACGGCTGCAAAAGCTCAATCAGATAGCTATCCAACAGATGCGGGTATTACAGGAGGTGGAGAATCGTAAGTTGCTGAAATAAAAATGGAAAGTACAATATACAGAAACAGGCTTCGGAAAATATCCGAAGCCTGTTTTATGTTTGCCCGGCAGGGGCGACAGTCCCGAACGAGCCCTGATAGTGGGAATCGTTAGCCAAAGGCAAGGGTGTTCATCGCGAGGTGGAATCTGAAGGAAGTTGGAGGCAAAGTTCCGGCTCCACAAATAGATACTGGCTACAAGGCTGAATTATGGAAGACGAGCTTACATGACAAGGCGAAGTCCGGTAACTATCCGAATTCATATAGAGTAAAGTTAGGGAACACATGGGATGAAAGTTGTCGTTTATAACCAGAGAGGTCTCACAGACGTGTGGACGTTTTTTTGATACACGGAGTAAAGTTTGCCGTGAGAAGTCAGCAGAAGCCATAGTACCATATTTCGTGTTGATAAGGGAAGGGCTGAACTTTAATTAAGTAGGGAATCGCACGGGTTACCCGAAAATCGCTCGCTCAGATGTAAATGGGCATCTGATAGTTTTCTGTAATATTAAAAGAAACAGCTATGGAAAATAAAGATAAACCGGGAGGCAAAGCTCTTCGAGGGAGGTCCAAGAAGAAAAAAGAGAAACTATCCTGCTCTCTTAATCTCAAACTGACTGAGAAAGATTTTAATTCCGTAAAAGAGAATACTGAAAAATTTGGAATGAGGGTCAGGGATAAAATACTAATTGAAGAAGAATATCTCACCCGGGCTAAAGTAAAATGGTAAGGTGGCGGATTTGCCCACCCTTACTTGTGGAAAGAAAACAAATCGGATAATGAATACAAGGAAAGTTGGGACGATCCGAGAAAAGAAGCAAAAGCAAAAAAAGGTAAAGGCTTATCTCAAAATTAAAAAACAGGTATGCGTAGGAAAATATAATCACAAGTTCCCATTTGGGATATTCTTTAGATAGCATGCGTCGGAAGTGGCTTCGCATGCTTGTCCGTTTGGCTTCGCCATATTGCCTTCGAAACGTCAAATTTTTACTAAATCCCGCGGGGACATGAATTTGACCGGTGAGGAAGGCTAATTATATATTTGCCAAAGGGATAAGGCGCGAAGTTATTTCCGGCTATCTTCTCAGGAATAAAAAACATATGTACTAATAAAATACTAAATCTGTCGCGATATGCATTATAGATAAGGGAATATATAGATAATAAAAAACTCCCGAACGGTTCGGGAGTTACTATATATTATTTCTTCTTATTCTTTATTTCGGCTTAATTTTCTGACCGATCAACCTGACCGACTTATTTATTTTTATCCGCTTGCTCCAGTTTATATTTTAATACAGCGATTTCTTCTTTTAAATCAACTATTCTTTCGTATAATTCGGAAACCTTTTCTAGCGGATTAATAACCTTGCTTGAATTAACATTATAATCCCCTTGTATCTCAAAAATATATGTCTTTGCTTCATTCCGTAAATTACGATATTTTAATGCATTAACATCAACATTTAATTCATCTGCAATTTGTTTTAATTTTTTATCGTTAATTACTTCTTGATTTTCCAATTTTGAAACGTCACTCTGATGCATTTGCATTTTAGATGCAAAGTATTCCTGCGACCATCCCAAAATTACATCACGGACAAATCTTACATTTTCGCCATGATGAATTTGAGTGCTGGTATCATTAACTATATTTTTATCCATCTTTATTCAATTTGCGTGAAAATTAATTATTGTATTGACGAAATTACTATAAATTATTCAATATATACATAAGGTGATAAGTAAATATATTTATTTACAACTATATCTAACTGATTTACAGCAACGAGTGATTTGAATTATTTATAATGAATAAAATTTCCTAAATGCAAGATAGTCTACTATTTTTGCAATAACAAATTATACATACGATAATATATTTTGCAGCGGCAAAAATCAATAAACTTTTTCATAAATAATTAATAAAGCGTTTACCTGTTAAACAGCCACTTAAAAAGTCCAATAATCCCAGTACAACTTTAACTGTGTTAAATGCCAACCGAACAGCGGAAGGGGCATTTCATATTTGTACAGCGGGATTGGACTCCCTTAGTGGCTAATAGGGATGTTCCCCCGCTTTTTTATTGCAAGATTATATTAAAGAACTAATATTATATATTTATACTGACTAGAGATAATTAAAACCAAAACGCCATGAAAACATAACAATAATATAAAAACGAAACACTATATTTGTGCCGTATTTCACGATACGGAATACTACATATAGCGCTTTAACTTTTTGATCTTCCTAACGAATCCGCAAAATTCAAAGCAAAAGGTCGAAAAGCGATGGAAGCGCCCTTAGAAATATATAAGGGCGTGGACGTTGTTCTTTTCTTTTGCACGGCACTTTGCGGAGCCTGTTAGGGGGAATTGTAACAATGCTCTGCGCCTCTTTTGTATATATATACACAAACTTCGCGCAGCCCTTGTTACTCCCGACACTCGGCAAAAATGTCATCCATTGCCCATTCCTCTGTTTTACAAATTATCCGGAAGCTAGTTATTATCCGGTTAACCTTTACTCTGATACATTAGTTACATATTTTTTAACCGATCAAATGTTACTACTGGTACAAACAATACTCACCTGTTTGCCCCGTTACGCCCCATGGCTTGGCAGGCTGCCTCCCTGACAACTGATGTCCTTTATGGTCATTTAATATTAATTTACATATTCTTGTATACCTCCGCGGAGGTACATCCTTTCTGAAATATATGTTAAAGTATCTCCCTGCCGGGAAGCACATTCCGGGCGGGCCGGGCAAGCTATGCCTTAAATAAAAAATACCAATTACCTAAAATAAAAACATATGCAAAAAAACAAACAAGCCAACATCCTGCACCGGTGGTATTCCTTCATCGGACGCGGATTAAGCGGCCTTTCGGCAATTATCCTGCTGCAGGCCGTATGTATCTCCCTGTCGGCACAAACCCCGCGCACAATATCGGGTGCGGTCACAGACGCCTCGGGCGAACCTCTGATCGGTGTCTCTGTCGTTGTAACAGGCAGCACTACCGGCACGGTAACCGACACCGACGGGCATTATTCGCTGTCCATCCCCGAAGGTAAAAGCTCCCTGACCTTTTCCTATATCGGCTACGACCCGCAAACGGTAGAGGCCACAGGACGCAGGACAATCGATATCGTCCTGAAGGAAAACACGGGTATACTGGACGAGGTGGTCGTTATCGGCTACGGCACACAGCGCAAAACCGACCTGACAGGTTCCATCAGCAGCGTCAGCGCCAAAGACTTCAATGGCGGACTGGTCAATTCTCCTGCACAACTTATCAACGGGAAAGTACCGGGTGTGACCATTATCTCAAGCAGCGGCTCACCCTCCTCGGGCAGTACGATCCGTATCCGCGGGGGCGCGTCCCTGAACGCCAGCAACGACCCTTTGATCGTCCTGGACGGTGTTCCCCTGGAGGCAGGAGGCATCAGCGGCAACAGCGGTAACTTTTTAAGCATGATAAATCCCGCCGATATCGAGAACATGACCATCCTCAAAGATGCTTCCTCGACAGCCATCTACGGCTCACGTGCCTCGAACGGGGTTATCCTGATCACCACCAAAAAAGGTTCTAAAGGGTTGAAAATCGATGTATCCTCCACCCATTCCATCCAGCAGAAGACAAGGATGACCCCCATGCTCGATCCGGAGCAGTACCGCTATGTGATAGGCAGGGACGGCACCGACGCGCAGAAAGCCCTGCTGGGCGATTACAATACCGACTGGAACGATGAGATATTTAGGCTGGCTTACGGCACGGATAATAATATAAGTATCTCCACGGCCATAACCAAAGACTTTCCGGTAAGGGCCTCACTGGGCTATTACAGCCAGGACGGTATCCTGCAGACCGACAATACCGAGCGTTTTTCGGGCAGTTTGAACCTGTCGCCCTCTTTCTTCGGCGGGCACCTGAAACTCAGCCTGAATGCCCGGGCAGCGCTCAATAACAACCGCTTCGCCAACACAACGGCTATCTACAACGCCTCAGCCTATAACCCGACTACCGGCGTCTATTCCGGCAACAGTGATTATGGCGGCTATAACGAAGCGCTGGACCCTTCGAAAGGCACCCCGACCATCGCCGGGCAGGTACTCAACCCGGCAGGTATCCTCAAGCAGTATAAATCCGTCAGCGACGTAAAGCGTTTTACCGGGAATTTCGACATCGACTATAAGTTCCATTTCCTGCCCGGCCTGCGTGCGCACCTGACCCTGGGATACGACTATGCCAAAGGCAAAGGTTCGGTTTTTGTCCCTGCCGGGGCCGCACAATACTTTGCTACAGGGGGACGCGACTATACTTACGGCCCGCAGAAGAAGGATAACGCCCTGTTCACCTTTTACCTGAACTACGCCAAAGACCTGGAGCAGGTAAAGAGCCGTATCGAGCTGACGGGTGGTTATGATTTCCAGAAGTGGAAAGCGCGCACGGCTTTCTACGAGGAATACAATATTGCGGGGGTACCTCAATCCGCATCTGCCGCCACTGATAACAGGCATACCCTACTATCTTACTATGGGAGGCTTAATTACACCTTCGATTCCAGGTACCTGCTGACGGCCACTATCCGCAGGGACGGCTCGTCGCGGTTCTCCAAAGACAACAGGTACAGCGTATTCCCTTCCATGGCTTTAGCCTGGCGATTGAGCGAAGAATCCTTCCTGAAAGGCAATGATGTGCTGGGTAACCTTAAACTAAGGTTCAGCTACGGCCAGACCGGGCAGCAGGACGGCATATCGGACTACAGTTATATTCCTGTATATACCATCAGCCAGGACGGGGCCGAATACCTCTTCGGCGACAGCTACTATTACACCTACCGCCCGGAAGCCTATGTTTCCAACCTTAAATGGGAAAGTACCACTTCCTATAACGCGGGGCTCGATTTCGGTTTGTTCAACAACAGGATCTCAGGGGAACTGGATTACTACACACGAAAAACGAAAGATCTATTGGCCACGGTTCCTTCGCCGGCAGGCGCCAACTTCGACAAGAACGTGACCACCAATGTCGGCAATATGGAAAGCAAAGGTCTCGAACTGTCGCTTTCCTCGGCTATCCTCGACAATAAGGACTGGGGGCTGGACGTCGCTTTTAACATGACCTGGCAGAAAATGACGATCACCAACCTGGCCCTGGTCGAAGGTAACGAATCCCCGATCACCTACGTGGGCAGCACTTCCGGGAATAACTACCTTCAAATACTCAAAGAGGGCAGCACGCCATATACGTTCTACCTGTACAAACAACTTTACGGGGATGACGGCAAGCCGCTGGAAGGCAAGTTCGAAGATTTCAAGCCCGACGGTATCACCAATTCGGATGACCGTTATGAGGCAGGTTCCCCGTTCCCTGATTTTATATTCGGGCTCAACAGCCGCTTACGGTATAAGAAATGGAACTTCAGCTTCTCGCTTCGAGCCAATACAGGAGCGAAGATTTTCAACAACAATGCCATGAGGCTGGGTGCTGCCGAAGTCATATCCTGGAATACGGCGCAGATCAACAATTTATCATCGAGCTACCTGGAAACAGGTTTCGGGAAACTCCAGTACCTCTCCGATTATTATTTGGAAAAAGCCGACTTCCTGAAAATGGACATTATCAGCCTGGGGTATAACTTCGGGAAGGTATTGCCCGGCTGTAGCCTCAATGTGACGGGAATGGTGCAGAACGCCTTTACCATCACCGGCTATTCGGGTGTCGACCCCGAGATATACCGGGGTATCGAATCCTCTTTTTATCCCCGCGCCCGTACTTATTCAATAAACATAGGTTTACAGTTCTAACTATTAAACAATACATCATATGAAAATAATACGATATATATTCACCGGAATACTGGCTTTAACCCTTATGCCTTCGTGTACGGGCGAACTGGACCAGTATCCCCATATTGAAACAACCTCCAAGGATGTATATACCAGCGTTGAAAACTATAAGATGGTATTGGCCAAGCTCTATGCTTCCTTTGTGATCAACGGGCAGGAACGGGGAGGAGGCAACAGGGACTTTGCCACCAATAAGGGCTATGATTATATGCGTTCCTATATCAACCTGCAGGAATTACCGACCGACGAAGTGGCCTATACCTGGTCAGGTGTTATCTTCGACCTCTGCTACCACCAGTGGAACGCTTCCGATATTTTTGCCTCCGATATGTATTACCAGATCTATTTCACTATTTCCATCTGCAACGAGTTCCTGCGTAATTCAACGGAAGAGGCCATCTCCGGGTTTTCTCACTCCGAACAAACCCGGTTGAGGGCTTTCCGCTCCGAAGCGCGCTTCCTGCGGGCATTGGCCTACTGGCACGCTTTGGATCTTTTCGGTAACGCTCCTTTTGTGGACGAAAACGACCCGGTTGGCGGTTTCCTGCCGCCGCAATACAACAGCAGGCAGCTTTTTGATTTCCTGGATGGAGAATTGACCGTGCTGGAAGCCGATTTACCGGAAGCTTCCGCCACAGAATATGCCCGGACTAGCAAGGCGGCTGCCAATGCCCTGCTGGCCAGGCTGTACCTGAATGCAGGCAGTTACGAAGCGGAAGAGCATTACAGCCAGTGTATCGCCGCCTGCAACAAAGTCATCACCTCCGGCTTTTCACTGGAAGATAATTACGCATTGTTGTTCAATGCGGACAACCATTTGCGTACCAACGAGATTATCTTCGCCTTTGCCATCGATGGTGTACATACGGTCAGTTCGGGTGCGACCACTTATTTTATCGCCGGTTCGGTTTCCAGTTCCAATAAAGCGCAGGACCCTGCCGATTACGGGGTGGCAAGCGGCTGGACCTCTTTCCGGGCCAAGGGAGCGCTGACTTCTAAATTCGGGAACGGCGACAACAGGGCTATGTTCTTTACCACAAACCAATCACAGTATGTGACCGATATGCAGGATGAGTTTACCGGCTACCTGTTCGGGAAATGGACCAACCTGACCGATGACGGCCAGACAGCCTCCAATACGGCCTCCAGCGGTGCATGTACTGATTTTCCCATCTTCCGCCTGGCTGATATCTACCTGATGTATGCCGAAGCGGCATTAAGGGGAGGCACCGATCCGCAGGGAAATACGACGGCCAAAGCCCTCGCTTATGTGAACCAGGTGCGCACCCGCGCCTATGGCAACACTTCGGGCAATATAACCGCCGGAGAGCTTACCCTGGACTTTATCCTGGACGAACGTGCAAGGGAACTCTATCTGGAATGTGTCCGCCGTACCGACCTGGTCCGCTTCGGTAAATTCACCTCGGGGGATTACCTTTGGGAATTCAAAGGCGGGCAAGCCGCAGGAAAGGCTATCGACGACAAGTACAGGCTCTTCCCCATTCCGGAGACCGACCTGAGCGCCAATTCCAACATTAAGCAGAATACAGGCTATTAATAAACATTTTCCTTTAGAGGGAAACACTTCCGCAAAAAGGCGTGTGCAGGAATACCCTGATCTTTTGCGGAAGTGCTTTTCATTTATTCAATGCCTGTATAATATATAATATGCCCTGTTGTGGGTAAAAAATAAAAATTGTATGAAACCAAAACAGATAAGAATATTCTGTATATTGCTGCTGCTTGCTTCCCTTTTTAGTTTCAACGTATTGTCCGGGCAAACTTCGCCCGCCGAAATAAGCCGGACGCCCGAAAAAAGCGGCGGGGTATATTATGCTTATCCCGGGGAGGAGATAAAGCCGCAGGCCCCTGCACCCAAAGGCTACCACCCTTTTTATATCAGCCATCTGGGCAGGCATGGCTCACGCTACCTGGTAAGCGACAGGCAGTACAAAGGCGTACTCGATATCTTTGCCGAAGGCTATAAAGCGAATGCTTTGACCCCGCTGGGTGAAGACGTTTACAAACGCTTATGCCGGGTATGGCAGGAAGCCGAAGGCAAGGGCAGCGCGCTGTCCCCGTTGGGTGTACGCCAGCAGGGGGAGATCGCCGGGCGGATGTACGGGGATTTCCCCGGGGTGTTTTCCGGCGATGCGCGTATATCGGCCAGGTCGACCACGGCTGTGCGCTGCGTCCTGAGCATGGCGGCCTTCAGCATGAAGCTCAAAGAACTTAATCCCGCCTTGCAGATAGAAATGGAGTCCTGCGATAAATACATGCGCTACCTAGACCATTACTCACCCGGATCGAATGCATTCAAAGCGGCGGGTGAATGGCGCGAACAGTACCGCAAATTTGAGGAAAGCCATGTAAAGCCTGGCAGGCTGGTTGCCTCATTGTTCTCGGACAGCGGCTTTATACTTAAAAAGGTCAACCCCAAAAGTATAATGTGGGCGTTGTTTACCATCGCGGGCAATATGCAGAACATGGAAACGGACGTATCTCTTTTCGGCCTGTTCGAAGGGCAGGAGCTTTTCGACCTGTGGCAATGCGGGAATTACAGCAATTATGTTTCGAGCGCCAACAGCGCTTTGAACAAGGGCGTCAATTTCTCAAACGCCAAACCGTTACTGGAAAATATACTGGAAAGCGCGGAAAGCTGTATTTCTTCCGGCGGCAACGGGGCAACGCTGCGCTTCGCCCATGACGGCAACCTGATCCCCCTGACCCTCCTGCTGCACCTGGAGGGATGCTATGAAAGCGTATCCGATCCCGCGGACTTTTACAAAGTATGGAGTAATTTTAGGGTCAGCCCGATGGCCGCCAATATCCAGGTCGTATTCTTCCGAAGGGAAGGCTCCAAAGGCCCGGACGATATACTGGTCAAGTTCCTGCTCAACGAAAAAGAAACGCTCGTCCCGCCGGTAGCAAGCGATATCCTGCCCTATTACCGCTGGAAGGACATAAAGGCCTTTTATTCCACATTACTTGATGATGGGAAAAAACCAACGCAGGATGAATAACCGGGTGTCGGATGAATGATTACATTTACACATTACAACAGTATATATAACATGATAAAAATTAAACATATACCGGTCCTCTGCCTGTTGTGGCTGGCGGCCGGCATCCTTTGGGCGCAGGGCAGTTCCCCGGGCGGGGTATATATCGATAAGGACGGGGTCCTCCGCCTGCAGGATACCGGAGGGGAAGCCTCGTTTTACGGGACCAATTACACCCTTCCTTTCGCACATGCCTACCGCGCCATACATGAAACCGGGACAAACCACAAGCTGGCTATAGACCGGGATACCTATCATTTTGCCCGCCTGGGGCTGAATGCTTACCGCATCCATATCTGGGACGTGGAGATTTCCGACGGGCAGGGAAACCTGCTGAGCAATGAACACCTGGACCTGCTGGATTATTTAGTGGCACGTTTAAAAGAACGCGGCATCTATATACTGATGACAGCCATGACCAATTTCGGGAACGGCTACCCGGAGAAAAACAGCGATACGGGCGGCTTTTCATACCGCTACAATAAATGCGACGTCCACAGCGACCCGCAGGCGATCGCCGCCCAGGAGCGCTATCTCGCCCAACTGGTAAACCATGTGAACCCCTATACCGGCCTCCGTTACAAGAACGACCCCGGCATCGCCGGCTTTGAGGTCAATAACGAACCCTGCCATGACAAAAGCCCGCGGCAAACCGGAGAATACATCGGGGCCATGCTCTCGGCCCTGGGCAAAGCGGGAAGCCGCAAACCGGTATTTTATAACGTGAGCCACAATATGTGCCATACCGGGGCTTACTACAGCAGCTCGGTACAGGGGACCACCTACCAGTGGTACCCCACGGGCCTGGTCTCGGGATTTACCCGCAAGGGGAACTTCCTGCCGTCGGTGGACAGTTATACCATTCCTTTTTCGGATATGAAGGATTTCAGTAAAAAAGCCAAAGCCGTCTATGAGTACGATCCTGCCGATGTGATGTATTCGCATTTGTACTCGGCCATGACCCGCAGTTTCCGCTCGCAGGGTTTCCAGTGGATCACCCAGTTCGCTTACGACCCCCTGGATATCGCATGGGCCAATACCGAATACCGGACGCATTTCCTGAACCTGGCCTATACGCCGAATAAAGCCCTGGGTATGAAAATTGCGGCAGAGGCCGCTTACCGGCTCCCCCGAGGGAAGGAGTACCCCAAATACCCGGCCGACACACTCTTCGGGGATTTCCGCGTAAGCTACTTTTCGGATTTAAGCGAGCTGAACAGCCCTGGGGCATTTTATTATTCGAATAATACGGCCTCTGTACCGGTCAGCCCGGACAGGCTGCTGTCTGTCGCAGGATGCGGAAGCTCACCCGTAGTCACCTATGAAGGGACAGGGGCGTATTTCCTGGACAGGCTCGAAGAAGGCCTCTGGAGGCTGGAGGTTATGCCCGATGCCCTGCTTTTGGAAGACCCTTTCGCCGTCACATCGCTGAAAAAAGAGGTGGCTACCGTCCTTTACAACCGCTGGGAGATGGATATACGCCTTCCCGGGCTCGAAGAGGGCTATACGGTGCAGGGGATAAACCGGGGGAACAATTATAAGGGAACTGCTGCCGGGACAAACATCAAAATAGTTCCCGGGGCATACCTGCTGAAAAACAAGGGTATGGGGGATGTCTCTTCCCTATGGAATGCCGGTACGCGTTGGAAGAATATTACCCTGGGTGAGTTCGTTGCGCCTGAAAGCAGGCTGAAAGCTATTAGTGTAGTGCACCGTCCGGTAAAAACAGCAGAGAGGGATCTGCCGCTGGTGATACAGGCACAGGTGGCAGGCCCTGTCTTCCCGGATTCCGTCCTTGTCTGTTTGCAACGGCCCACACGCCCGGGCAGAAACCCGTATATCAGGATGGAACGTACCGGAGGGTATACCTACCGGGCGGAGATACCATCACAGGCGGTAACTACGGATGTGCTGCGCTACCATATCGTAGTTTGTGGTCAGGGAAAGACCGTTACATTCCCTGCTGGGGTCGAAGGCAGGCCTACGGACTGGGATTATTATGCGGATACATATTACCGGACGGAAGTGGTAACACCAGAAACGCCTGTCGAATTGCTGTCGGTAAACAGTGAGGATAACCGTCCGTTGGAGACATATGCCATACCTGCAACCGCTCGCATCGAATGGCGGGGTGTTATCCATGACTTCGCCGCAGGCCACAGGCTTGCATTCGGGCTGAAAACAAATGAAGGGCAGTCCCGTTTTTTCTGGCGAAAATATATAAAAGACGAGGTAAGCTGCCGGATGAAACGGCTGGAAGCTGCCGGCAACCTCTGCCTGGTTATTAAAAATGCAGGAGGCATCGCTTCCCTGGATGCAGGCTTTATTACTTCGCAGGGGATCACCTATACAGCATCATTTGTTCCGGATACTAGCGGTGGAGTTGTGAGAATCCCCCTTTCAGCCCTCAGGCAGGGGAAAACAACTATATTACCTGCACCATACCCTACCTTCCTGGAACGGTATTTTGTCCCCGACACGCAAATACCTTTCGGGATACGGGATATAGAGATTCTGGAGATATCTGCCGGAAACGGCCGGGATGCAAGCCTGGAGATCGGGGATATCTGGATGGAATAAACGCTTTTAACTGTATAATATAATTGAAAAGTAGTCCACTGGAGAGGCTGGATATCTATCCCGGTGATAGAAAGAGGAATAATCTGTTAATAAAAATGATATTATGGATTACTTTGTGCTTATACTAACAAGAGAAAAAAATACTATATGAAACACAGGAAAGAAAAAAGAATAAACCGTAAAAGCAGGTGCGCCAAACCTGCCGCCTGTATGCTCCTGGTATTATGGTGCGCGGTAACCATGCAGGTGCAAGCCCAGGGGGTAAGGAATGAGTTCTTGCTGGAAAAAAACTGGAAATTCAGCAAAGGCGATTATCCGGATGCTGTCAGAACAGGCTTTGACGATAAAAACTGGGAGTCGGTAACTATTCCCCACGATTGGGCTATATACGGGCCTTTCGACCGTGAACACGATTTGCAGGAAGTGGCGGTTACCCAGAACGGGGAAAAAGTAGCGACTGTAAAAACCGGACGTACCGGAGGATTACCCTATGTAGGTATCGGTTGGTACAGGAATACGTTTGATGTGGGTAATTTCGAGAAAGGGAAAAAGCGTGTTACCCTGCTTTTCGATGGAGCTATGAGCGAAGCGCGTGTATATGTAAATGGGAAAGAAGCCTGTTTCTGGCCTTTCGGTTACAACTCTTTTCATTGCGATGTAACGGATCTGCTGAATACTGACGGTAAGAACAATACACTGGCAGTCCGGCTCGAAAACAAACCGCAGTCGTCGCGTTGGTATCCGGGAGCGGGTCTTTACCGTAATGTACATGTAGTAGTGACCGAAGAAATACATGTGCCTGTATGGGGTACTTATATTACTACGCCTTTTGTTTCGGAAGAATATGCTTCGGTGAAGCTGAAAACTGAAATCAGCAATTCGGATAACGCGGATGTACGGATAGTTACCGAAATAAAAGATGCATTAGGAAATGTCGTTGCTAAAAAAGATAATACACTCAAGATAAACCATGGCCAGCCTTTCGAGCAGAATCTTATTGTGGATAAACCTCAACTGTGGTCACCAGAGACACCATATCTATATAATGCAATATCGAAAGTATATGTGAAAAACACACAGGTTGACGAATACACCACACGGTTCGGTATAAGGGATATAAAACTGATTGCCGACAAGGGATTCTTTCTGAATGGTAAAAGGCGTAAGTTTCAAGGGGTTTGCAATCATCACGATCTTGGTCCTTTGGGAGCAGCCATTAATGTAGCGGCATTGCGCCGTCAGTTGACTATGCTGAAAGATATGGGGTGTGATGCTATACGCACGGCACATAATATGCCTGCGCCGGAACTGGTTGCCCTGTGTGATGAGATGGGCTTTATGATGATGGTAGAACCGTTTGATGAATGGGACATCGCTAAGTGCAAGAATGGTTATCACCGTTTCTTTAACGAATGGGCAGAGAGGGATATGGTAAATATGCTGCGCAACTACCGTAACAATGCCAGTGTGGTGATGTGGAGTATTGGTAATGAGGTGCCTACCCAGTGCAGCGACCAGGGATACAAGGTGGCTTCTTTCTTGCAGGATATTTGCCATCGTGAAGATCCTACCCGTCCTGTTACTTGTGGAATGGACCAGATTAGTTGCGTGTTGAATAACGGTTTTGCCGCGATGATAGATGTTCCCGGGTTTAATTACCGTGCTCATCGTTATCAGGAAGGTTACGAAAAACTGCCTCAAAACCTGGTGCTTGGAACAGAAACATCATCGACAGTAAGTTCACGGGGAGTATATAAATTTCCTGTTGAAAAGAAAGCCGATGCCATATATGACGACCATCAGTCTTCATCTTACGACTTCGAATATTGCGCATGGTCAAATTTGCCGGATGATGATTTTGCTTTGGCAGATGATTATGAATGGACTATGGGGCAATTTGTATGGACAGGATTCGATTATCTGGGCGAACCTTCTCCCTATGATACGGATGCGTGGCCAAATCATAGTTCTATGTTCGGTATTATAGATATGGCAAGTATTCCTAAAGACAGGTATTATCTGTATCGTAGCCTGTGGAATAAGAATGAGAGTACATTACACATCTTGCCTCACTGGAATTGGAAAGGGCGTGAAGGAGAGAAAACTCCTGTATTCGTTTATACGAGTTATCCCTCAGCCGAACTTTTTATCAATGGTAAAAGCTACGGAAAACAGAGTGAAAATAATACTACCGTGCAGAACCGCTACCGCCTGATGTGGATGGACGCCATATACGAACCGGGCGAAGTGAAAGTAGTTGCATATGATGAGCAGGGTAAAGTCGCGGAAGAAAAGATTGTGCGTACGGCAGGTAAGCCGCATCATATAGAACTTGTTGCTGATAGAACGCAATTAGCTGCCGATGGTAAAGACCTTGCTTATATAAATGTGAGGGTAGTGGATAAAGATGGTAATTTATGTCCTGATGATCAGCGTCAGATAACCTTCTCCGTAACAGGCGATGGTAGCTATAAAGCATCGGCAAACGGCGACCCTACTTCCCTCGAACTCTTTCATTTGCCTCGGATGCAGGCCTTTAACGGACAGTTGACTTCGATAGTACAATCGGGTGAAAAAGCCGGAAAGATGATCTTTGAAGCAAAGGCGAAAGGTTTGCAGGCGGGAAGGATAGAGATAGATGTAAGGTAGCGGTTTTTCCGGATGTACGATGTACTTTGTCATATTTATTTTTGTTCCATAAGCTAACGGATGTATAGACAGGCCGGACAACAATAAACAATATAGGATTGCATACAGGAACAGGGCAGTTTGTACCGGGCATGCCTGATTTTTATCCGGCTTTGCCCGGTACTGATATGGCACACACCTTATTTTAATTTTGGAAGCATTGAATTAAACACCAAATACAGGTTATTACCATGAAGATTGCCCGGGAAGCAACATACCCGGAATTCCCGGAGGAGGTCCTCCTTTTCCTCCGGGAGGCATTCCTGGAGGGGAACCTGGGAATGGTGTGCCGTTTTGGCTATATATAGTATACGGATTAATCAGTAAAAGACTGATTAATACTATCTGAAAATATTTTTTCCCGATTCTTTTCTTCATACTATTACGCAATTATGGTCTTCCGCCGCCACCGCCAGAAGAAGACCCTGAGCCTGTGACCATCGAACTTACTGAAACCGTAGTGGCGCTACCGCCGCTGTACGTAGCCCCCGTATAGTAGCCTTTGAATATTTCCGTGCCGTCACTTACAGCGCTGCTACCCTTGGCAAGCGTGTAAGTTCCGGTAGAGCTGATGCCCGGAGCGCTCAGCAAGATACACATTGAGGAGATTGTTCCCGGTAGTTTATATGTCAATACTTCGTTGTCACCAGGATCTCTGAGTTGGATATACTGGTTCTGGGTTCCGCTGACACCATTGAATATTATTGAACGTTGTGTGCATGCCGAAGAAGTAGGAGTACTCGTACTTCCACCGGTACCTATCAGTACACCGCCGGTTATTTTGAACTGGTTGTTGTCACAGTCGAACCCTTCCTCTGGTAATTTTCCGCCAGCAGCTATTACAACGCCGCCTGTAACGGTAATCGTACCATTAGAGTCTATCCCGTCACCGGGTTTTGACGATGAATTGTTATAGGCTCCCAATGCATAGGCAGAGCCACCGTTGATGGTAATATTACCGCTTGTGAGGGAAACGTTAATCGCGTCGTCATACGCCGTTACATCCACCGTTCCTCCGTTAATAGTGATCTGTCGCTGACTTTCAATACCTTCATGATATGTTGATAAGACCGTAGTGGTACCGCCGTTGATAGTAGCATGGCTGTTGACCTTGATGGCTTTGGGTGACGAGGTTTGCGAGCTGCTATATGTGTATTTCGTGCCTGTGGTGGTAACCGAAAGCGTACCATCGTCCATAATGAAACTACCGTCGGTATTAATTCCCTTACCTCCGGCTCCGGTAGACTTTATGGTGAGTATACCGCTACTCATCCCAAAATCGCCGCCGGTTTTTATCCCTGAAGACGAAGATGTATCCTTTTCTGTACTGTCATAGTATGCTGCGCCAGACGTAGTTATAAAAGTTGTTCCTCCCGAGACTACAACATTCCCTCCGGTTTTGATACCTTTAGCTGCAATTCCGGTTGTCTTTATTGTATATGTTCCCGTTCCACTTATCGAAACATCACCTGTGCTTTTTATTCCCTGGCCTTTTTGCGCAGTAGTATTAACCGTGATATTGCCACCTGAGATATAAACAGTAGGATTTACCGAGGTGCCGGTTCCTTCAAATGAAGCTGCTATGCCATCATCGCCCGGATTAAGAATCATACTTCCTCCGTTAATGTATATATATCCATTTTCGCATTCAATACCATCACTGGATGAGGTTATCGACAATGTTCCGTTATCCATTATGAACGCATCATTGGTATGAATGCCGTCCTTAATCGTTCCATCAACCGTTATCCTTCCTTCTCGAATGCGCACATAATCATCACTACATATACCATGCTTATAACTTCCTCTGACAGTTAACGATCCGGTACCACTGAAAATAAGTTCTCCTTCGCTAAAGAAACATCCTTTTTGATCTTCATCATTTGGAGCTGTAGAATAGTTACTACCATCAGTAAGTGTCGAAGTTGTACCTTGATTAAGTACAACAAAACAACGTTTACCACTCTGAATATTAATGGCAGGCCCTGACGTGTTGGTTATAGAAGCCCCGTCGAGCACAAGCTTGAATTTGTAATCGCTGTATATTTTCAAGAATCCGTTGGAGGTGGTTCCGGAGACTATATATTCAACCCCTTTAACTGTCGAGGTCACTGTGATACCTGCTGCCGACCGGACTATTTCAACTCCCTCTGTAGAATTTTCAATTACTGCATTATTTGTAGAAAAGGTTATATATACAGTATTGTCGAAAGTAGAATTTTCCACATAATCATCTTCATTGCCGGTATCTACAATTACTATATCAGGAACTTCCGTGTTACCTTCATCTTCATCTTCTAACCAGTCATTATCATTGGAGCATCCCACAAACAACAACATTAATGCTGTTGCCGATATTATTGCCAAATCTTTTATTCTCATATATTATATATTTAAAGGTATCAGAAACTATATGCATATCCTACATTCAAAATGTATCTGTCGACCGGATTTTTCACGTTGATCTCTTTATCAAATATTCCGGACAGGTCGAAAGAATGCTTTTTATTCAACTTATAAGCTACTGACAATGTATAGCGCAAGCCATCAAACTCATTACCATCCGGATTGTTTAGCTGATAAAACGATTCGAAAGAGACAGATGGTGCAAATTTACAATTCGGAATATCGTATGATACTTTTATCCTGTTGCGCCAACTCCATTCGGAATCCATCTTGTATGTGTCTATTTTTCCACTTGCTTTTATCCTGTCACTATCATCCTTTGTCGTCATTTGGAAACGTTCACGCAATAAAAAAGAGAAATTTCCCCATTTTTTACGTCCTTGCAGGAATCCTATAAAGCGATGGCGTGGTTGGAAATCCCAGTATTCAATATCATGGAAATAAAGGAATTGATAGGCAAGCCCTACTTTGACCTCCTTAATGACATTATAATCACCTCCTACTTTTAATCCCCAACGACCTATCTCCGATGAGTTTTCTCCGGTACGGAGTTCTGCTTCTCCATTTACAGACCACTTCTTGTTAAATTTTTTATTGATCTCAATACTTGACCAAACACCAAAATCGCTGGATGGCTGAGCTTTTGCAGTTAATGCTGATAATAGCAACCATTTCATCTATTAATAATATCGGTAGTGATTGGTTTAATTTTGTTTTAGCTAAAACAAAAGACTGGGAGTATGAAAAAGAATATAGACTGGCAATAGAAAAAGAAAGATTAAGAAAAAATCCAGTCAGATTTGAAAAGAACTGTTTAAAAGGAATTATTTTTTGGGTAAATACAAATGATGCAGATATTGCTGAGATACAAACGATATGTGATAATAATTATGACAACATTGTTTATTATAAAGCTATTATTAGGGAAAGAAAAATCGAAATAAAGAATTTTAATATTAAATAGAAAAAGGCTAGGAGTATCTCTCTCCAGTGCCACCACTAAGAATTGGGAACTGGACTTAACAATATCCTTAAAACAACGCATATGAACCTTTATACCTGCCCTATAATTAGCTATAATTAACAGTTCTACCTATTTAGCCCCATTGTTTCTTATTTTCATTAACCTTAATCCCGAGCTTTTCGAGAAACTTTTTCTTTTGTTGTTTAAACCAACAGCCATACTCCATACCCTCCAGGGCCAAAAACGGTTTTTTCGTTTTCTCATTTTTAACTATTGAGATTTTTACATTTTCCACTTCAAAGATCCTTCAACCCTTTGCCCTGATGCACATGCAGCATTTTCCGTTCCAGATCAATATGAGATGGCTCCAAATGTTGTACTTCGCTGCTCCTTAGTCCACAGCCGTAACACAAACCAATAATGAGCCGGTGTCTAAGTAATTTACAGGAACTAAACAGGGCTTTTACCTCTGACCCGTTTAGAACAACCGGTAGCTTTTTAGGCCCTTTTAAAGAAGGCAACTCAAATTGGGCATAATCCAATCCCCGCATTTTACAGGCATAACGCATCCCATGTACTGTGAACCTGAAAAAGGAATCCGAAGTTTCTACACTACTTTTTACCTGATACAGGTAATCCATTACCTCTTCCGCATCCAGATCCAATGGCATACGGTTGTAGTGAAGAGACAAATGCGCCAACTGCCGCGAATAATTTTCAAGGGCACTTTGGCTTTTACCGTTAATCGTTATAGACCGCTCCAATTCTTTATACAGTTCTCTGAAGCCGACAACTTTATTACAAGCCTGTTCTACAATAGACACATAATTCTCATCCCTGAAGTTGGGATACTTCTTCTGTTGCTTTTGCATATTAAGTATGTTTTAGGTGAATAACCTTACAAAGCAACAAAATGAGTTAGAGTAGTGCTATATATACGTATAGGAAACTTCCGTAGGTTTAGTACAATGTTCCTTATGTAAAGTTTTACATAAGGCTCATGACATCCCCGGATTCAGGCCGTCCGGATCGTTCAAACTGGACAATAAATAAATTTTAAAACAAAAACACAATGAAAGAATTAGTAGAGAATTTGAATCAATTATTCGCGGATTTCACAAAGGATGCCGCTTCACAGGTTGAAAGTGGAAATAAGTCTGCCGGCCAGCGCGCAAGAAAAATTTCCCTTGAAATCGAAAAGGTGCTGAAGCAATTCAGGAAAGACTCTGTTGCCGCGGGTAAGTAACTCTCGATTGGTTTTAGAAAATAAAGCGGAGTGGCGGTGCCATTTCGCTTTTTTGTTATTATATTATCGGCCGTCTGTATTTGCGCCAGGATAAGATATAATATTTTCATTCCTGTTTTTTATGGAAGAAGGCCGAAAAACTATGCTTTTTGATCTTATTTATTGCCATTATTCCTTTTTATTAATTCAAACAGGACAATTTGCTAATAAAATAATAAACACATCATCGACTTATTCAATTATTTTATTATTTTCGCATAATTATTTCAACTACATAATGTCTAAAATCAATTAAATAAGCTATGAATCAATATGATAAATGTGGCGAAAACAATATTGATAAAGCGAAATAGTGTAAAATGTGCGGGTATGAACTTCCTAAAAAGATTGTAGAAGAAATCCCGCCGGTTGAGGTTAAGCCGAAAAGAACGATACAGGTTCAACAATTATTCAGAATGATCGTGGGAATTATTATGTGTTCCCTCTCTTATTATGGCGTACAGCACTTTTTCTTTAATAAACGCCGGGTATCGATAAAGTTATGATGGAAGCCGCTGGGGAATTGAACAAATCGTGCCCTGTCATGGTTGACGAAGAAACCAGATTTGACAATGCTATTGCAATGCCTAACAAAACATTCCAATATAATTACACCCTATTAAATTTTGAGAAAGAATCAACTGATACCATATTGGTAAAAAATGCCCTTGAACCCAGCATATTAAATAGTGTGTCCGTACCAGTCCGGATATGAAGTATCTACGTGATAATAAGATAACGTTCAGATATTATTATAAAGATAAAAATTGGGCATACTTGTTTAGGATCACTATAACTCCAGGACAATATGAATAAAATATCAGCCTTGGATGCCATTGTATGATCTACGAACAGTGAATAACAGCAATATTTTTTTCATAGATAATTTCATTTATATCCCAAAACTTACTGTCCGTCATTAAGCTTATTCAGCACCGGTACTTTTACTGTTTTCACTTCCGAATGTACTTTATCGTTCTGCTGCTCGAATATAACGATTTCATTCTGCCCTTTCCTGAGCCATACTCCGGGAATATAAAGTGTCTGCTGAGGTCCGATTTTCCAGTAGCGGCCGATATTTATACCGTTAATAAAGACAATTCCTTTGCCCCAGCTTTCCATATCAATGAATGTATCACCTGTTTCAGTCAAGTTGAATGTACCGCTATAAACAGCTGGCTTACCCATCAGTAGTTTCTCAGGAATGGCGGTTGTAAGATTATGCACATTTGATTTCTTTATTTTTTCAAGATCCGGAGCCTTATCCATAGGTATCCGGTACATTTCCCATTCGCCTTCGATAATATTACCGTTAATCTTAACTGGGCTTATGATGCCTTTCGTGTTGCGCACAATTTCGGATCCATAATTAATACGTCCCATATTTTCTACAAATATTTCCAGATTAGAGTTGAAAGGAATATTAATATCCATCGAATAGTTATTGAAGTACCTGTTCAATTCCCCGACTTTCTCCCCGTTCACATATACCAGCGCATAGTCGCGTAGCCCTTCGATTTCCAGCTTACCGTTTACCGGCTGGTTGAAATGACGGGAATACAGGACATAACCATAGCCCTGGTTCAATTTCTCGAATGTCACCGGCTTATCGCTTTCCACCGGCTTTTGCTCTCTGGCCGCTTCAAGCATATCTGCGGCTTTCGTTAGTTTGATGGAAGATATCTCTATCACCGGTATCTTTGCCGCTGCCTCAGGAACAGTATAGTTTACATATTTTTTTACTATGTTACGTATCGAATCGAATTTAGGCGTAACCCATCCGGCCTCGGTGACAGGCGCATTATAATCGTAACTGGTCAGATCGGGTTGTATATCGTGCTTTTTATCATAATTGGCCCCGCTGGTGAATCCGAAATTGGTTCCCCCATGCGCCATATAGTAGTTGATCGATACATCATTCTGTAAGTACTTTTCGGTCTGGCGGGCAATACTTGTAGCGCTCACCTGCGGGTGCGGTTCCACCCAGTGGGCCAGCCAGCCTGGATAAAACTCGGCAACCATATACGGGCCTTGTCCGCCGTGGTACTCATTCACTACCTTTTTCAGGTTTTCAATATTACTTTCGCCGTTTGCCGTTGGTAGTGCACCCGGTGTGGTACCACCTTCGAAAAGCCAGCTACCGTCTGATGTAAACGTAGGTACCTCGAAGCCTGCATTTTTCAGCTGTTGTACGATTTTTGCATTATAAGCCCGGTGCTCTTCCAGTGGGATGTCTTTCCTTTGGGATACATATGAGCCGAACTCATTTTCAGCCTGTACCATAATGATGGGGCCGCCTTTAGTCACTTGCAGATTGCCAACCTCCTGGTATAACCTATTGATATACAATTGTGTGAATCTCAGAAATTGCTCATTATCACGTCTCAGTTCCATCCCTTCGATATTCTGAAGCCACCACGGATACCCACCGAATTCCCATTCGGCACATACATACGGTCCCGGGCGAAGTATTACCATCAGTCCTTCTTCGCCGGCTGTCTTTATATATCCGGCTAGATTTTTGTCCCCTGTAAAATCCCATTTTCCAGGTTCCGGTTCATGTGCATTCCAGAATACATAGGTAGCTACAGCATTAAGGCCCATTGCTTTCAGCATTTGCATACGATGACGCCAATACTGATGGGGAATACGCGGATAATGCATTTCACCGGAAATGATTCTTACAGGTTCCCCGTCATAAACAAAATCCCCGCCTTTTATCTCAAAACTATGCTTCTGTCCATACATGGCCATGGATAAAAGCAAAAATAAAAATGGTAAATAATTTCTCTTGGTCATGGTTATATATTTAAGTTTGTTGATTTTCTAATTTAAATATTATTTTATATGCCAACCTGACTATTCCCGAACATCCGCGAATAAACCTCAGTTGCCGTTTTGATCACATCGCCTTCGGATTTACTGCCGTATACCTTTTTCTTTTGTGCCTATTTTTCTTCCATTTCAAAGAAGTCCATAGGAGCAACGTTTTCTCCCTGCATTTCTTTTATCGTATGCTCGAAGAATAATTTCCAACGAAGGTAGTATAGATCCGATAAAAGGCCGTTCCATTCCCAGGCAGAGTATGTTTAATCTCTCCAATCGGACTCATAATCAGCGGGATTACGCTTCTTATATTCTTGCTCTCGTCTAACAATCGTACAACTATAGTTTATAATATTTATAATTTAAGCCTCTATTGTTCGACTAAGTTTTCAATACGTTTCTTCTTCAAATCTCCTTGATTTGCCGCCCCTCTCTTGGTAAGCGGATGCAAGGGTAGCCCTTTTATTTAAACTCCCAAATTGTTAGGCCAAAAAAAATCTATTATTTCTATTATTTTGCCTCTACACAGAAAGAATGTCAAAGATAAAACTTTTAATAACAATCTTTTTTGTTTATTCTAAAATTTTGCGCTTTTTTCAACTTTTTTTGTTGTACAATGGTTGCTGATTCGTTAGACCGGATAATAAAAAAAAGCCGTTATAGCGGATGCTTCCTTTAGCTTCAAATTGTTTGTTATTTATAGACCTTATTCGCTACCCTGTACGAATGATTTCAGCACGCTTTGCCGAAATTCTTCCGAGTTGCGGCGACAGTCCCAAACCATAAATATATAAACCGTACTTTCTTCCGTAAAATAGACGACCTTATACCGCCTCAATACAACCAGTGAACGAAACTCAACACCCAATCCTTTCAGGCTTTCTTCTATCCTTGCTATCTGGGGAAACGACATAAGGACTTCAATCTCATCCAGAATGCCGTTATATACCTTTACCGCGTTTGCAGGACTATCCTGTGCAATATAATCATGGATTTCTATAAGCTGTTTCCTCGCTATAGTATAAAAAACTATTTCCTTCATCCCGGATACAACTTTCTCATATCCTCCATTCCTGTATAATTAACTCCGGCTCGCCGATCCTTTACTGCCTGTTCCGCCAACTGCCTGTACTCCTCCATTGAAAAGGGACAATTATCCTTCTGCTTGACCGTATCAATAAAAGCCAGTACCGCTTTATACATATCCTTACTGTCTATCTCGGACAAAAGGGTATCCCTTTCTTTTTTATTTAATATCAATGTATCCATTACCCAAACATTTTAAATATCCTACAAATATAATGTATTACATACTGATTCTTTTCTTTTGTTATTATAATAAAAGTTATACGCCCGTTATACGCTACCCCTTTCCCCCTATTATGCTTTTCGCCTCGTAGTATCTAATCTTATCCTGCAATTCCTGTATATCCTTTTCTATGGAAAGCGTTTTTGGTATGTTATGTTTTTCGATGAAAGAAGACAGTTTTTGAAGTTCTTCCTGTGCCTGTGCCTTTTTGATGCTGTAATAGTAAGCAGAGGTAAAATCAAACTCGTCTTTGGTCATCAATAGCCTTGTAATGTCTTTCGGCGTAGTTTTATCCGTCAGCTCGATGGGTATATCCGTGTTAGCCCTTAAATTCAGTTTCCTTTCTTCTTGCAGGATACTTGATATATATTCCAAATCCTCTTTTGTCGGGGTGTATTGTTTGTCCAGTATATCGAAATAACTGTTGAATCTTTTTTCTTTTTCGTCCAATTCCAGTTTAATGAGACCGAAGCCGTGAATGGAGTATGCCAGCACCTTCTTGATCAGACCTGTCAGTTCTTCACGTTTTATTTTTACATACCGGTTGGTATCGCCCGTTGTTTTATCAAAGAAATAGGCGGGTTCTACCTGAAAGTAGTCCGCTATGGCCAGCAGGGTATCTATTTTGGTCGAATTGGCTTTGATCAGCTTATGTAAGCTTTGCTCGGTCATTCCCAGGTCTGAGGCGGCCTGTTTCATGCTCACTCCCCGCTTATCGCACAATTCACGTATTTTAAACAAATAAACCATAATTATTTAATTATATATAAACATTAAACTATTTATTTAGTAGTTCGTTTTTATTCATAATTTAGCGATTCAAATATACAAAATATAATTTAGTATATGTGATTATTCCAGTTTTTAATTTTTTATTTTTTATCGCCTATGGATACAGTTATTGTTACAACGGAAGAATCCCTGGAGAAAGTTATCGAAAGGGTGTTAGACCGCAAATTGCCCAAAACGGAGGATTCTTCTATAGAAAGGACGTTCAGCATTAACCAGGTTGCAAAAATGCTACGGCGTTCGCACAAGAAGATTTCGGATCTGGTAGCGGGAGGTATTTTAAAGTGTACGCCCGACAGGAGGATATATGAAAGCTCAATCAGGGAGTATAACAAAAAGTAGTGCAAGATTAGATTAAGACAGGTACAGCAGAGGCGTGTATCTATGAAGCCCTTTTTCATCCACCACATGGGAAAGACCCGTAACGCCATCTCTTCCGGGTGGCGTTACTTTTCTATTACAAGGAACTTTGATTTCAAAACATCTTGATAAAATGATTCAGGGATTGAATCGAATCTTTAATGATTCTGATAATAATGGAATGATTGAAAAAATATATTCTTTCCAGATTTAAAGCCTGAAAGGCAGATATGTTTTATGAAAGACAGATTGCTTTGTTGAATGATGGTTTGGCTGGAAGAATGAAAGAAAAAAGTATGTATTGAAACTGACATATACTTAAACAAATTGATAACTAAACCCGTAGTGCATTAATATTTGAATAAAAAAGAAGTTGCTCATTATCAATGAAATGACTATATTTAATTGTCTACCAAACGATTAAATAGATGAACAACTTCACTGCAAATTACGAAAAAAATCTTAGATGTATTACAACAAGTAGAGAATAAGATGAACTTTTTGAATCAAATACGAAAGCCTAAATTGTCAGATATTGAGTTAATTGCGATCGATTTAACTTCTGAATATATGAGTATTGATTCAGAATATCAATTATTTAGGATTTTATCGACCGAATTATCATCCAAAATAGAGCGCAGCGTCAATAACCGTAGAAAAAGAAGGCTCTTTTATTTTAGAGAATATTTACGCAAGAAATTAGCCAATCAAATCTCTGACAATGATAGTTACATTGTCGATAGTATGCCTCTTGAGGTATGCAAATTGAGTCGCAGTACAAGGTGTCGTATCTGTAAAGAAGATTGGTCTACATCTCCTAACAAAGGGTATTGTGCTTCTCAATCCAGCAACTACTACGGCTATAAGCTTCATGCGGTTTGTACTGTTGATGGCGTATTTACAGATTTTGATTTAAGTCAAGCTTCTGTGCATGATATTCATTATTTGAAAGATATAAAATCGATGTATAGAAATTGTACAATTTTAGGCCATAAAGGATATCTAAGCATTGATTATCAACAGGATTTATTTTCATCCAACAAAATAAGGCTCGAAGTTCCTATGCACAGAAATCAGCATGGTTATAAATCTCGAGCCTATATCTTTCGAAAATCAAGAAAACGCATTGAAACGCTTTTCTCTCAACTATGTGACTAATTTATGATTCGCAGAAACTATGCCAAGTCCTTTGATGGATTCAAAAACAGGATTCTATCTAAGATTATGACTTTGACCGTTATACAACTGATAAACAAATTAAGCAACAAGAATATTAACAATTTAAAAACTTGTATTGCCTAAATGCAATATGGGTTGATTCTATATGTTTATACTCATATCCTATGGCTTCATCCTTATTGATTGTGCGTGTTTATACTCATTTTCAATGGCTTCATCCACTCTTATCTGGAATTTTTTCAGGTCCAGTACCGGTTCATGTGTTGAAACCGGAATCTCATTCTCCGTTTTTAATGTAGGTGTATATCCGCCGGATGACATATAGAACCTGTCTGGATATTTTTGGGATACACCCTGTTCGTAATCCACACGCTGTCCTTCCTTTCCATCTGTATTGGAGAATCTTACTTTGTTAAAGTTTATCCATTTGCCAGTACTATCCTCCCGACCCCATGCATTATAATAATATGCTTCACGACGTTGTTGACCATTTGTGTATCCATAGTTCTCCAGAAAAGAGTAGAATCCGTCGAAGATTTTTTTTTCTTTCGGAGCACGCCATGAGGCAACATATTTCCAACCCACGTTGTCTATATTATACCATGCCGATAGTATCACTGATCCGTTATCCTGAGGACGGACATTCATTAGGAACTGAACAGGTTTTCCAGTTTTCCAGTTGGCATCCTTTATATATGATTGCCCACCAGTACCTTCCCCTCCGAAAGAATTGGTCGTAGTAGCAGGGTCCTTGTCTACAAGTGTAACAAAATCAGCATTTGTTACACTCGTATCATTTTCGGCATCTTTACTATCCCATACTGAAAACAAAACGCGGCGCTCGGTTTCCGAATTGGTCTGAATCCCAAAATAGCCACGGTAAAACCCTATAGCCATATAGAAAGTTGCCAGAGGGTCACTATCCTTAGGAACAGTTATTTCTTCGTACAGCCAGTCGTATGATTTTGTCGTGGGTTCAGTAGAACTAAAGGCTAAATGTACAGACGGTGATGACTGATAATCTGTATGATTTACTTTTCCATCCGGTTTGAACGACTTAAATATGAGAGTCTGGATAGTAATAGCTCCGGCTGGATCAGATATAGGTTTTAATTCATATCTGTAATAACCTGTTTTGGGAATTTTTACTTCGGTACAGAATAATGTATCACATTTTCCCGTTCCATTGAATTGAATTTTTTTGCTAAATCCTTTAAATCCCATATCATAGCATTGTGATACTTTCAGATCAAATGATAGATTTATCCCCTTCAGTACTTTATTATCAAAGTAAAAATCATAATCCCCGGCTTTCTGGTACAGATACCATACTACGCTTTTATTTTTATTATGCCAGTCAGAAATGGCATCCCAGGTTTCGGGCCAACCTACAGGAATGAAATTATTGGTACGGCCGGGAGTAAAAGGTTCTGCGTAGGCTTTATTAGCAGGTATGATAAAAATATCCATTGCTTTTTGTTTTGAAGGCTTGTTTGTCTGTCCGTAAGAATTTTCGACAAGGCTAAATGTTAGTAGAATAAACAATAGTATATATTTCATAATATTTTAAGTTTTTTTATTTGGTTATTTTTCAAGTTCGCTAGTTAAAACTATGTACTTTAGTACAAGGCTTTAGCTTCTATAAATGTTTTAAATTTTATCTTTGTAACGTTTATGGAAAATCGTCGCAGTCCACATAATATAAATAGTCTTCAAGTACATTTGGTTTGGATAACCAAATACCGTTATCATATACTTCAAGGCGATATCCAATTACGTTGTCGCGATATTTTACGTCAAGTATGTAATTCTCTGGATATTCAAATCATCAAAGGAGTAGTCAGTAAAGACCATATCCATTTGCATTTGAGTTATGCGCCCCAGTTAAGTATTAGCGAAATGGTTCGTCGCCTTAAAGGTCGCAGTTCCCGAATGCTATTGCAGGAATTTCCCGAACTAAAACGCCGCTACTGGGGCAATCACTTTTGGGGTATTGGTTATGGCTGTTGGAGTACAGGTCATATAACCGAAGATATGCTAGAAGCCTATTTAAACCATCACAAAGATCAACCCAATAGTGATGAGGATTTTATACTTGAATAATGTTTCAAAGAACTTTAGTTATCGCTTTTTAATCGACTTATAGTCGACACTCAGGCGAATTTTATTCGCAATCTAACCTATGGATTTTCAATCCATAGTCGTTAAGTTTTTAATTGTCTAGTAGCCGCTTGATATTGAGAGTATTGAGCGGCTTTGCGTTTTAATTCTTAAATATTCTTCATAAGGTCTTTGTATAAGTTAAAATGTGTTTTTTTAATTTGGTTCTCTTTAATATTACTTCCTTATTTATTTGTCCAGTGTTATTTCATAGGCATTTTATTTATAGGTTAATATAAGTTTATTTTTTCTCCTAAGTCTTTAAAATCTATAAGTTATTATATATTTATTGTTATTATAAACACATTTTACAGGAGCAATATATTTGATGACTTCCATAACCTTATCCGGATTGTCTTTCAAATCTAATTTTCCAAAACATTTCAAGGCTGCAGATTCTTTATCCACGGATATTTCCACTCCATAGTATCTTGATATCCGAGTAAGAATAACATCTAATCTTTCATTTTCACATATATAAATACCATCAATCCATGATGTATATATATCGGCATTTACTTTTGTGATATTTCCTCTTCCATCAGCCAGTTCGAACATTTCATTTGGTTGCATCAATATTTCTTTGTTATTTGTTTCAGAAAATAATTTTATTGATCCGGATTTTAAGACAATTCTTTTCTGAATATCCGAGCTATAGGCTTGTACATTAAACTTTGTTCCTAAAACCTTTATATCAATATCGTTTGTACGAACAATAAATGGTTTTTGCTTATCCGGCTGCACATCGATGTATATTTCTCCATCAACGAATATTTCTCTTTTATCACCTTTAAACTCTGCGGGAAATACCACCCTTGTATCCGAATTTATCCATATTCTGGTGCCATCGGACAGTGTTAGAAAAGATCGTTTTCCTTTCGGGATAATTAATTGATTAAATATGGCTGATTTTTCTTTCTTTAGGGTTTCCTGTGAATTTACTTTAATTGATGTTGAATCATAAGATATGACTGATTCCTGATCTGACAAGGCTATAATTTTATTATCAGATAAAATTAGTTGAGCTTCTGTAGTCGTCGATGTAGCCAATGTGTTTTCGTAAGCAAAAGACTTTATTCCCTGCTCTTCTATATCCTGAGTCGGCGAAAAAGAAGAAAACCTGAAAAATATTAAAAGGGCAATACTAGCTGCAACCAGACTGCTAATAGTAATATAGGCTATTTTGGTCCGGAATGTTCGCTTACTATTAGTTTTTTGAATATTATTCCATATTTTCCGAACACTATCATCATCTAATAAGTCTTTATTTAAATCTTTGATACAACTGATAGCTTTAAAGAAATGAGTAAGATTTTCCTCATTTCCATTTTGAAATTCTCTCCAAAAAGAATCAGACTCTTCAGTTGGGTTTAGAATGGATTCAATAAAAAAAACATCCTGAAGAAAATCTTCAAATGTGAACTTGGTATAATCTTTAAGGTGATTTTTTGTCCTCATTTATTTAGTACTAAATTATATAATAAAAATGCATATTAATATTTTTTTTAATCACTTTTTAAATAAAAATTTCTCATTTTTTTTAAAGATCGTTGTATAATGTTTGCAACCGAGTGATAATTAATTTAAGTTGCTATTTATAAAGTATTGTAATAAAAAAGGCCAATCCTATAATTTTGCGGTGCCAACACACAAAAAAGGACTGACCATGGTTAATAAAACCGTTGCAATATATGTATTTTTTGACGATATATTGAAATCTATGAATCATAAAGAGCCGGAAAGACGTAAAACGACCGATGCAGAAGTAATCACAGTCATCTTGTTGGCTGCCCAGTACTTTGCGGGCAATATTGAAAAGTCCCTTTGCTTTGTCCGATGTACCGGCCTGATGCCTGCTATTCTTGGTAAAAGCCGCTTCAACCGGCGGATGCATCAAATAGGGGAACTCCTTAGCGAACTGTTCTTTTACACGGGACAAGCCGTAAAAGAGTTGAATCTTCAAACCGTTTATAGCATCGACAGTTTTCCTGTAAGTGTTTGTCGGAATATCCGTATCGCGAACTCCCGGATTGTCAGAGGAAAAGAGTACAGGGGACGTTGTGTATCCAAGCGTTGTTGGTTCTATGGGTTCAAAGTCCATATGATAGTTACTTCGGGTGGCATTCCCGTGGAATTTACTTTCACTGCCGGAAGCAAACATGACCTGGATGGACTCAGGCAACTGCCTGTAAATCTGCCTGAAGGAAGTGAGATTCTGGCAGATTCCGCATATACCGATTATCTGATGGAAGAGATGCTCTTGGAGAATGGAATAACATTGCTTGCCAACCGTAAAAGCAATACCAGACATCCGCATAATCCCTGTATCGAGTATCTTATATCCATCGGCAGAAAGCAGGTGGAAACCGCGTTCTCCGATATCGCCAAATATTTGCCTAAAAAGATTCATGCAGTCACTAAATCAGGGTTTTTGATTAAAATCATTATGTTCATTTGGGCTTATACGTTTGATAAATTGTACAAAATATAAATAGAAACTTAAATTAATTAGTAAAAACCGACAAAAATGATGGCTTTTTACAAACTTAAAATGACTGCTTTTTTTACTCCTAAACAAAAAATCTCCATGGGGTCAATTTAGAGTGGCCAACGGGGGGCTCTTTTATTGTTATTTCCAGCATAGACTTGATATTATTAATTCAGCGACAACTGAATTTTGTTTTATGTGTGCTTGTGTGGGAATCACACACTAATTAGCATTATCACTATCTTAGGCTTATTTCTCAAATTTAAGCCCGTCCAGCTTATTCCATGCCCCACGGGTAAAATCCGGAATTTCTACAGGGGAACTACTGTTATCCAGAGATATTTCGGTAAGAGGTATCAGGCTGCACCATTCGGCCAGGTCATAGACATCCATATCCAGCGGCAGTCCTTTTTGGAGACAATAAATAAGCCTGTAGTCCATGATAAAGTCCATGCCGCCATGGCCTCCTACCTGTTTTGCCTTTTCTTCTATGTCTTTTGCTATCGGATGTTTATATTTCTGCATCAGGGCTTTGCGTACATCATCGGGAACGAAACTATGCGCGTTCAGATTTTCGTGATTGGCTGCGACCTCAGGGTCTATCGCTCCTCCATCAAGGGCATAACCCTGTACCGGATACTTATTGGCAAAGCCTTTTGTGCCTGTCAGTTGGTACATACGGCTATAAGGGCGCGGCGAATTTACATTGTGCTCGATAAGGATGGACTTGCCTTTTTCCGTGGAGATAAGGGTTGAGGTATGTTCACCGTTCCGGAAGTCCTTTACCTCTTCGCCTGTCTTCTCCTTTATGAAGTTTACACTTGATAGCTGCTTTGCATCAACCGATACAAGGTAATTCAGCTTGTCCCCGCGGTGTATATTCATGGCCTGGCATACAGGCCCGAATCCATGTGTAGGGTAGAGGTCGCCCCTGTGCTTCCTGTTATAATCCATGCGCCAGTTGTTCCAGTACTGGTTCCAGAATGGCTGAAGCCCGTGTATATAGGCTCCCTCCCCGTGTACAATCTCACCAAGCAGTCCCTGCTGCACCATGTTGAGGGTGGTCAGTTCAAAAAAATCATAGACGCAGTTTTCGAGTTGCATACAGTGCTTACGGGTTTGTTCCGAGGTATTGACCAAAGCCCATATCTCATCCATTGTCATGGCCGAGGGGACTTCAATCGCCACATGCTTCCCGTCTTTCATCGCCTGTACGCCTATTGTGGCATGGGATTTCCAGTCTGTGGCTACATAGACCAGGTCTACATCCGGCAGGGCTGTGACTTTACGCCATACGGAAGTATCCCCGTAAAACTCCCGGGCTTTGGGAAATCCACGCTTTTCGAGCATTTTGTTTACTTTCTCCGTGTTTTTTTGCTCCACATCGCACAGGGCAATTATTTCCACACCCTCTATATGTGTCATGCGTTCCACTGCACCCGGGCCGCGCATGCCCAGACCGATAAAGGCTACACGGACTATTGGCAGGGGACCGGTCCTTAGTTCGAGTACATCGGTCTGTCCGGCGGGACGTTCGGGAACGGGTGTCTTGATCACATTCTGTGCTTCGGATTGCTGGCTGATACCCATAGCCATAAAGCCGGCAAGGAATAAAAATAATATCTTCTTCATTTCTTATAATTTTTTAATGGTTTTATTACAGGAGGATTTTTCCTTTTTATCTTCCCTTACTTAATCTTTATGTCGCAGACAATTCTCCCGATGACGGAGAGCATCTCATCATAGTTTCCCTCCATAGACAGCAGCAACTTATACTGTGCGCGGGTTCGTGCCAGGTTATGCGTCTCATGCTTAACCTTGTAATAATTATCCCCGTCGATATAATCCATCAGGAAACGCAGTACCTGCTCGAAGGTAATATACAGGGCGGAGAAGGCCAGGTTGTCGATTTCAGGCTGCGTCAGGAAGGACGATGCTTCCGACAGGTACCCTCTGGTATAGCCCTCAAAGAGATCCATCTTCATATACACATTTTCAAGGTTTTCATCGTCTTCCTTTCCGGCATTTGTATAGGAGCGTATGGCATCGCCATAGTCATTCAGGCACATGCTGCTGAGGACGGTGTCCAGATCGATAACGCATAATACTTCTCCTTGCCTGTCGAACAGGATATTGCTGATCTTGGTATCGTTATGGGTGATCCTGACGGGTATTTCCCCCGATTCGAACTTTTCCCATAAGGCCAGCATCTGACTACGGCGGCTC
>NZ_JADCLQ010000002.1:37214-99276 GCF_015234155.1 Dysgonomonas sp. GY75
ATAGCCTGGAACTTACCAATTCCCCTGCCGCCCTGCGCTGCCAATTCAGGGGAATCTGCGTAGTCATAGGCAACCGTATTATCTATAAACAGGCAGGCAGCCCAGTATTCGCCCGCGGCATCTTTATAAAACAGCCTGCCGTCCACCGTCGGTATGACAGTCAGGGCCTCCCTTAGAGGGTCGCCTCCCCGTTCTGAGATTATCTTCTTCAGATGCGTGGTTACTTTATAAATATTATCCATCATTGCGGGCACATCCCTGAAGATATTCTTATTCTTCCGCTGGAGGATATAGTCGGGATTATTTCCCTGCGTTTCAACGAAAAACGTATCATTTATCAGCCCTTCACCCAAAGGGCGTATTTGCAGTATGGGATGGGCGAATAAAAAATGGGGGACTGTTTTTTCTAAATTCGTGTTCATCGGTATAGTTATTTTTGGTCTTATTCTTGTTTTTTCGATATTTTTACCTGCCAGTTCCACGCCGACATCAGCGTGTCTTCTATCGATTCCTTTGCTTTCCATCCCAGCTCATTATTTGCCAGCTGCGGATCGGCCCATACTTTTACGATATCCCCGGCACGGCGATCCGTTACGCGATAATTCAGCTTTACTCCCGTTACCTTTTCGAAGGTATTTATCAGTTCCAAGACAGATAAGCCGCGTCCTGTCCCGATATTAAATACTTCGACGGGCGATTTTTGCCCTGATTGTAAAATCCGTTCGATAGCCGCGACATGGGCCTTAGCCAAATCCACTACGTTGATAAAATCCCGGATGCAGGACCCGTCCGGCGTATCGTAATCGGCCCCGAACACGCTTAACTGTTCGCGGATTCCGATAGCTGTCTGCGTAATATATGGGACGAGGTTTTGAGGCACACCGTTCGGCAGTTCGCCTATTTCAGTGGAAGGATGGGCACCTATGGGATTGAAGTAGCGGAGGATAACGCTCCGGATATTCGCTCCCGAGGCAACTGTATCCTGTATAATCTCTTCATTGACCTGCTTTGTGTTCCCGTATGGGGATTCTGCCGGCTTTACCGGCGCGGATTCGCTTACAGGCAGCTGGTCAGGCTGTCCGTACACCGTACAGGAGGAGGAAAAGACAAATCCCCCGATACCGAACTGCGGCATCAGTTCCAGCAGGTTGATTAGCGAGACCAGGTTGTTCCGGTAATACATCAGTGGCTTTTCAACGGACTCGCCTACAGCCTTGCTGGCGGCAAAGTGGATGATGGCTTTTATACCTTTATATTTTCCAAAAATAGCGGCCAGCGCTTCATAATCACAACAATCGATTTTCCTGAATACCGGACGTATTCCCGTGATTTTTTCAATGTTATCCAATACCCCGGCACCCGAATTGGACAGGTTGTCGACTATTATTACTTCATATCCTGCATTTTGCAGTTCTACCACCGTATGCGATCCGATGTATCCCGTTCCTCCGGTTACTAATATCCTGTCCGCCATGCTATTCGGTTTCTAATGTATATATAATATCCATGATCTCTTTTCCGGCCTGCTCCGCCGCTTTCTGTGTCGCCGCTTCGGAATATATGCGTATGATGGGTTCGGTATTCGATTTGCGCAGGTGTACCCACTTATCGGCAAAGTCGATCTTCACCCCGTCTGTATCGTTGATGCGCTCGTTCCGGTATTTTTCCTTTACTTTTTGCAGGATCAGACCGACATTCGTTCCGGGTTTCAGCTCCACTTTATCCTTAGCCATGAAGTACTGCGGGTATGCGGTACTTAATTCGCTCACTTTCTTCTTTTCTTTGGCCAGATGGGTCAGGAAGAGGGCTATACCTACCAGGGCATCGCGACCGTAGTGGCTTTCCGGATAGATAACACCACCGTTTCCCTCCCCGCCGATAACGGCGCCGGTTTCCTTCATCTTTGCCACGACATTCACCTCCCCGACGGCAGAAGCGGCATACTGCTGCCCGTGTTTTTCGGTTACGTCACGCAAAGCGCGTGTAGAGCTAAGGTTCGATACCGTATTTCCGGGTGTGTTGGACAGTATGTAATCGGCGATGGTTACCAGGGTGTATTCTTCGCCGTACATGGCACCGTCCTCGCAGATAATAGCCAGACGGTCTACATCCGGGTCTACGACGAATCCTACGTCGTATGCCGAATCCCTCATCAGCTCCATTATTCCGGACAGGTTCTTTTCCAACGGCTCGGGATCGTGCCGGAATTCCCCCGTAGGATCGTAATTCAGGCAATCCACATATTTTACGCCCAGTCTTTCCAGCAGTATGGGGATGATGATTCCCCCGACGGAGTTGATGCAATCGACTGCTATACGGAAATTAGCTTTCCGTATAGCCTCAGTATCCACGAGTTCCAGCTTGAGGATTTGGTCTATATGTATGTGGTTATATGTATCATTTAAACTGCATGAGCCGGTATGGTCAATATCCGCGTAAGTAAAAGCCTCGTCTGCTGCTGTTTTCAGCACAGCTTCCCCTTGTGCGGCATTGAGGAACTCTCCGTGTTCGTTCAGCAGCTTCAGGGCATTCCACTGCCTGGGGTTATGGCTGGCTGTGATAATGATTCCGCCGTCTGCCTGCTGGTCTGTGACAGCTATCTCCGTTGTCGGGGTGGTTGCCAGCCCCAGGTCGATCACATCGAAACCCATTCCCATCAGGGTGCCTTTTACGATATTACCGACCATTTCACCCGAAATGCGGGCGTCGCGCCCGATAACGATCTTATTGCTTTTTTGCGAGCTTATCCGGCGGATCTGCACAGCGTAAGCCGATGTGAACCTGACAATGTCCAATGGGGACAGGCCTTCCCCGATACGCCCGCCTATCGTGCCGCGGATGCCCGAAATTGTTTTGATTAACGTCATTGTTTTTTTGTTTCAATCGTTTATTGTTTTTAATCTTTCTTTGATGCAGTTATTTACGTATTTATCTTTATTTCGTTGAGAGTTAGTTTACAATTCAGGCTTTCAAGCTGAACGATTACTACTTTAAGTGGTATACCTATTTCCAATAAATCTTGGATCGCTCTATAACTATATTATTAACAGTATTTTAAAATATTCACATCTCAACTCCATCTGTTTTAATAATCTATCTCGGTTCCGTTACGACAAACGGTTTATAAGGTGAAAGGCTGAAAGTAAAATTACCATATGTATCGGTTCCATTATATCCAGATACTTCTGCCTTTATCGTATATTCTGAACCAGCTTTATAATTATCTACTTTTAGAGAATAGAGATACGTTTTAGTTTTATTTGTTCCCCTAAAATTATCGGCAAATCCTCTATGTGTATCTTCTGAAATTACTTCTCCATTTTCGAGTAATTGTATTTTTCTGATATTCAGGGAAGACTCACCTTTCGTATGAAATAAGCCAGCTGTAATGCATCCGTTAGCGTATACTTTATTTGTTACATCCCATTCTAACATTTCATACTGTAATGAAATATCAGCTGGAGTCCACGTACCAGCTATATAACCACCCGGATGGAAATAATCAACTTTTAACTCATCGAGCCTTAACTTGGCAGTCTCAATTCGTTTTGAAAATTCAATAAAATCTTTTCCACTCTTGTCTGCCCATCCTATTTCAGAAACAACCGTCAGACGTGGAAAATTTTGAACACTCATGTCTTTCACATTTTGAGGTATCGCTGTCCACATATTAGCTTGCAGTCCTAATACAAATTTTTCCTCATGAGGTTCGAGTCCTTGAATAGGATCATATCTATAAATAGATTCCAAAGAATTGATATTGCCGTATGCCAAATCAGAGGTTGTGCCATCATGTCTGCTTTCCTGTGTGATATCGAAGTAAAGATAACCCGCGGGGGTAGCCACTACATAATGCCCTTTACTGGCAACTTCTTTTACAGCTTCATCTCCAAGCCAAGCCATTATAGCTGTTTCTTTCGGCAGACTTTCATCTTCTAACACATCATTCCAGCCAATAGGGGTTTTACCTTTTTGTTTTATGATCTGAGATACCCTTGTTACAAAATAACTTTGTAGGTCAATAATGGTCGACATATTATTTTTCTGCATAAATTCTTTTATATGAGGTTCGTTCTCCCATACAGTATGTCGCACTTCATCTCCTCCAAAATGGAAATATTGTCCCGGGAAAAGAGAAGCAAGCTCTGTGAATACATTATCAAGAAATGTATATACCTCTTCTTTGGTCGGATCAAGAGTATTTGGTGTAAACTGGTTTCCCCAAATACCCCATGATGCAAGGAATGGGAAAACATAATCCGGATAGACTCTCTTATTGACACCCAAATGCGGATAAACAATAAGTACAGGCCAGCTATGGCCTGGAACATCTATTTCAGGAACTATCGTAATGTTCCGTAATGCAGCATAAGCAATAAGTTCTCTAATCTGTTCCTGCGTATAGAAACCACTGCGTTCGGCGGGTTGCTTATATTCAGTAGGAAAAACCGTTGTTTTCTCACTGGTGAGTTCCGGATATTTTTTTATTTCTATACGCCAGCCCTGATCATCGGTCAAGTGTAAATGCAATACATTGAGTTTATACAAAGACATTACGTCTATATACTTTTTCATTATCTCGATTCCGAAAAAAGTCCGGCTTACATCTTTCATATAACCTCTCCACGAAAATCGAGGCTGATCGACAATGGTTACTGATGGAACAACGGTATTCAAATTATCTACTTTGCAATCCCGTTCAATCTGAGAAGGCAATAGCTGACGTAATGTTTGCCCTCCATAAAGTAAGCCCTCTTGATATGGAGCCGAAATCAGAATCTTTTGTGAGCTTACGGCAAATTGATAAGCTTCTTTATTTTCCTCTTTAGATTTCTTTTTCAGAGCAAATATGATCCCCTTGTGTTGTGAAGATGGGTTCTTAATAGCTTTTACAGGTAATGGATATCCGGTAGACTTACGTAATACTTCTGCAATAAGATCAGCTATTACAAAAGATTCCTGCTGGCAAAAAATTTCAGTAGTTTCATTAATATGATATTCTCCTTGTCCTGTAGTTATCAATTGAGGTTTTGGTATTATTGAAATTTCAGAACTTTGTCCGTATAGTTTTCCTCCAAAAAGTAATGTAATTATAAAGCTTGTCAATATAATCTTCTTACAGTTTATTTTTTCCATTTTTTTATTTTAATTCGTTATTTTATATATACTTTGAAAGGTTCAGAATAATTATAATGTGTAGTACCTGCCACACATGCAGCTATACGCACGTATACTGGTTTGTTTGGATCTACTCCACTCACCGTTACAGATAGTTCTTTATCAAGACTGTCTGCTTCATTGCCGGCGGAAACAGAGACCTCTTTGAAATTACGGCTTCCATCAATAGTAGTTACCTGCGTATTCTTATCCAATAACGGAGTATTTGCCCATACAACCCTGTATATACTTAATCTTCCAGTATTAGGATTCGATGATTTACTGATAACAAATTTTACGGTAAGGTCGTTTCCACTAAAGTTTAAATAGGCATCATTTATCCTAATACGTAAAAACGGTTCAAGATAAAACTTAATATCTCCCGCAGCCGGAATTGATGTTCTTATAGTATCTTCACTGGTAACAAAGAACGGTCCTTGAGGTACAAGCTTGTAATTACCGGAAAAAATCATATCACCCTCAAATGTTCCATCTCCTTTAATAGAAAAATAAATAGGTTGCGCGTAGCCTTCTTCGTAAAGAGCTATTTTAGCTCCATTAACAGTTTGCACCGGAATAGTCTTCTCCTGTCCAGCCCCTTTAGTTGCCAGATCAACAATAGCCCCTTTCACTCTGGCATCCGGAGTATCATAATTATCAAGACTGCAACTAACAAATAGAACCGATAGTATTAGAGTAGTTATATATATTAATTTTTTCATAATGTATCAATTGTTAATAACCTGGATTTGGAATAATGGTAGGATTAGACGATATAACCTGATCATCTATCTTATTATAATACAATTTTGAATTAAATACACGAGGTATTTTCAATGCCGCTTCACGTTTGAAGATAACTTTATGTTTAATTATTGGCTGTCCACTAACCACATCTGAGGGTTGAACCAATAAATAAGGAAATAGACCCATAAATTGATGATTGTTAATATTATCCTCCATCTTACGCCAACGGATTAAATCCCACCAACGGCGGTTTTCAAAAGCCAACTCTGTCTGTCTCTCTTTTCTTACCAGTTCAAGGTTTATATTTGTAAGTCTTTTTACTCCAGCCCGATCACGAATTTTATTAATATAATCCAAAGCCTTATCGGTGTTCTGATTTAATTCTACCGCAGTTTCAGCATAATTGAGATAAATCTCGGCAAGTCGGTAAACTATATAATTCTGAGTAGATTTATTATAATCTATTTTACCTCCGGGATTCATATACTTTTTTATATAGAATCCAGTTTTTGTCGGATCCCATGTTGGAATTATACCATCTTTGCCTCCAATAGTAGTAGCCGTATTTTTGTACATACTTGTCAAATCGGCCGCTAATGTTGGGGTATTTGTACTCATTCCCTCGATAATTCCTCTTCTCATATCTATTATATCTCCTTGCCAAGGTCCGAACGGAACCAAAATAGAAGCCAAAAGACGAGGGTCTTTGCCTTTGAATAAATCGTAAGGGTTATCAAATTCTATTGGTTTCCCGTTCGAATCATTTACTTTTAATGTTCCTTCGGAACCATCAATATAATCAAAAGCTTCCACAATCTCCAAGGTCGGATTAGTAGCGCTACCATAATCAATCCTAAACGAATGTGGTGCATTATAATAATCCCAGCTATGAGCTTTATCCACAGTATAAGCTTTTACAAAAATAAGTTCCTCATGCCATGTTTTATCTAGGAATAAGTTTTGAAAATTAGTCTCTTTATCGGAATCCTTTTCGTAAAGCTTAAAGCCTACATTCTTTATTATTTCTTCAGAAGCTTTTTTCGATTCGTTAAAGAAGAAATCCGCATCGGTACTTTGTATTCCACACAATCCATTCATGCTGGCATCGTAAACTCCATATTTTGCAACACATGCGGCATGTAACATAGCCTGAGACTTTAGGGCTAATGCCGCATATTTAGTAGCACGGTACAGATTCTCTGCATTTGGCTGTTTTGCAGCATCGGGTAATCCTGCAATTGCGGCATCCAAATCTTCGAGAATGAATAGATACGTGTCCTTTTCGGTGCTACGAGGCACTCTGAGTGTTGTAGGATCAGGATTAAACCCCTGAGGTTCTTTTATTATAGGTACGCCTCCATACCTGCGTGCATAAAATGCCCTGATAAATTTGGCTTCAGCTAGATATAAATATTTCTCTTCATCTCTTAGATTTCCGTTTGGAACTTTCTTTATCATGTCACTTACATCCCTGATTTCAAAATAACCCTTATTCCTATTCCACCTGGGAGTGAGATTATTGGGAAAAAACTGATCATTTGTACTTCCCCATGTATAGCTACGTACAGCTTCATCAGTCCAAGTGGACGGGTATGAGGCCTCATCGTCCATTTCGTATTCAAAACTTTCCACTTCCATACCGGAATATAAGCGGGTTAAATATGCTTTTATACTTGCCGGATCACTCCACAGTTTATCTTCATCTATTATATCTCTGGGACTTGTATCCAAAAAGTCGCTACAACTCGAGATAGGTACGATTAAAGCAAGTAATGCTATAATTATATATATTTTTATCTTATTCATAATATTTTAATTAAAATGTTAGATTAAACCCGACATTGTAAGATTTTTGCTGAGGATAGTAAAAACCGCGATTGCCCTGAGATACTTCCGGATCGAAAATATCCAGCTTAGTAAATGTGAGTATGTTGTAAGCTGTTACATAAAAACGTAACGATTCCACTTTAAATTGGGTAAGGATCTTTTTCGGTACAGTATACCCTATTTGTACGTTCTTCAAACGCAAATAAGCCGCATTTTGAAGCCAGAAGTCAGAAACTCTTCTATTACTTTCTTTTCCTCCTACGTAAGTCGAAGGATACTTTCCCTGAATCCATCGGCTTTGAGGATCAAATAGATCTTCCCGATGCCACCTGTCGTAGAATACCTCCAAAGAACTAGCGCCATTAAAAAACGGAACTTGAGCCTCACTATCGAAGTACGCATCGAAGTTCGCCGCACCCTGTAGAAGAATAGACATATCAAAATTCTTATATTCAAGATTTATATCCAAGCCAAACATTATTTCGGGTGTGTTGTTCCGTCCGATAATAGTCTGATCGTTCTCATCAATAACATCATCATCGTTTAAGTCCATATATTTAATGTCTCCCGGAGAAAGGCTATTGTTCCCATTATTATCCTGAATAGCCCAATTCGCTATTTCTTCGTATGACTGGAATTGTCCCGCCGACTTATATCCAAAACGTTTATTCATCCAGCGGTACATATCATTCACACGCCAATTGTTATATGAATTAGTCGCGTCCGCTTGTTCCAGATATTCATATTTTGCACGGGTAAAAGACATATTGCCTCCTACACTGTAAAAGAATCCGTTTCCTAACCGATTCTGGTGCCTAAGCAAAATTTCAAATCCACGGTGAGAATCGCCATTAAGGTTCTCCTGTGGCATCTTCTGACCAAACTCTAAAGGAACGGAAGTTAATCGTGTAGCTGTTTTTCCATCTCGACTACGATAAAAAAAGTCAATTTCCCCTGTTAATTTATTGTTGAACAACCCAAAATCTAAGCCGATATTGGACGTTTTAGCTATCATCCATGTCAACTGATCGTTAGGAATGCCCAATGACGAAGCTGTAGGATAGATAAATTCGCTCTCCCCTCCATAAGACCCGAAGATATACCCCGGAATAGTATTCTCATTAATATCTTTGCCTGGAGTTTGATAACCTGTACGATCTGAATAAGGTTGCATAGAGGCATCATCACCCAAACGTGATGTGGAAGCACGAAGTTTAAGATTGGAGATGACTGATGAATATGGCTTCATGAAACTTTCTTCGGTAATCCTCCATCCTACAGATGCGTCAGGGAAGAAGCCCCAACGTTTCACTTTTGGATAGGTGCTGGATGCATCGTTTCTAAAGCTTAACTCAAGCAGATACCTGTTGTCAAAACCATAATTAATACGTCCAACATGTCCAATTGAGTTCTTGTCACTTCCGCTACCTTCATTCTTTTGTCCGGTTGCGAGACCTAAATTCAGTTCTTCCATATTGAAAAGGAAATCTCTGCTACCTCTGACATAATTACTCCATGTCTTAGTATATTCTCCGACATAAAGAGCCGCAACATCGTGACGTCCGAATTTATTTTTATATTCGAGGATTGTTTGCCCTATTGTGGTACTTCCCGCTGACATATTTTCATATAAAATTATTTAGGCTCTATTACGGTGAATGGCTTGTAAGGACTCAGGTTGAACGTAAAGTTACCGTACGAATCAGTACCTCCTTTTCCGGCAACTTCGGCTCGTAGGGTATATTTAGCATTCGGATTGTAAGTATCTACTTGCAGATTATATAGATAAGTCTTCGGTAGGCTAGTATCCCTCTGTTTATCGGCAAGTCCCTGATGGATATCTTCAGAAATAACTCTTCCATCTTCTAACAATTGTACCTTGCGAATGTCCATAAAGTTTTGTCCATTAGTATAATAAAATCCTGCAATAGCACGTCCATTGGCGTATACTTTTTTAGTTATATCCCATTCCAAAGGTTTGTAATCTGTACTTAGATCGGCAGGAGACCACTTGCCTGTAATGTACCCACCCTTACGAAAATAGTCTATCCTCATTCTATCCAGTCTTGGATAATGATTTTCGAGGCGGGAATAAAAATCCTGTAGATTTCTGTCAGCTAGAGGTTTCCATGCGATTTCTGATAGAGCCAATAGGCGAGGAAAGTTTTGCACGTTCATATCTTTTACTTCAATAGCTATAGCAGACCACATATTTGCCTGAATACCCAATACAAGGTCTTTTTCTTTTTCACCCAAAGAAGCTCTTGGGTCGTAGTTATATATACGCTTTATCGAATTGATATTGCCGTATGCCAAATCGGTCATCGTTCCGTCATTCCTATCATCTTGTGTTATATCGAAATATAGATATCCGCTAGGTGTAGCTACAGTTTTAAAACCTTTGTCTACTGCGCTTTTTACATCGCCTAGCCACGACATTATGGCTACATCCCTACTTAGGTTTTCTTCATCATTTAGAATATCGTTCCAACCCATTGGTGTTTTTCCTTTTTCGAGAAGTATCTTTGATATCCTGTTTACGAAATAACTTTGTAACTGCTCAACCTTTGTGAATCCTTTTTCTTTCATAAATTCTTTCACATGTTCTTCCGATTCCCACAAACGATGTACCACCTCGTCTCCTCCATAATGAATATATTTACCTGAAAATAATGCAGCAACTTCGGTGAAGATATTGTCGAGGAATGTGTAAACACTTTCCTTTGTAGGGTCGAGCGGGTTTGGTGTAAACTGAAACCCCCAGTATGACCATGATGTCAAAAATGGCACGACATAGTCGGGTGTCCGCATATCGTTTACTCCGAGTTCTGGATGAGCAAGTATAATTGGCCAGACATGTCCCGGTACATCTATTTCAGGTACTATGGTGATGTTTCTTTCTACTGCATATGCTACCAATTCTTTTATTTGGTTTTGTGTATAGAATCCGCTTCTTTCGGCTGGTTGGTTATATTTTGCAGAAAAAGTAGTCGTTTTTTTGCTGGTGAGTTCCGGATATTTTTTTATTTCAATACGCCAACCCTGATCATCTGTCAAGTGGAAATGTAGGGTGTTCAGTTTGTACAGAGCCATAGCGTCCATGTACTTTTTTATAACATCTATGCTATAAAATGTGCGACTGACGTCTTTCATATATCCCCGCCATTTGTAGTAAGGTTTATCTTGGATGGACACAGCTGGAACAGTCCATTTAGCTGAACGCACTGTGTTTTCACTTTCTATATCGGAGGGTAGAAGCTGTCGTAGGCTTTGTGTACCGTTGAACAAGCCACCTGCATCTGAGGCACATATTAGAATTCTATCATTGTCTACCTCCAGTGTATAACCTTCCTCCGGTAGATTATATTTTTTTGATATACTGAGGAGTATTCCTTTCTTACGGTTGCGAGTGTCTTTTTTTACTTCTATCGGAATTTTATAGCCAGTTGGTTTTTGTAGAAAGCTTGAAAGAAATTTGGCTACCTTTTGGGCTTCGGTATCGCAGTAAATCACACTTTTATCAGTGATTGAGAATTCACCATCTCCTACAGTCATTGATACCGGTTTGGGTATAATGGATATGGTTTTGGCATTCTGAGTACATACATAATCCGGAAGGGCTATAAATAAGATTAGAATAGAGAATAATGTTTTCATGTTAGTGTTATGTATTAGGTTTAGTTATTTTAGTTGCGTTATAAATTCGCCTAAAGCTTTTCCCGGATCGGCAGTTTTCATAAAGTTTTCTCCCATAAGGAAACCACGATAGCCTGCTGCCTGCAGATCAACAACCGTTTGAGGGTCTGATATCCCGCTTTCGGATATTTTTATAAACTCGTTCGGTATTTTTTCAACAAGGTCGAACGAGATTTGCACGTCAGTGACAAATGTCCCCAAGTTGCGATTATTTACACCCACAACATCCACTTTATCGTTGATGTGACCTAGCTCCTGTTCGTTATGTATTTCGAGCAGTACATCGAGTCCGAGTTCTTTGGCTGTTCGTGCCAATTGTTTTGTCTCAGCAATAGTCAGAGCCGAAGCTATGAGCAGTATTGCGCTTGCCCCGGCTAGTTTTGCCTGATAGAGTTGATATTCATCTATCATAAAATCCTTGCGAAGCAGGGGAATGCCGGTCAGGTTGCGAGCCACTTCCAAATCCGCCAGATTCCCTCCGAAGAAGTCCATATCGGTAAGCACTGAAATAGCGCTTGCACCGTTGCGGGAATAGGGTGGTATCACATCTTCCACTTTAGCTCCTTTGAAAATCCAATTGCGTGACGGTGAACGCCGTTTAAACTCGGCAATGATATCTGTCGGGGAGTTAGCCAAAGCTTCTTTGAATGATTTTACCGCCTCTACATTCGAAATCAAACGTTCCAGATCGGGTTGTGGTACGGCTATTTTCTGCCGTTCTACTTCGATCCTTTTATTTGCAATTATTTTATCTAATATATTTGCCATATTTGTTTCAATTTTAATTTTCGTCTAGTTCTTGTCATGCTGACGAAGGAAGCATCTCGTTTATAAAGAAGGAGATCCTTCGTTTCACTCAGGATGACACAAATCACTCCTTTAGGCCCTTCTCTTATCTACCCTAAAAATCTTGATCACAGATGCCAATACTATGATGCCAATACCAAACAGCCCTATCAGTGCATAAGAATACCGCAGATTGGTTGCACTTGCAATGTACCCGATCAGCGGAGGTCCCATCAGAAAACCGACGAAGCTGACGCTGGAAACGATGGTAAGAGCAATACTTGTCGGTATTTTGGTGTGCTGTCCGGCTACGCTGTATATTGTCGGTACGATGCCTGCCGTACCAAAACCGATAATCATAAAGGCGATAATCGTAGTGATGAAATGAGGGAAAGCCACTGTATACTAATCTTAAATATGGAGTATGCAAATATAAAATTCGTTTAAACAAAATACGATTATTTTTGAGGAAGATGTTTTTTTAACATTTTTTGCGGTTTTCAATGAATGCCAAGAATTATAAATAACAGAGAAAATGTGAGGTCGGGAAAGTGTGGTTTAACAGAAGATACTATTTTTTCAATGGCTATTTTCATTTGTACTCTTACCGTACTTTCATTTATTGACAATTTTTCGGCAATTTCTTTTGGCTTTAGACCCTCTTGTCGCGCCATCAGGAAAATTATTTTGCATCTTTCGGGCAGGTTGTTAATTACTTTTGTCAAAAGAATATCTATCTCTTCATCCTGAATAGACTCATCTGCATACTGACTCCTTGTATTCTGAAGATGTAACGGAATTTCATCTAATGTGGTATGTCCGTTTTTATTCTTCTGCAAGTAGCGATAACATTCATTCCGTGTAATTACAAATATCCATGTGTTAAGATCGTTTATATCTTCCAGTTTTGTTCTTGATTTCCATATGGAGAGGAATACATCAGACACTACCTCTTTACAATAATCCGTATTTTTCAGGAAATAATAAGAGTAACGGAATACCTGACCATAGTACAAGTCATAAAACTCATTGAATGAATTCCTGTCATCCTTGGATATCAAATCAAGTATCATTATTTTATTTTTTTCAATTCACAAATAAACAAGTTTTTTTTCAATTATCCAGCCCAACTATATACATTATAGAGCAAACACATCAAATCTTAAGAAGTTCGATTAAGTATTGTTTATTTAGCGCCGCTTTAAGTTGCCTTTTCCTGATGCTGAGTTTATCATTCTTTTGATTCAGTATTTGAAGGGCAAACTTTCTGAGAATAGATAAATTTTCCGGGGTATTTCCTTCTCCAGCTCGACAAGCATCTTCTTTAAAAGAAACATCTAATTTGAAAGAAACATCTAACTGCCAATGAAGCCGATTTTCAATACTCCAATGCCCTCTGGCAAGATTACTATAATAAGCAGCATTGGTTTGAGTTTCATTACTGATATAATACCGAACCTCATTACTGCTGCCATTTTTGGTTTGTCTAACTGATTCAATTTTAATCAGGGTGGATAAATTCTTCCAAAGATTCAGTTTTTCCTCCAATAAATAATCTGATGCAGGCAGAATATGGCAGCTACGGGTTTCTAATCTGCCATGATCATATTCCCACTCCTGGTTATGGCTTGAACCCGAATGGACTTTGAATGCACACTCAATGTCATCATATAATTCTTGTTGATTTGCTTTTACAGACAAAAAATAATACCCTTTCTTTTCATCAATCTGCTTTGCTATCTTTGTTTGGCAGCCTATGGCATCTATGCTAACGACTGCATCTTCCAGATCAAGCATATCCAGGACTTTGGGTATAGCCGTTATTTCATTGGACTTTTCTAAAACCTTTTCCTGAGCTACACACAATGCGTTTTCACATACCCATGCATTGAGAATATACAAACCATCGTTGCCGCGTGTGGCGGGTGAAACTCCGTGAAGTTTCTTTCTATCTATAGCAATCTGCTTTTCTGACAATGCTGACAGAATATCCCGGCCATGATTCATCAAACATTCCTGAAGGCTCTTACTTTCCAGTATACTAAAAACACGTGAAAACGTATCATGTGAAGGAACTCCATTGGGCAATTTTAATAACCCATCCAATGCTCCTCCTCTTCGCTCTTGTGCAAAAACAACCATGTCCTGATAATCACTACTCCCAACCAAATATGTACAGAGGACGATTAACAGAATATCTGATAACAAATGATTGCAACGCCCTATTACGCGGGGATCGGGGATACTTGAAAAATAATCGGATATATCTTTTTTACATGAAAACAAAGATAGTACTTTTGGTCAATTGCTATTTTGATTTTTGCCCTAACTTGCAGGTAAAAAGGTATCTATTCCGGTATTCCACCCTCTAAATGAATAAGTTCCTTCAAACTTCCCTTTTTGTGGGATTGTGAACCCCACAAAAATTAGATAGCTCTTTTTACTGTCTGTTGAAGCTGATCTTTGCTATAGCTTTCGTTACCTGAAATTCAAACTTCAATTCAGTTCTTTGATTCTTATACGCTTGAACTTAACAGGCGAGCCGTGTCCCAGAAATCCGATATAGCCCTTTGGATTGAATAGCCCCGGATGATTCTGGCCGTCGGCTGTACCGTTTTTAGTCGCTTCTTTAATATCCCCGTCCAGAATAACTTTTCTGTTCGCACCGCTAAACGGTATAAAAGCCATGTGATGGATATACTCAAAAGGAACCAGAAAGATTATCTAACTCTCATGATACTTGTAATTTGAAATAGTAATCGGAGCTGTCCCCGATTACTATTTCATGAGTAATAGATATTTTTAAACGATTAGCCTGTACGATTTTAGGATTAGTCAAATTAATACCCTGGATTCTGGTCTGAGCTTAAAACAGGATTACGGTCGAGAGCTCCTTGTGGAAGCGGGCGCAAACGCATACGAGAAGACCACTTCATCGTTAATATAATTTCGCCGTCGGGACGCGTAATCGGCACGTTATTCATCATTGTTTGCCAATACGAATCTTCGTAACGGGTCAAATCCGTTGCTCTGGCTCCTTCTCCCGCCAACTCGATACGTCTTTCATTCCGGATAAGGGTGATAGCCTGGTCTTTAGTCAATGACGCCGGAACATCGGGCATTCCGCAACGATCCCTTATTTGGTTCAAAACAGCTTGCACCTGACTGTCACAGCCTGTATTGTGAGTACGCGCCTCTGCGAAGATAAGCAATACCTCCGCAAACCGGAAACAAGGAAAATCTCCGGTAGCTTCATCTTCTCCACTTGTAGATCTGTCGAGAGGCGTCATCTTACGGAAATTATACCCTGACAATGATTCATTGCCCGGTATATTTTTATTCCACCATCTGTAATAGAAATCATTCCCACCCTGAACCGTTTCGAACCAGCCTTTGAATGGAAGCATAACAGATGCATACAGGCGGCTATCCCTGTTTCTCAGCTCTTTGATAAAGTCATAGTTCTTTATTGTTCCATCAGCTACTTTCGCGGCGCAGAACTCCGAGAATGATTTTCCGGAAGCAAGGAAGTCATCGTTTATCTTTTTGAAAGCTCTGCCTCTGTCCTCGTTAGAAAGCAACGCGGGATTTTTACCATCGGCAGTCCAGTATATATTTACAAGATTCTGGGTGGGAGTGGCAGAAGACCATCCGCCCAGCTGATTAGGACGCAAAGTCAAGTATGCAACCCAGTTTTCCTGAATCTTTTCTGCATACTGGCGCGAAAATATATACTCAGGGTTATCCGGATTTGCATTTTCGGTATGCCATAAAGTCTCATAACTAAACATACCTTTGACATATTTGTCCTTATTAATTCCTAACGTTGTAAAATCGATATATTGATCCATTTCTTCAGCTTCCTTCTCCTGTTCCGGAGTCAAAGACGTTACTTTGAATAGAGAGAACGTACCGTTCATCAGTTGTTTAGCCGTAGATTCAGCAAGCTGATAATCTCCAAAAAGCAATGCTGCTCTGGACAGGTAAGCCAATGCCGCATAACTGGTGACGCGGCCTTTTTCTCTCAAATAACCGCCGGTATAAGAAGCAGGCAGTATCTTTGACACAGCGGACAGTTCATCGATCACAAATTTACGTACTTCTTCCACCGGATCTCTTTTAATATTCTTTTCATCCGGATTAAGAGCAGTCGTGATGACAGGCGCCTTTCCGAAAATAAGAGTTTTATCCAGATAGTTTATGGCTCGTAGAAAACGAGCTTCCGCTTTCATCCGTTCTTTGATATTATCATCCATCGTACATTTACCCACATTCTCCAGAAAGTCGTTCACCCGGCGTATACCTACAAAATCCCAACCCGGGCCGGTAGCGGCGCTAAGTCCGTCCCTGACAAAAATAGGGCCATTGCTTTCCCAGGAATACTGACAATAAACTTCATCAGTATATGTATCATCATACACTCCTGCGCCCGGAGTGAGTTCGCTATATATACCGTTAAGCGCCATCCAGGCGTCTTTATCTGTTTTCCAAAACGCATTGGCGTCGGTATCTTTTGTAGGCGACACATCCATATCACAGCTTGTAAATCCGTCAATAAGCGCTAAGCATATAGATATTGATAAAATTGATCTTATATATTTTTTCATAAATCTATCCTAATTAGTTGTTAAAACGAAAGATTAATACCAAATGTATACATTTGTGATCCTATTGAATTTTGAGCGCGTCCCGAAGCCGATTCCGGATCGAAATCTTTCATACGCTTATCAGCCCTGATCGTAAATGGATTCTCCAAAGACACATAGAATTTCAATGCGCTCAACGAATATTTATTTATCAGTTTCCCGGAAACTGTATACCCTAAAGTGATATTTTTAATACGGAAGTAATCTCCCTTAAACAACCAAAAGTCTGATTGAAGTTGATTATATTTCGCATTACCGGCGCCCGATGTATAAATCCGGGGATAAGCAGCTTTCGGATCAGGGTTGTCTACCGTCCATCTTGTCAGGTGGTATTCCCTTGGGCTGGAATAGTTGAAGAACGGATGAGCCATTTCGTTCTGGAAATAAGTATGCACTCCTCCAATGCCTTGACCGAAGATAGCCAGGTCAAAACCTTTATAAGCAACATTGACGCCTATACCGTAAGTAAGGTCAGGCACGTCGCATTTTGTTATAATACGGTCCTTTTCATCCAGTTTTCCATCTTTATGCACATCCACATATTTAATATCCCCGGCCTGAGGCACAGTGCCATCCGTAACATAATTGCCGGAGTCGATATCGTCCTGTGTAAGCAGCCCATCGGTTTTGTACATTATATATGCGCCGATAGGATAGCCTTCCGCTGAAATCCATGGATTTGAAATACTATTGTTATTCGGCCCCATATCAAGAATCTTATTCCAGTTCTTCGCAATGTTTCCGTTTACTTCAAAAGAGAAGTTTCCGATTTTATCTCTATATCTTAGAGCTAGCTCGAATCCGCTGTTTTTTACCACTCCTACGTTTCCCGACACTTGATCCCTCACCCCTATTTCATTGGGCAGGTAATATTCCATCAGGATATCATCCGTTCTTTTATTATAATAATCGAACACCAAACCGGCTTTCCCATTCAAGACATCGAAATCCAAGCCGAAGTCAGTAATAGTTACAGTCTCCCATTTCAAATTCGGATTGGCTGGAGCCGATTGTGCTATACCCGTAGCCAGGCCGTCTTCGAAGTTATAGTCATAATCGCTGCTTACTTTATAGGTAGAAAAATAAGCATACGGACCGATTACATTTATATTACCAAGCTCACCCCATGATGCTCTCAATTTCAAATTGTGAACCCACGCTATATCTTTCATGAAGTTTTCTTCGCTTACACGCCATCCGACCGAAATGGAAGGGTAATACCCCCATCTGTGATCCTTATGAAACCTGGAGTGCCCATCGGCTCTTACATTGAACTCAAACAAATATTTTTCATCGAAATTATATGTCAGACGGCCAAATGTAGACATCAGTTTATCAACATACGAGCCGCCCCCATTCCCGAAATCCCCTTGCATTGTAGATCCAGCTTCTATATCAGATAAGTCGTTGCTTAGTAGATTTTTACGGTTAGAGGTCAATTGTTGATATTTGCTAACCTCATACGATACTCCCAGCAAAGCTCCTATATTGTGCTTATCTGCCAATTTCAGAGAGTAATTTGCCAAACCGTTGTATATCACCCGTGTTGATTCATTCCAGTTATAATCCAGTTGATTCGGTCTTTCAGTGCCGCTAATCTCCGCGCCGGTGGTGAATCGTTTCAGTTTATCCCATGAATTCTTGAATGTCTTCGATTTGGAGTCATTAGAGTTGTAATTGATTTCTCCCGTTAAAATCAAATCTTTGAACAGTTTAACGTCTGCCGCCGCTAAAATATTCATTCTGCCATTATTCACATTCTGCCAGCCGTCTTGTTCCAAAACACGTAATGGATTTTGGTTCAGGTCCTTGATATTGGCATCGGCTCCGTTAGTAACGGTTCCATATTCACCATTGCTGTGTTTGGCTACGAAAGTAGACGGAGTAACCATCAAATCCATATACGATACAGAACCTTTCCTCCTGTACTTATTAAGGATATATTTGAAACCGGCCCTCATTGTAAGCCAATTCTTAATATCCGATGATATATTGGAAACAACATTGTAACGATTGGTTCTCTCTCCCGGTATATAACCATCTTCCAGAGTGTAACCTAACGTTGTATTGTAATGTGTTTTAGTATCGCCTCCCCTAAAACTTACAGAGTGTTGCGTAATAAAAGCATCATTATCCAACACGAGGTCATACCAGTTGGTATCGGGATACATATCCGGATCGTATTTCGATCTGTAATCCTGCCTTATCGCGTCCAAATTGGGTTTTACCGCATTAGCAGGGTCATTCAGCATTTTCGTATTATAAACTCCTTCAGCCTGTAAAGCAACATACCAGTCTGCGCCTAGCATTTTAGGTCTGTAAGTCGCACGTTTTGCGCCGGCAAAACCGTTATAATCTATCTGAAGCTTACCTTGAGTCCCACTTTTAGTGGTTACCAATACAACTCCGTATGCGGCGCGGGAACCATAGATAGCTGAAGAAGCCGCATCTTTCAAGAATGAGATATTCTCAATTGAGTTAGGATCTAAACGTGAAAAGAATGTCACATCCGAAATTGCGCCATCAATTACAAACAATGGAGAAGATGCTCCCCCTGTTGAGCCTCTACCCCGGAAATTGATAGTCGGAGTCGCGCCCGGACGTGAAATGATTGTCACTCCGGCCACTTGACCTTGTGCGGATGTAAGAAGATTTGTATTGGCTCTTTCCGTCATGTTTTTTGTGTCAATAGTTCCAATAGAGCCCGTTACGTTAATTTTTTTCTGAATGCCATATCCGACCACCATCACGTCTTCGAAGGTATTTTCCTGTTCCTTCATGATGATCTTCAAGCTTGCGCCGGCCTTTACCTCTTGTTTCTCGAGGCCGACATAAGATATTTCCAATACTGCCCCGGGATTCACCCTGAATGAGAATTTCCCGTCGGCATCGGTCATAGTTCCGTTAGTAACCTTTCCCTTTTCTTTGACAGATACGCCCGGAAGCGGTTCTCCGTTGGCATCGGTAATGGTTCCGCCGGCTACGATCGTCGGGTCTTGTTCAACCTCTTCGGCAACCGGAATCGCTTTATTTTTCACAACAATGATTTGCTTACCGTCTATGTAATATGAAAGTCCGATCGAAGGTAAAACCTTGTCCAGAATTTCTTCCGATGTCTGATCCTGACTATCTACTGTTATAGTTTTGTTGTCCAACAAACCTCTTTCATAGAGAACTGCATAGCTTGTCTTTTTTTCAATCTCAGAGAAAAGCTCTTTAATATTTTTGTTATTAAGCTTCAAAGAGATTCTTTGATTCTGCGAATTTACAGCTGATACTGTACAAAAAAGACTTAAAATAAATAAGATTGAACTGACTTTCAATACATTCATAAAAAAAACTTTTTTATGTTTTTCACATTTAATTTTATTAATTTCATACTTTTTTCTCATATATTTGATATGTTTTAAGTTAACATTGTTTTGTATCTTTGTTTACTTGACTTTCGACCGTGTGATAGGGGTATTGCACGGTTTTTTTTATTCTCTGATCACTATATCATAGGCATACGATTTTAAAGTTAAAATTCTTTATTTATATGTTTTTTATAAGTTAAATCCTCTCTTTTGTGTTTTCAAAATCAATCGATGTAAATGATATTATCTTTCTTGGTTACTTTAAATGATTTGGACAACGATAAAGTCCGTAAAATATCATCAATGGACTCCCGCAAATTAAGATTTCCTTCAAATTTATAATGATTTACCTTCGGACTTGGTACAATTTCAATTCCATAGTAGCGCGACAACCGCCTCAACAATACATTAAAGGGTTCGTCCATAAGCTGAATACGTCCGTCTTTCCAGCAAACATAGGAATAAACATCAACATCCTTTATGCTGGTTTCGCTATTTTCATTAAAAAATCCTTGTCCGGGTTTCAGCATATTATTTTGCTTGTTAGAAGATACTGAAACCGATCCTTCCATCAAGACAACCGAATGTAGGGGTTCGTTGTTATAGGCATTCACATTAAACTTAGTACCAAAAACAGAAACATCCATCTTCTTCGTATGTACGATAAAGGGTTTCTTATCATCTTTTTTGACTTCGATAAATATCTCTCCATCTACCAGAATGTTTCTTGATTTTTCATCGAATACTTTAGGATATACCAGCTTAGTACCCGAATTGATCCATATTCTGGATCCATCACTAAATAATATGGATGTGCGTTTCCCTTTTGGTACAACGACAGTCACATATTCTGCCGGGATATCTTCTACAGCTATTTCATTTTCTGTTCCGACTCTAATGTTACCTTCTTTTGTCTGTGTTATCTGTTCTTCGTTTTGTATTATTTTTTGTGTATTGCCCGCAATTATACTAATCTCAGTTTCTTCCAGAGAGATAGAATCCAGTTTAGACATCAATAATTCTTTTTGGGACATCTCGCTTATATTATTTTTTAAGAACATAAGTGAAACGACAAACAAGCTTATGCACGCCGCCGTAACGGAAAATGCCATAAGCAACCGCCTCCTTTTGCGAAGCTTGTCTATTCTGCTATTAACATCGGATAATATGACTGGTTTCAGCTTGTCTGCTATATGAAGTGTTTCCTCCGGAATTTCAATTCTATTTATGAAACCTTGTAGTTTTTCGTTTATTTTTTCTTCAAACCAATCTGATAGCCGAACATTATTTTTTTTATTTTGATCCAAGTCTATATCCATATTCAAATTCAAATGTATACTAATCTTAAATATGGAGTATGCAAATATAAAATTCGTTTAAACAAAATACGATTATTTTTGAGGAAGATGTTTTTTTAACATTTTTTGCGGTTTTCAATGAATGCCAAGAATTATAAATAACAGAGAAAATGTGAGGTCGGGAAAGTGTGGTTTAACAGAAGATACTATTTTTTCAATGGCTATTTTCATTTGTACTCTTACCGTACTTTCATTTATTGACAATTTTTCGGCAATTTCTTTTGGCTTTAGACCCTCTTGTCGCGCCATCAGGAAAATTATTTTGCATCTTTCGGGCAGGTTGTTAATTACTTTTGTCAAAAGAATATCTATCTCTTCATCCTGAATAGACTCATCTGCATACTGACTCCTTGTATTCTGAAGATGTAACGGAATTTCATCTAATGTGGTATGTCCGTTTTCATTCTTCTGCAAATAGCGATAACATTCATTCCGTGTAATTACAAATATCCATGTGTTAAGATCGTTTATATCTTCCAGTTTTGTTCTTGATTTCCATATGGAGAGGAATACATCAGACACTACCTCTTTACAATAATCCGTATTTTTCAGGAAATAATAAGAGTAACGGAATACCTGACCATAGTACAAGTCATAAAACTCATTGAATGAATTCCTGTCATCCTTGGATATCAAATCAAGTATCATTATTTTATTTTTTTCAATTCACAAATAAACAAGTTTTTTTTCAATTATCCAGCCCAACTATATACATTATAGGGCAAATATCCAAATCAAATTTTATTCAGACTGATTTCTCTAAAATGTCTGTTGTTTTGGCTATATCCTCGTCCGTCAATTTATAATTTGTCATCTTCCCGCTCAGGTATGAGATCGTTTCGTACCAAGTCGACTAGCATCACATGTTCGGCGTTTTCCTTTTCGTCTTTCAATAAGTTTTCGGAAAGGATCCGGTCTTTTTCGTCGTCTCCTGTGCGGAAGTATGTTCCTGCGATGGGGTCGATATAGGCTTTGTCTTTAGTGATTTTGCAATGGGTTTCCGGCGATGAACCGAAGTCGAAGTAAAAGAGGTAGGGCGAAGGGTTGATGGAACGGAGTGAACGGTAAACTTTGAAGTCGTCTCCTGCGAACTTTTGGGTAAAGCAGCGCGAGAGAACGATTTGGAATACATCGCCACGCTTGCAATGGGCAATTCCTTTTCTTATCATCTCCTGATGTTCTTCATCGCTGATCATCGATTGCTCACTGCCTACAGTCTCGAAATTGTACAAGGCTATATTGTTATTGGTGAGGATGGCTTCCAGCTCGTGTGCTTTTTCTTCTGTGCCTTCCACCACATTTTCTACGATTGTCAGTTCATTTTTCAGGTGGTTGATTACCAAAATAAAACGGTACAAAATATAGTAGAATTCGAGAACATCGGCATTGTTCCCTTTCTTGTTTATAGGGTCTACGGCTTCAAAATATCGGATAGCATCGTAGGAGGTATATAACCAGTATCGGCCGAGAACATCGGATATAAATTTCTCCAATCGGTAAGATTAACACGTGGGAGCAGGAGGCCTTTTGTTGAATTAGCCCCTCCGTTGGTTGAATTTTCCTGTTTTAAATCCAGCAAAGCTCCCGCGGAGGGCAGGGCGGTTACGGCTGGTATTGCCCCGTATTCTCAGAGCTACATTGGATATTGTCTGATCCGCGATAGAATGGCTCCCACAGAAAATAAAATCTCCGGGAATCCAGTAATTCTCCCCCGGCGCCTCATCGAAGGCGGCCAGCATACGGTTCCAGTTATCTACTGTTATTGCCAGGGTCACTTCTGGCAATTCCTCCAGGTTGAATATCCGCTCAAGCCTGGGATCGGTGAATCTACTTGAATTCGCTTTCATGGATTTGTTTTTAATTAAATTACTTATAAAAGAAATATAGAGTGCAAAAGGCCTGTTTGCCAAATCTTCTGCTTTCGTCTGTTAAAACCAATTGGTATCATAAGGGCAAGAAATAAATGCCTTTATTAAAAGCGGCATTTAGCCGGAAGAGGGCGATGCAGTTGTGAAATCATTGTATCCTTACCTTATACGAAAGAAAAGATGACAGGTTCTTATAAAACCCCACAAACACCGGAACATGTATGATGAAAAATGCTTCCGTCAGAACAAATAAAGAGCCTGATGGCTCCCGAACCGAAAGGCGAGGAAATCTTTTCCGGTGTACCAATAAAATCAGAGATGCCGGTAGCCGGGCTGCTCAACCGGTACAGGATATTACCTTTCCCCTGGGCAGACGGACTGTTGTAGGAATAAACGCTTAAAACAACCTTGCCGCCGCCATTTATAAGGCTTTTGATCCCTCCGCGCCGGGCAGCAGCAGGCTGACAGCGTCAAACTGTACCATATTTGCAATATCTTCACCCGGACTGACCACATGGCTGGTAAAGATTTTCGTTCCGGTTACGCAGATGGAGCCATCCGCGTTATATTTGGCAGCGCCACTGCCTGTTATCGTGCCGGATTGAGCTCCTGTGGATGAAAACCCGGGCCGTGAAATATACGGTACCTCCAAACCTGGGACAGGAGGGTTCAAATCACATTTATCCTGTGAATTATTCTTTTTAATCATGATGCCGGAATTTACAGGCTGTTTATCATTCCTTATTAATGATTGATTGCTAAAATGCAAACAGAGAAGATTTCCCGGTATTACTGGTCTTTCCGGTCAGAAGCAGTTGTTATTTACTTCTGCTTTTTATCGCAAATTGTCCGTAATCACGCTTAATGATTTACGAATATTAAAACTGTAATATCCTTATTGTTTCTATCCGGTAGGGCAAAATGAAGATAAAGCTTAGGCCGGAACAGCCTTAACGCAAAAACTCCCTGCTGTTGATTGGTAAATATCATATGTTTTAAATTTAATGCTTATCAGTAGGCATTTATCACATATTAACCGCCGGGATACCGGACTGCGCGGCTAACGATGGATTCATGATTCTTTTTTCTTTTAAGTTACATATACCCCGGGAATATTCTGCCGGACTCAATAGTTTCCATTGCTATATTCCCGGGGAAGATATTGTCCTATTGGAAGAAAGGCTCAGCTCTGGTCTGCCGGAAGTGCCTTAAAGGGCGGTCATATCCAACTACCGGCAACCCAGAGCCGGCAAGTCAGGCTGAATATACCGCAATCATGTGCAATCCGGTCAGCCGCGCTATGGGCGAATGTGACGGACAGGCTGCTAAGCCGGAAAAATTCATTGGATACAGATTTTGTTTTCATAACATTCTGGTTTTAGTTGGGTTTACTAAGGCTGATAACTCCGTAATACACTTTTTCATTGGGATATCTTTGGCCTGAGGTTTTTTGACCAAAATGTTTCAGCCCTAAAAAAGGCTGCAGGCAAAAGATATTCTTTTCATTTTGGGTAATTTTTTCAGATTATGGATTCGTTTCCGCTTATTCCATAATATGATTATCGCCTGCAATATAAAAAACAGGAGACATTCCTCCAGCATAACCACCAAAGGATAATTACGACTTTTTACTACTGCATTTTCTATATTTTACGACAAATCCGTAAAAAAGGAAGGGTTTTTCGTTTTTTTTGCAGAATTTCAGGGATATTTTACGGGAAAACAATAAAAAACAGAGGAGACGCCGGAAATTTTACGGAAAAATAATAAAAGTTTTTTGTAAATTCTTTTATAAATTATAACCTGCGCTTCATCCCTTTTTTCTTCTTACGCCTGAGCCTGCGCATAAAGGCCTCTTCCTGAGGGTCGGAACCTGAATTATCCAAATAGAACGTGCCGAAGATCTCATCGACCGCTACAGGCGAACCAATGGACGGGGATATTCCGGTCTCCGCCTGAGGAATGGATAGCTCCGGCTTTCTGCCTCCGGCGGGGACCGCACCCTCATGGAAAAGTTGCTGGAAGGCGTTGGCCGAAAACTCCTTGCCCAGGCGCGAGCCGTTAAAAGCCAGGCGACTGTTATGATCAATAAAAGTGACCCCGTAGATGCGCTCTTGTTCGTTTTCCCTAAAAACAACATCAATACCGCGCAGCCCCAGCGCCTCAGTAAACAACTTCTTGCTGCCACCGTTGTGAAGCATCGCATCCCGGATGACGGATTTGCTGCGGAGCGGACCGGCTTGCCCGGATTTGACCTGTCCTTCGGTTTTCCTGATCTGTTTCAAAAGGGCTTCGTAGCCCACCGCCTTTCCGATCCGCGAGGACTTAATGGGGTTGCCGGCAGGCTCTCCCTTGTCGTCCATCGCGCAATAAATAATACCGTTATACAGGCGGCCTTCTTCTTCACCCCTTACATGCTTGACATGGATATTAAACAGCGACAGCAACGCGTTGTATTCGCCCAGCGTCCGGAAGCCGTACATATCCAGCACGCTTTTTACCGTATTGGAGATCTGCCGCCTGACATCCCCCTTCCTATAATCGACTTTGTGCAGGTAGAGGCGCGATGCTTCATCGTGCTCTCCGCTAAGCTGCTTCAGACCGTATTTCTTTTCCAGGGCGCGGCTGATGTCCATCGACCGGAGCTTCTCGTAACGGTCGCTGATCCTGCCGCCATCCCCGTCGATATTGACCGTTACGATATGGACATGGACGCGGTCGATGTCCGTATGGCGGTAAATGATATAAGGCTGGCCGCCATAGCCCAGCTGCTGCAGGTAATCTTCCGATATGCGCCGCAGTGTTTCCGCATCCGTGGGATCGCCCCTGTCGGGATTTATAGAGATATGTACCGCATGCTTTTTTATCCGGGGATTGGCTGCCAGGTAAGGTTCAAAGGATTGCAGGGTCTTGCCAAGGCCGGCGTCGGGCTGGTCATCCCTGGCAACGATCATCTTATGGCTGTGGATGACTTCGGCAACACCGCCATCCACCTTCTGCTGGTTATAGGATACAACCCCGTAAAGGGAGGAGCCGTGGATGATTTTAGCGATCATGGGTACATATATTTAAGAATTAGTGTATTCGATTATAAGTATGAATTACAAATCGGTTTATATTATTCTATGCTTACAGGTATATGATTCCCAACTATAATAAGCGGCAGGAATAATATAAACTACTTTCGGCCCGGCACTTATTTATAGTGTATATGCAGCTAAATATTTTATAATATTATACTGTGGGAGGTATATATTACTTCTCCGGCTCGTGTTTATCCAGGTGCCTGCGTTCAAATTCATCGGTCAGGGCGATCAGTTCAAGGGTGGTTTTCTCCACCCGGTAGAGCATGGCCAGGCCCCTTTTGTGTCCGAAGTTCGTCTTGACGGCCTTTACCAGCTGGTTGTAATTGTTGCCGACAGCCTGGTACTGGTGGTAGAATGTGGTCAGGCGCATATAATAATCTGCAGCAGCCTTATCTATTTTAACTACCTTCATCTCACGGCCAAGGAGCATCGAGACGATAAAAAGGCTCAGGTTCTTCTGCCCGGAGCGGCGGAAAAGCTCCATCACTTTTGCATGGTCGGAGGCATTCAGCCTGAAGTTCAGCCTGTAAACGGCCGGGTCTTTTAGTGTTTTCCTTCCCATAATACTTCATTTATTATGTGATGCGACCCTTCACGGACCTTCTTCTGATTTCCGACTTTGGAGGAAATCAGCCCCGGACAGCAGGCTGGGGCAAGGCGCGTTTTTGTATGACAAACGGTAGTTGTCATACAAAAACACACCTTGCTAATAACAGGGGTTATTATGAATACCCCTATCGGTGTATTGCGGGGGTATGTGAAACGCCGGATGGCCACCGCTTTGATTGGCGGAAGTAAGAGACCATGCATCTTATTTGTTTTTTCCATGATTATACCTGTTTTTAAGGGTAAAAAATACCCTCCTGTTAGTAATTGCAACATATATATCGCTGCTGTTTTTTTATGGGTTTTTCCTGACACTGCAAAGTTACAGGCTTAACTGTTTGTCTCAAAGGCCGGTAGGTACGACAAATGACGACAGGAGGCGACAAATAACGACAGGGGTGTACAACCTTAAAAGAAATCATTCATTTTTGCAAACGGTTGGACAAAACGGCGACGGGCCGGCGGGATAATAAAGCGGCCCGGCAACCGGAAGGATTGACAGGGGCATTGTAAAGCGATAGGACTATTGCCCGGTGTAACAGTCTGGGGGTTACCCGGCAGGATTGTGCATCTGTGAAAGAACCGGAGGATTGTATGGTAGAGCCGCGAAGTCACCGGATTGCATGGCCGTCCGGCAATAGGATAACAGGGCAATTCCTTCGGGGGACAGCCTCCCTGTCCTACGGCAGGATTATGGGATAAGGCCACTGTAGTATAGCCTGATGGTTTGACCGGCCGGTAACTTCACCGTATAACGGCCGGAGTATCCGGCAATAGCACAGTCTAACAGCCTGACTACCGGGACACGCGGACAGTTCCCTTATACAACAGGCCGGAAAAGCCGGATACGGTTCAATATATAATTGCATGATACATAAAATGAGTATTCACTTAAAAAACAGACGTATGGAAAAAGAAACAATCTTTATTGCGGTCGGCAACCAGAAGGGGGGAGTCGGCAAATCGACCCTGACAACCCTCATCGCCAGCTACCTGCACTACAACACACAAAAGAAGGTCGCCGTTATCGACTGCGACTTTCCACAGCATTCGGTATTTCGTATGCGCAACAGCGATATCGAAACCATAGGACAAAACCCACAGTTGCAGGCCGCCCTGCAGAAGCAGTTCGCAGCTACAGGCAAAAAAGCCTACCGCATCATCGAAAGCACACCCGCCAGGGCTCTTGGATATGCACGGGAATTAGCCGCCGAAGGGGACACTAGGCCCGACCTGGTACTTTTCGACCTGCCCGGCAGCGTGGACAACGCCGGCATACTGAACGTAATATTCAACCTGGACTATATTTTCGTGCCCATCATCGCTGATAAGCGTGTCTTGCAGAGCAGCCTGGCCTTTATCATGTCGGTAGAACGGTATAGGCAGGTTTCCCCGGAAGCGCTCAGGCTAAGGAGTATATTTTTGTTCTGGAACAAAGTGGACAAAAGGGAGAGTACGGAACTCTACGCCTTCTTCGACCGCATTGTACGGGCCGAGAACTATAAGATCCTGGAAACGCAGTTGCCGGATACCAAGAAGTACAACAAGGAGATTTCCCCCGGCAGGAGCCCGGTATTCCGCTCCACCCTGTTCCCGCCGGACAGGAAGCTGTTGAAAAACAGCAACATCGAAGCATTGGTTCATGAAATGTCTAACATTATAAATTTATAAATTATGAAAAAAAAAGAAAGGGAATTCGTCGAAGTGGACGAGGTAGCCATAAAACGGATGATCGCAGGGGATATGCCCCCGTATCTGGAGAAAGAAGAAAAGCAGCGCCGGACGGTGGAAAATGGCAATGAACCCGGAGTGCATAGCGGGGAAGGGATAAAAGAAGAGAAGGATGGGAAGGATGAAAACGCCGATAATTCCAAATCGTCCCGGAAAAGAAAAACAGTTAAGGACAAGGACAGCTACAGGGAAACTTTCCTGCAACAACCCAAGACAGCGGGCTGCAGGCAGAGTACCCTGAACCTGGATGAAAGGAACCACTCCGCCATAAAGAAAATGTTAAAAACAACGGAAGGCCTGTCCATGGCCGGTTTTGTCAATAATGTGCTCCGTCACCATTTCAGGGAGTATAGTGAGGAAACAGCAGAAATCAGGCGAAGCTATATGTCGGACTTATACAAGGAGGAGGAATTATGAAAACAATCGCATCGTACTTATTATTGCTTTTGCGTATACCTAAGGGCACGCACAGGGCAGCAACACTAAAGCACAACGATACCGGCAGGGACAAGTCCCGCAAGGCTTTACGGGTGAAGGAAAAAGTTTCCCGCAGCCCGGAACCGGAAGATATGGACCGCAAGGGGAAAAAGGCAAAGGGGGATTACTATGATACATTCCTGGTACAACGCAGGAACATAAGGCATAAACAGACCTCAGTGCTGCTGGGGGAAGAGATTTATGATTCCCTCAAAAAGACACTAAGGATAGCCGGGGATTTGACCATTACCGGATTTGTCAATAATGTCCTCAGGCATCATTTCAGGGAATACAAAGAAGATATCAACCAACTCAGGAGGAACTTTATAACGGACCTTTCCAAAGAAGAGGAGGAGGAATTATGAAAACGGCAGGATTGTTTTTGCTGTTCCTGTTGTGCACGCTGGCGGAACTGGTGTGTCAGGGGGTACTATTTGTGTGCAGGCATTTGGGGTATGCCGCCTTCGAGGCCTCCGGCAGGATGCGAAAGGCAAAGCGCAGGCTATGCCTGGGCTATATCCTGACCAGGAGGAAACTGGCGGCCGCAGGCGTTGCAAAACAAGCCATGCAGGCGAAAGCGGCGCCTGAAAGGCAGGAAAGCGTGGTCGGCAAATCAAGGACGGAATTCCTGACCGGATTGCCTGTATTGAAAGCCCCCCGGGAGGCTAAACCGTTCAAAAGCGAGCCGCTGAAGATGGTTCCCCAAACAGGCGACGAATTCGCCGATGCGGATGCTCCCGGGCAGTACAGCCTCGGCACATCACCTGTAGGAGAAGAGGAACTGGAGGATTTTGAGCCCGGCGATAACGGGGAAGAGCCGGCCGGCAACTCTTCGGGAGTCAGCTTCGAGGAGCTTTCCAAAACGGTACGCATACTGGATAAAGAGCAGCCTTCCGATACTGAAAAACAGGAAGCGGCCTTGGTATTATACAATATCGACGGAACCGGATTGTTCAACTTTATCGCCATAAACGATGCCTACACCGAAAAAGCCAGGGCGATGATGGCCGCTTTCAGGGAGCAGGCCGGGGATGGAGAGCGGAAAGCATTCGAGATGAGTGAATATATGGAGTAAGACTTTTTTCATTTTCCTTCATCTGCTGAAAAGAAAAGCAAAGCCCGGGACCGTTCCTGCGGATCCGGTATTGTCCTGATAAGCTATATCGTTTAAGTTAAACTTTTTTGATTTATAAAGTTAACTGAAATGGTATAGCTTATTTTCATGAACCACTTATCTGAATATATCTATTCTGTTTACGGATATATGGGAAATTATAATTAATTTCGTAAAGATATAATACCTTAAACGTGGAAACATGAGGACGTGTAAATATTTATCCACAATATATTTACTGTTATTTGCCGGAGTAATCGCCGTTTCCGGTCAAATACTGCCGGTAATAAAGACTCCGCGGCCGGCCACTCTGTCGACAGGTGCTATCGCCGGACAACCTGACAGCAGGACTAACACCGCATCGAATACACCTTTTCTCCCGGGTTTCAACAACCGTAATCAGCAACAGATGGAGATGTACGGGCGCGACAGAATAGAAGTTGAACGCCGTATGGAAATGCAGCGGATGACAAATGAGCGGCCGGAAGGCTTTCCTTCCATACAGTATGAGTTACCTTCGTGCGCAGGCTTGCAGGGTACGGAACAATTTTACCAGGCAGCAGAAAAACTCATGGATATGCTGAATGGGAAAAAACCCATGAACCTGAAAGAAGCTGTCTTTATGGTTGAAAATGCCTACTTCGAAGGGCAGCTTGACAAGAGAATGTACGAAAACAGGATTCTGGAGATGGCTATAATAGCCAGATCGAAAGCAATACAAGACGGCTATAACTGGAATGACCCGATGGTAAAAAACATCATGCTGTACCGTGTGATGGCAGATACCCTGAGTGTCAAGCTGCCGGGACAGGAAAAACCTTCCACGTCCTTTCCCATGCAATACGATTTTAAGGATTATTGGGGAAGGGAAGACCGATCAAAGCTGTTTGTTACCAAGCTGCTGACAGCACATACCGGGCAATGCCATTCCATGCCGCTGCTATACCTTATACTTTGTGAGGCTACCGGAGCGGATGCCAATTTAGCATTCTCGCCCCACCATTCGTATATCAAATTCAAAGACAAACGCAATGACTGGCATAACCTTGAACTGACAAACGGGAGAATAACTTCTGACGCTTTTGTCACCGGATCGGGTTTTATCAATTCGGCAGCCCTAAAGCACCATATATACATGGAACCGCAAACCCGAAAGCAGGTGATAGCCCTTTGCCTGGCTGACCTCGCAGGGGGGTATACACATAAGTACGACTATGACGGCTTTGTTATCCAATGTGCGGATTCCGTCCTGGCATATGCACCCGGAAATATCTCAGCCCTTGCGTTAAAATCCAATTACCATTCCGCCCGATTTGAATATACGGCCGAGCAGGCAGGCTGGCCTCCGGTGGATATATTGAAAACGTATTACCCGCGCATCTATGAATTGCTGGTAGAACGCAACAGCTATTATAGGAAAATAGATGAAATGGGCTTTGCTGAAATGCCGCCCGAAATATATGAAAAATGGCTTAACTCTGTAAATGAGGAGAAAGAAAGAAGGGAACACGATATAAGATACAGGAATATAATCCGGTTAATCAAATAATCTAATGAATATGAAACGGACAATATTGTTTTTAATTATTCTGTTTACTGTTGGCTTTGTCTCACAGGCACAGGAGAACCCATTCAAAAAATACGGGGTTAAAGGAGAAGTGCTTACCTTGAGTAAGGGCAAGTACAAGGAAACGTTTTACAACGAAGATATAACACAGGTAGGTACGGTACGGATCAATATCTGGACTAAAAAAGTTGTCGAGTTCCTGGAGCCGGATACAACAGGATTTGCTTACCAGGCTGAAATAACAAGCCGCTTTATTTCGGTCGATCCACTCTGTGAAGAGAACTATAGTTGGTCGCCGTATGTATATGCAATGAATAACCCCCTGCGGTTTGTTGACCCCGACGGACGGCTGGCTAGGGATTCTGTGGGTAATATCATATATAATCCAATAGATAAAATTGATGAAAACCAAAATAAGCGGTTTATTGATTTTCAGGACGGTACAGGAAGAAATATCACAATGAATTATCAATATGTAACAATTTATGCTGATGATGGAACACCAATAGAAGTACAACAAGTTACGGGTGCAAGTTTTGTTAATTCTAAGGGAGAAACTGTGGAACTAATGGGAAACACAGCTTTACAAGGTCAATTAGGAATTGACATAATGTCTAATTGTCATGGCCTTGCATTTGCTGACGGTCAATTTATAATGAGTCCGACAGCTGTTAATGCAGTACTCAAAGGAGATGGATATACACAGGTCAGTGACCCCCTTAATGCACAGGTCGGATTAGTCCAGGATGGGAGGAATGTCGCTCATGGGACCTATGGAGAATGGTATCACTCTGCAAGGGTAGACGGAATCGGATTAGGAACATTTCGCGATAAAGATGATATTGGTAAAATTCGCACAGGGGTACCTTATCATCAATTGAAAAACTTTAACGGACATGGCAATACACAAACAACAGCATACTTCCGAAAAAGGAGATAAAATATGAAACAAAGAAAGATAATATTGATTCCTATATTTTTATTATTATTCTATTCAATAACTTTTTATGGTCAGAATATTAGGAATAGCGGGAATTTTTATCGGGACAAGATTGCAGAAATAGCCAATCAAGGACAGTTTACAGCAAAAGTAATAGAAAGTTGTGATAGGCCTATAAATTATGGCAGTGACACAACGAGTTATTTCATTGGATTGAAAACACCTGAATCACCTGTTGATACATCTGCGATTTTCAATCTAAAATCAATAATCTATATAGGTTGCTCCTATTATTGGAATGGAATTTTTGATAAATATACCAATGATGAAAAAATAAAAATATTAGAAGAATTATTGGGATACGAAAATGATACGGATTTAAGCGGTACAAAAGTTATGCGATATGGCTTTATTAAGCCTGATACTTCTCGCCCGAAGACTATTTCATATTCAATGCAAACAGAGGCTCTTTTTATAATTACTTTGCTGACAATGAGTGAGACTTCGCTTGCTTATTGCCCTTATCCTGTATTGGTCAATATTAAAACAAATAAAGAAATTAACAACAACCAAAAAGAGATTAAGAAAGTTTTCAAAATATATAAGAAATGGATAAACGAAAATAAAAAAAATGGTTTTGTAAATTTTACGCCTCCATTAAAAGGAACAAATTATAAGTGGTATGGAGGGATAGATTATGGAGCCGATTTTAGAATGGATAATCTTCACTTTCCGGGCATGATTGTCGGAGAAGGTAAACATACTAATTACAAAGATGAATAGCGAGATTAAGTTTCGTATAAAAAATATAGAACGACTAAATGAAAATTAAAATACTTCTTATAGCAACGGGGTTATTGTTGAATAGCATTACAATAGAAAGTCAGGAAAATAATTTATCCGGTCATGATATTTTCCGGCAATCATATGATTATATAAACGGTATGCTGACAGATAGTATTCCCCTAAGTTTCAAAGATGCTGTTTTCATCACGGAAGATGCCTATTATGGCGGGTCATTGGAAACTGATACGTTAAACCAAAAATACGGGATATTATTAAGCCTGATAGAAAATATCTCCCATTCCGAGTTAATTACCTATACCCAAAAAGACAGGGATGTAATCGTAAAGCATGCCGCCATATTTAAAGTCCTGACAGATACTGTCCTTATTCCCCTCGATTCTATGCACTATTTCATACATAAACCTCATACATATGATTTTGACGACCCGTTGGGAAAAAAGGACTGGTCGAAAATGTTTATGTCCAAATTATTGAAAACAGGAAAAGGCAACTGTCATTCATTACCCTACCTATACAAGATTCTTGCAGACGAATTAAATATACCCTGTAACTTGGCTTTTGCACCCAATCATATTTATATCAAACTCTTTTCCGAAAAAACAGGCTGGTACAATACGGAACTGACAAACGGGACATTCCCTATCGACGCATGGATTATGGCTTCGGGCTATGTAACGATTGATGCTATACGCAACGGCCTATACATGGATGCTCTTAGCGACAGACAGGCTGTAGCTAATTGCTTGCTGGACCTGGCTTTGGGATACCAGCATAAATACGGGAAGGACAATCCCCATTTCGTTGTGAAATGCTGCAATACGGTCTTACAGTATCACCCATCCAATGCAAACGCCATGCTGACCAAAGCCGAAGCGCAAAAGCATTACATCCATTCGCTGATGAAAGCCAGAAAGCTGAAAAAGCCGGAGGCGCTCTTTACAGATCCCAGGATAAAAGAAATGTATGCACAAATGGAATCGGCATATATACAACTCTATGAATGGGGATATCGACAAATGCCGGAAGAAATGTATATGCAATGGCTGAATTTGCTTGACAGTGAAGCTGGGAAATATGTTAATCCAAGACTGAATGTCATTAAATAATAAATAACTGAAAAAGCGAAGTATAAACCCAGCTTCTTTGTGTTACGCCCATCTTTGGACATTGGCTATTTCAAATATTCTGCCTGAATAATCCATAAACATATAAAAACTGACGTGAGAAATTATATTTTTGATTTTTGATAGACGAACAAATGGATATGAATATCGGGGAGAGGACGAGCTTCCTGAAATGATAGATTTTTGTAATCAAAACCAATTACATTTAGAGAAGAAAATATTAATGCAGTTATTAAGGCTCAATATGCAAACAGACAGCAACAGGGTAGCAGGCAGAAAAAACACCCGGATCCAAATGAATAAATCAGACGAACTCTTCGGTGTGCATAAGATACCCGACAATATACTTGTCAGGCAACTCCTGGAGGAAAGGGGCAAGAACCTCTCCTACATCCAAGAGTTGGAGGAAGAACTGGGGCGGAGTAATATCATATCGGGAATAGTTCCAAACTTTTCAATAGGATTTAATACAATAAATGAGCGTGAATGCTCATAATCATTGATTTTTTTTCTTAGGTGTATGGTTATACTTTGTGCATACTCATAAATCTTCTGTAAAATGAAAGTATGGGTGAAGTAAACTCTGTCCAGAACGGAAATGCTTTGTTCTTCTTCCTCCTTTGACCATATTACGTTTGGCCATACAATGGCACGTCCCAGAATGTTATTGGCTGAGTCTTTTGCTACAATGATCTTTGCACCGGCAAAGTTGTAATAGAAATCGGCAGCATTCCGTGCTACTTCTTCACTGCGCATACAGGAGTTGTGGAGTGTGGTTTCACCATGTTGTACAATAGGGGAATAATTCTCTCCCTTATAAGCATCTATGAAATCGTTCATTTTATCATAGATTTTAATATTTACCTTACTGTCCAGACAAATAGCACTGGAAAAAAAGTCGAAGTCTTTGGATGTATATTCCGGAAGATTTTTGAAATATCCGATAAATGTGGACGGATCGATATCGGTACGGTTCTCAGGAAACCAGGGAGCTTGTGGATTCAGCCTGTCCGGGAAATTTTTATTAGTGATATCTTTCGTACAAGCAGTGAATACAATTTTAATCGAATTATAATTATCATAAGTAGTTTTCTTTCTCTTGGTTGAGAAATAGTTTGCTGAACCCCGGATAACTTCCGATACATCTTTGCCGGATTTTAATTCTGCAAGTAAAGCAGATGCTATTACACTACCATTTTCGGCTGCATGGCTTAATCGTGATTTTAACTCATCACTGACGATTGTTTTCATATCATTATTTTTTTATTTAACATGGTCCTTACATCAGGTGATACCGGACTTTCTTTTCTTTCAGGCTGCAAGAGGTCCATGTTTAGCCACGGCAAGGTTTTGACGGAAAAATACCGGAGCAAAGCGAGGATGATTTTTTCGCAAACCCAAAGGGCATAACCTTTCTGGGGTGTTTAGAACATGGAAATACCTTTGCCTGAAGGGAAAGAAAGCTTCCGGCATTATTTATTTTCTTTTTATTCATTGTCTTGTTCTGATATATTCTTTGCGGGTTATTTCCCTGATTGTTGGAATACCTGTAAGGTTAAGTGTTTCGTAAAGAGTGTTCAAGCCGCCAGAGAAGGTGGAATTATCGCCTTTATTACCAGTCAGGGCGTACTTAATTCGGAACAGAATAAACCGATACGGGAATACCTGATGAATGCCTGCGATAGCTCTGTTTTAAAAAAAATACGACAAATGATGCCTGGACGCGACAAATGCCGACAGGTTTGAATACCAATATATTATTCGCATATTTTTGATATCGCAATTCATTTTTTTGTCTAACTAAAACATTATTTGCGATGAAAAAAATCATTCTTCTTTCTCTTATGCTGCTTGCCGCCTTAGGCGCTTTTGCCCAGGGGAACGGCTCGCAGGGCATCACCGACGCCACACAGATGGTCACCTCGTATTTCGAGCCGGCAACAAAACTGATATACGCTATTGGCGCGGTTGTGGGGCTGATCGGAGGGGTAAAAGTGTACTCAAAGTTCAGCTCGGGAGATCCGGATACTTCCAAGACAGCCGCCTCCTGGTTCGGAGCCTGCATCTTCCTGATCGTAGCGGCCACCATCCTGCGCTCCTTCTTCCTCTGATCCGTTTTTTAAGTTCAGTATTGTTTAGGTTATCAACTAAAAACGACTATTATGGCAGAATATTCAATCAATAAAGGGATCGGAAAGCCCGCCGAGTTCAAAGGGCTTAAAGCCCAGTACCTGTTCATCTTCGCGGGAGGGTTGCTGGGGGTATTTATCCTGTTTGTGATCCTGTACATGGCGGGGGTAGGCCAGTGGATATGTATCGGATTGGGGGTGACGCTGGCACTGATGCTGGTATGGCTCACCTTCAGGCTTAACGATAAATACGGGCAGCACGGGCTGATGAAGCTGCTGGCCGGTAAAAGCCATCCGCGCTATATCATCAGCCGGCTGCGGACCGGACGCTTGTTCAGGAAAGGAGGCCGCCGATGAGGAATACCTTAAAAGCCGCCACCCTGGAAAGCAAGTTCCCCCTGCTGGCCGTCGAGGACGGATGTATCATATCCAAGGACGCCGACCTGACGGTCGCTTACCGCGTGGAACTGCCGGAACTGTTTTCGGTCACCGCCTCCGAATACGAAGCCATCCACGGGGCATGGCTCAAAGCCATCAAGGTGCTGCCCGACTACACTGTAGTACTGAAACAGGACTGGTTTACAGAGGAGAGATACCGCCCGGATATGGATAACCAGGATAGCGCCTTCCTGTCACGCTCCTTCGAACGCCATTTCAACGAACGCCCCTTCCTGGAACATACCTGTTACCTGTTGCTGACAAAAACAACGAAGGAAAGGATGCGCCGCCAGAGCAATTTCAATACCCTCTGCCGGGGATTCCTTGTGCCCAAAGAAATACAGGATACGGAGACCGCGCGCCGCTTTATGGAAGCTGCCGCACAGTTCGAGCGCATCTTGGGCGATTCGGGATTTATACGCCTGGAAAGGTTGGGCGCGGACGATATTGTGGGAACGGATAAAACCCCAGGCATCGTCGAGAAATACCTTTGCCTCTCCCAGACGGATACCACCTGCCTGCAGGACATGGACCTCCAGGCCGGGGAAATGAAGATAGGCGACAAGCTCTTATGCCTGCATACCCTTTCCGATGTAGATGACCTGCCCGCAGCCGTGGAAACGGATATCCGCTATGAGCGGCTGTCCACCGACCGCAGCGACTGCCGCCTGTCCTTTGCCGCGCCCATAGGCGTGTTGCTCTCCTGCAACCATATCGTCAACCAATACATCTTTATAGACGACCACGAGGAGAACCTGCGCCGCTTTGAAAAATCGGCACGCAACATGCTTTCACTATCACGTTACAGCCGCGCCAACCAGATCAACCGCGAGTGGACGGAGGATTACCTCAATGAGGCCCACTCCTACGGGCTGACCTCCGTGCGCTGCCATGTCAATGTAATCGCCTGGAGTGATGACAGGCAGGAGCTATCGCGCATCAAAAACGATGTGGGCTCCCAACTGGCGCTCATGGAATGCAAGCCCCGCCATAACACCGTGGATACACCCGCCCTCTTCTGGGCGGGCATCCCGGGAAACCAGGCGGACTTCCCTGCCGAAGAGTCCTTCTATACCTTCCTGGAACAGGCCCTGTGCTTCTTTATCGGGGAGACCAATTACCGCTCATCCCCTTCTCCATTCGGTATTAAGATGGTGGACCGCGTCTCGGGAAAGCCACTGCACCTGGATATTTCGGACCTGCCGATGAGAAAGGGGATCATCACCAACCGCAACAAATTCATCCTGGGGCCATCGGGCAGCGGAAAATCCTTCTTTACCAACCACCTGGTACGCCAGTATTACGAACAGGGGGCGCACGTCCTGCTGGTGGACACGGGAAACTCCTACCAGGGCCTGTGCAACCTGATCAACCAGAAAGCAAAGGGACAGGACGGAATCTATTTCACCTACACCGAAAAGGAACCGATCGCGTTCAATCCCTTCTATACCGAAGACGGGGTCTTCGACATCGAAAAGAAGGAAAGCATCAAGACCCTGCTGCTGACACTCTGGAAACGTGAGGATGAAGCTCCCACAAGGGCTGAGGAAGTAGCCCTGTCCAACGCGGTGAACCTGTATATAGACAAAATCAGGCAGGACACCTCGGTAGCGCCTTCGTTCAACACGTTCTACGAATTCATCTTCGGGGAGTATATGGAAATACTGGAGCGTAAACGGAACAGGGAAAAGGATTTTGATATCTATAATTTCCTGAACGTGCTGGAACCCTATTATAAAGGAGGGGAATACGACTTCCTGCTCAACTCCGACAAGCAGCTGGACCTGCTCTCCAAGCGCTTTATCGTCTTCGAACTCGACAATATCGCAGAACATAAGATACTGCTGCCGGTGGTCACCATCATCATCATGGAAGCCTTCCTGGGCAAGATGCGCCGGCTAAAAGGCATCCGCAAGCTCATATTGATCGAAGAATGCTGGAAAGCCTTGTCCAGAGAGGGAATGGCATCCTATTTAAAGTACCTGTTCAAAACCGTCCGAAAATACTTCGGTGAGGCAATCGTAGTAACACAAGAAGTGGATGATATTATCTCTTCCCCGGTTGTAAAGGAGTCCATTATCAACAACTCGGACTGTAAGATACTGCTCGACCAGCGCAAGTATATGAACAAGTTCGACGCCATACAGGCCATGCTGGGCCTGACAGACAAGGAAAGGGCGCAGATCCTGTCCATCAACATGGACAACGACCCCTCGCGCCTGTATAAGGAGGTATGGATCGGCTTGGGCGGGGTACAATCGGCTGTATACGCCACAGAGGTCAGCGCTGAAGAGTACCTGTGCTACACCACCGAGGAGACCGAGAAAATAGAAGTGCTGCGCCTGGCGGAAAAACTCGGAGGGGATACCCGGATGGCCATCAAACGGCTGGCGGAAAGCAAACGCAGCACTAAAAAACAATAAGAGTATTCACGCTAAAAAAGAAACAAAATGTTCGGATTATTTAAAAAGAAAAACCATATAAAGCCGCTGTTGGGCATACTGGCCCTGCAAAGCGGCATGATCGGAGAACTGCTGAGCCTGCTTAAAGAGATGAATGATAAGCGCCGCAGGCAGGAGGACGGCGCCAGACCTGCCGATATATGCGGGCTCTGGCACAGCAAGGAGTTGGGTATCTGCCTGTCGGTCAGCAAAAAGGGTGGCGGTTATTACGCTTCACTCACGGATACGGGCGGGCTGCCCGGGGACCGGGGAATACCCTATCCTGTCAGGACACATAACGGCATATGCTACTTCGTGCTGGACTCCTACGCCATTTTTATTGAATATGACCACCGAATGAATGCCCTGCGCCTGTGCGGGAACCTCCTGCTGGTGCGCATGGCCATCGATATGGCCATGTACCCGGGCACAATATTCAACCCGAATTAACCAATTTAAAAGCCAAATAAAATGACGCGTTATAAATATATATTGCTATCCCTGCTCCTTCTATACACCGCTGCGGGACACGCCCAGTCCTATTCGCTGGGGGTGAATATCCCGGCTGCGGGAACGGGGACCATCAATGCGGAGGTAAGCATGACATTAGACCGCAAATGGTCACTGCACCTGCCGGTGTACTACAACCCTTTTGTTTTCAAGGATAACAAAAAGTTTCAAAACCTCACCCTGCTGCCGGGAGTGCGCTACTGGCTGCGGGAATCCTATGTGGGCGGGTTTACCGGGGTAAACGCCGTCGCCTCGGAATACCATATCACATGGAAGGATAGCCGCTATCAAGGGCAGGCCTACGGCATGGGCATAAGTATAGGCTACGCCCGGATGTTGGCCCCGGGCTGGAACCTGGAGATCGAAGGGGGTATCTCCCTTGTCCGGGCGGATTACACAAAATACGAATGTGAAAGGTGCGGACAGCGCAAAGGGGATTACTCCCGCTGGCTGGCCATGCCGGGCAAGACCGCCCTCTCATTTATTTATCTATTCTAAATGTATACGGTTATGAATACACGGATATTAACATACCCTTTTGTTTACCTGTTCTGCGCATTGGCGCTGCTTATAGCCTCCCTGCTGTCTTCCTGCGGGGTACAATACCAGGTACAGGGCGCACGCGCCAATATTTTCCTGCCGCAGACGGCCGCACAGGAAGCCGGCCGGGAGGATACCGTACCGGCAAACGGGACACGCCCGTCGGTCATCGACATGAAAGACCGGCATGGCAACATCACCACCTATGTGCAGACGGAGAAGGATACCGCCGGCAACAGGCAGTTATCGGTACAGTTGCGGGAGGTGACCGTAACGGCTAAAATGAAGAGTGTACCTGAACGCCTGGGCATGGTGGATGTGGATTTCATTGTCTCGGTGCCCGAAGAACTGATCAACAGCAAATGGCAACTGAACCTGACGCCCCGCCTGAACGGGCAGGACGGCATCCGGGAACTGGAAAGCCTGGTGATCTCCGGCCACGAGTTCGACGAGCTGCGGCAGAAGGGATACGCCAAATATAACAGGTACCTCTCCCGGATCGTCCCGGACAGCCTCTTTGACGCCCGTTTCCTTAAAACAGGGGCCTGGCGCCGATATATAGCCGAGCACAACCGCTCCGAACTGCGCCGCGTACGCAAGGACTCGCTGGACTGGCTGAACTTTATAAAATACAAGCAAAAGCTGGGCAGGCGCTATGACCATTTCAACCGGAAGATGCACCGCAACCGCCAGTGGATCGGATGGCCGGATAAAGGCCTTAAACGGCTGATCTCCGGGCTGCCGATGTTCAACATGGAAAGGGACTTTGTCCGCAAATATACGCGGGGGGAATACCTTGAAGGGAAGTATACCGATGGTTTTGAGAGCGATTACCGGCAGGTAACGGCCTCCGACTCGGTGTTCCTGAAGAAAATGTTCATGGATAACGGACGGATCGCCAAAAACCAAAGGCTTAGGGACGATAAGCATATCGCTTTCGCCCAAATGGTAAAATTCCCCAGGAATGACAACGCAAGGCTCGATACGGTTATCTATAACAAGGGAAAATTCGAGTATTACTACAGCCAGCAGGTTCAGGCAAGCGAAAGCGGCCGCAGGATGCAGGTATACCTGGACGGCTATGTGGTGACCACCTCTGACTATAGTTTTCTGCTGCCCCGCTCCGATACGCTGGAATATGCCGTATCGTCCATGGTCGAATTCCTGGATGCCACTCCACGGTATATGCGCAAGGTAGTCGAACGCAAAGCCATATCTTCCCTAAAGGCCAATATCACATTTGCTACAGGGAAGTATGATGTGGATGCAGGCTTGGCCAGAAACAGCAGGGAACTGGACAAAGTCCGGGATATGCTGGATAAGCTGACAGGCACGGGTGAATTTGTCCTGGACAGCATCTCCCTGTCCGCCGGCTGTTCGCCCGAAGGCAGCTTTTCATCGAATATGCTGCTGTCCAAAAGGCGGGCCGAATCTATCGGGAAGTACCTGAAGGGGGAACTTGCCGGAATCGGTAGCGCCGCCTCCGCATTAAAACCTTATTCCAAAGGGGAGGACTGGGACGGCCTTTATGTACTGGTCAGGGATTCGCAGGGCATCGCCAATAAACAGGCGATCCTCGATATAATAGCATCGGGTGCACATCCCGACAAAAAGGAAGCTGCGCTCCGGCAGGGATACCCGGCCGAATACAGGTATATACGTGAAAAGCTTTACCCACAGTTGCGGACCGTGGAATTTACTTTCCATATGCACCGCAGGGGTATGGTAAAGGATACCATCCATACCACGCAGCCCGATACGGTGTATGCAAGAGGCATGGAACTGCTCAAGAAACGCAGGTATGCAGAAGCCCTCCCGAAATTGCATGAGCATAACGATTATAATACGGCGATCTGCCTGATGAGCCTGGGTTACGACCAGGCGGCATACAATATCCTGGTAAACGAACCCGAAACGTCAAACGGCGAATACATGCTGGCAATCCTGGCCTCACGGCTGGGCAAGACGCAGGAAGCCGCCGGCCGCTACCGGCGCTCGGTGGAACTCGACCCCACGAAGCAATGGCGGGGCAGGCTCGATCCGGAGATATACAGGCTGATTAAAATTGAGGATTAACCCACCAAAAACCAAGGAATTATGATACGAATTTTAAAAATAACGATCCTTTCCGCCTGCTGTCTGCTATTGGCAGCCTGCAGCCTGGTCGACTTCCCGGAGGACTGTACCTACTATGGCGATGCGGAGATAAAACCGGACTGGACGGCAATGGACGGAGGGAAAGCCAAGCCTCTGCTGACAGATATATACCTGTTATCCCCACAGCAGAATTACAGCTACCGCATAGCATCCGATACACTGCTAAAGGATGTACCGGCAGTAAGCTATAAGGCGCTGGCTTTTAACTCCCATGACCTGGCCGGCATAAGCTATTCCGGTATGGATTGCCCAAATACGGCCATAGCGGAACTGGAAACTTACGAAAAGAACGGCAGGATATATACCATCCAGGCTCCGGCGTTTTATACCGCCAATACGGACTTGAGGGTAATTCCATTTGAAACGGCAGTCTGTGAGCCCGTGTTAAGGCCGGCTGTACGCCGGGTCTATATCGATTTCATGGTTACAGGCAGTACGGATATGGAAGTCAGCGCCATCGGCGGGCAGCTATCCGGTATAGCCTACCGCTACGGTTTCAAGCAGCTCGATGAGCTGGAATCCGCCGCATGGCTGGCTTTTACTTCAATCAGGAATATGGAAAAAGAGAACCTGTTTTCTTCCGCACTGAATGTATTCGGGGTCAATCCCGGTAAGCAGGCAGCAGGCAGCATAGACAACCTGCTGGAGGTTGTACTGCAAACTACCGGTGGCGGTACTTTCTCAGAAACGGTCTCCCTGACGGATGTCTTCAACGGGTTTACCGCCCGCAGTATCCGTATTATTATTGAGGTACGACTCTCCGCCGTGGGCATAGAGGTATCGGTAACGGACTGGATCACAGGGCAGGAAAGTAATGTTGAACTCTAAATTTCAAGAAAGATGAAAAAGATTTTAATGATAGCATGTATGGGGCTGGCAGCTTTTGCTTTCTTCTGCTGTACGGATGAATATACGCCGGGCAGCGCTATCCCGGAAAAGGATACGCAAATGCAGCTGAAATCGGTAGCTGTAGATAGCGGATTGCAAACGGCAAGCGGAACAAACGGCGGATTCGCAAACGGCGATACCATCGGCCTGTACCTGGATGAGTACCGTTTCGGGTCCCCCTTTGTGTTCGCCGCCCGTAGCAATTACGGCTGGCAGCTATCGGAACCCGTATTCCTGACGGACAAGCCGCTCCGCCTGATGGCCTATTACCCTTACCGCCATAGCGGGCATGCCCGTTTATCCGAAAAAGCGGTATATGTTGAACACGTCACTCAAACCGATTATATGTACGGACTGGTTAGCGGAGGATATGTCAGCCGTGAACAACCCTATGCGGATATACTGATGAGGCATGCACTGGCCTTGGTGCGGTTCCGGTTTATCCGGAATGATTATCCGCATGACTGCTCAGTCGGACGGATAGCCATACGCAACGCCGAAGGGGTGCATCTGTTGCATAGCAGGGGCAGCCTCGACCTGGAAAGCGGGCAGGTAGATCCCGTGGAAGGATATTATGACCAGGCCACCATCAGGCCTTACGATATGAATTTCTATGATCCTGAGGCCGGCCCGGAGCAGTATGCCTGCATCCTGGTCATACCCACAGGCCCTGTCAGGGAGAACGGAGACCTGTTCTTCGAGTTTGAAATAGACGGGCATATATACATATGGCCTGTAAAAGCCGGTACCCTCTGGCAAGCCGGTATGAAGTATACCTATCAGGTAGAAATGGTTCCGGCGGCAAGAACGGTCAAAACCTCCGGTATAGCGGCAGATATCAATGTAGTATTCACCCGAACAAGTAAATATTAACTATGAAGAAGAATATATTCTTAATAATGGCGGCAGCGTCCGTTGTAGCCGCATTGCCTGGCTGTACGGATACGGACGGCTATCCGGTTCAGGAGCAAAACACGGCCCTATCCGTAGCGGATATAGGCTTCGGCTCCAAAGCAGCGGATGGAGCAAACGGCACGTCGAAAGCATATTTTGAACCCGGGGATATGATTATGCTCTACCTGCCGGGCAGCGGCGGCGACCCCTACCGCAAAGTCACCCTGACCCCTTCCGGCTGGGTGCTGGACAGCCCGGTGACGCTTTCCGAAAACGATACCGGGATCTATGCCTGCTACCCGGCCGTATCCGCCGGGGATGAATTACTGATCGAACACATTACGGGCATGGATTACCTCTACAGCGGAAAGCATACGGCAAACCGCATGAACCCGTCCATATTCCTGGCCATGAGGCATGCCCTGGCACTGATTGAGTTCGAGTTCGAACCCGGCCCCCTGATTACAGGCAGCCCGGTAGACTTTATCTCCATCGAGGGGGAAGGCCTCCACAGCAGAGCAGCCATCAGCCTGTTGTCCGGAAAGCCGGCTTATGAAGAAAATATACACGAGCCGGCTATCATCTACGGCCGGCAGATGGAAAATCCCTTTATCGGGTATGACACAAAAATAAGCCTGATGGTAGTACCTGTCATGCAAGTGAAGTCTGACGGGGATATCTTCTTTAACTTCTGCTTCGGGGAATTCAAGTACCACTGGCCGGTGCCGGCAGGAACAGCCTGGGAAAGCGCAAAGCGCTATACCTACAGGGTGCAGCTGCGCGAACGGCTTTTGGAGGTCACCGATGTACAGGTACAGGACTGGACGGATGGGGGAAAAGAAACGGTCACACTACCCTGGCATCAATAGATATTTATTAACAATGAGCCAATGCTGTTAAGCGGGCCTAAGGCGCCAAAGCCTGTCATACAGCCTTGTTTTTCTAACTATTCAATAAAACCATTAACTAAAAAACAGATTTTTTAAATTTTAAAACGAACGATTATGAAAAAACTGGTGATTTTATGTTCAGTATTATCCCTGGCAGCCTGCTTCCTTTGGAGCTGTACAGACAAGGACGAACAGGATACAGCGGAAAATGCCGCAGGTACGAAACTCGAAATGACAGCCGGGATCAACAGCCCCGTCGCAGCGCTTAAAAGCGGCCCGGTAGCCGTTTTCCCCGAAGGGAGCAAGCTAAGGCTGTTTATCACGAAGGGAAGCCTGGGGGACGATTATGAATCCGAAGCCTCCCGGGGTGTAGCATCTACACTGACAGGCGGCAAATGGGAACAATCCCCGGCGGTAAACCTTTACGGGCACAATGCCACGGTTTTCGCTTTCTACCCTTATACAGCTATTGCCTCCGACGGAACCGCCCTGCCCATACACAGCGGGCTGACCGACTATATGTACGGGACGCATACACAGGGGCATATACCCGTCAACAGGGACAACCCGCAGGTACGCCTGATGATGAACCATGCCCTGGCACTGGTGCAGTTCAACCTTTACCGCCAGGATTACCCCTGGAAAGGAGACCTGACCTGCATACGCATCACTAACGCGCCGGGGAAAGCCGTCGTGTATAATAGTGCAAAACTGAATATCGCCACAGGAGAGGTAAAGGATCACTCCGGGCAGGATATGGCCATACAGCTCAACAGCACATCCCTGGGTATTATTCCCGGCAGCCAGTCCACAGATGAAGGGACGTTTCATAAACTGCTGCTGATACCTACCGGTACGACAAAGGCTGACGGGGAGATACTTGTCACCTTTACCATCGACGGCAGGGACTATATATGGGAAGCGCCGGCAGGCACGCAGTGGAAGCAGGGCACCAAAAATACCTACCAGGTACTGCTCAAAGGCCATGAGCTGCAAATAGCAGGCTTCGGGATAACCGACTGGACGGACGGACCCGTAGGGAATGTGGTCCTCCAGTAAGCAGGAAAGCAGGATTTAATTCCACAGCCGGAACGGACAGGACAGCCGTTCCGGCTATATAAACAGTTTTATTTACTTAAAAATTTTAACTTCCATGAAACACAAAGTTTTTATGTTGTGGGTGGGCTTTTTGCTCCTTACAACCAATATGAGCGCGCAATGGGCGGTCTTCGACCCCTCGAACCTGGCGCAGGGAATCGTAAACACTACCAAGCAGATCGTACAGACCTCAGCCACGGCCCAGTCGATGTTGCAGAATTTCCAGGAAACAGTCAAAATATATGAACAGGGGAAGCAATACTACGACGCGCTTAAATCGGTGAATAATCTTGTACGCGACGCGCGCAGGGTACAAAAAACCATCCTGCTGGTAGGTGAAATTTCCGATATCTATGTGAACAGTTTCCAGAAGATGATGGCAGACCCGAACTTTAGCGTCGAGGAGCTCAACGCCATCGCCGAAGGCTATGTCATCCTGCTCGAAGAGAGCGGCACCGTGCTGGAACAACTCAAGACGGTGGTCAATATCTCCACCCTCTCCCTGTCGGACAAAGACCGCATGGATGTGGTGGACCAGTGTTACCGCGACATCCTGGAATACAGGAACCTGGTACAGTATTACACCAATAAGAATATCGGCGTATCCTACCTCAGGGCCAAAAAGAAAGGGGAAACACGCCGGGTGATTGCCCTCTATGGAAATAGCAACGATAAATACTGGTAATTATGAACTTCGACAACTTACACCAGATATTACGCAACCTGTATGACCAGATGATGCCCATGTGCGGGGATATGATCGGCATCGCCAAGGGTATCGCCGGGCTGGGAGCCCTCTTCTATGTAGCCTACCGTGTATGGCAGTCCCTGGCAAGGGCGGAACCCATAGACGTATTCCCCCTGCTGCGACCGCTGGCCATCGGCCTGTGCATCATGTTCTTCCCGACCATCGTGCTGGGAACAATCAACAATGTGATGAGCCCCATTGTACAGGGCACACACAAGATGATGGAAAACCAAACCCTCTCTATGCGGGAATACGCCGAACAGCGCGACCGCGTCGAATATGAAGCCAAGCTGCGTAACCCCGAAACGGCCTACCTGGTCAGCGATGCCGCCTTCGACCAGAAGCTCAGCACGATGGGCGTGACCAATGTCGTGGGAAAGGTCGGGCTTTATGCCGAATGGGCCCTCTACGAGTTTAAGAAATGGGTACAGCAACTGATCATGAATATCCTGGAACTTATTTTCCAGGCTGCCGGGCTGGCCATCGACGTGGTGCGCACCTTCTCCCTGATCATCTTGTCCATACTCGGGCCGGTAGCCTTTGCTTTTGCCGTATGGGACGGCTTCCAGTCCACACTGACCGCCTGGCTGATGCGCTATATATCCATCTACCTGTGGCTGCCCGTATCAGACCTCTACGGGGCCATACTGGCGCGTATACAGGAGCAGGTCATCAAAAACGATATCGCAGGACTGCAGGCGGATCCCGGATATATCATGGATTCCACCGACGCGGTCTATATAATAATCATGATTATTGGCATTATCGGCTATTTCTCGGTGCCGACCATCGCCGGGTGGATTATACAGGCCGGTGGAGGAGGCGCCCTGACAAAGGGTGTGAACGCCATGGGCATGAAAGGCGGGGCCTTCGCCGCGGGAATGGCAGGGGCCGCCGCAGGCAATATGGCCGGACAGGCAGGCAGGGGAATCGCCGCCGGGGGACGCTACATCGGGGGAAAACTCAAAAGCGGGGCCAAATCGATCGCTTCCGGCATACGCGGGCGAAGGTCAGGCACAAGCGGAAACGGGAGCTCCTGATAACGGGTCTACGCCCCTACAGTATTGTGTATTGATTATGTACCACTAAAAAACAAAAAAAATGCAGTTTAAATCACTTCTGAACATCGAGACCAGCTTCAGGCAATTGCGCCTGTTTGCCATCGTATTCATCTGCTTATGCGCGGGGATAACCATCGCCGGCGTGTGGTGCGCCTATGACTTCGCCGAAAAGCAGCGCCAGAAAATATATGTACTGGACAACGGGAAGTCACTGATGCTGGCACTCTCGCAGGATTTGTCCCAAAACCGCCCTGTGGAAGCACGCGAGCACGTACGCCGCTTCCACGAGCTGTTCTTTACCCTGGCCCCGGAGAAATCGGCCATAGAAGGCAACATATCCCGGGCGCTGGCACTGGCCGACAAAAGCGCATTCAACTACTATAAGGACCTATCGGAGAAAGGATACTACAACCGCCTGCTGTCGGGGAATATCATCCAGAATATACAGGTGGACAGTATCGTATGCACCTTTGAGAGGTATCCCTACCCGGTGACGACCTATGCCCGCCAGACCATCATCCGTGAAAGCAATATCACCCAGCGCAGCCTGGTGACCACATGCAGGCTGATGAACTCCTCGCGCTCGGACGCCAATCCCCAAGGGTTCCTGATTGAAGCCTTCGAGGTCAGGGAAAACAGGGATATACACGTCATAAAACGCTAAAATAAAACACTAAAAAAGAAAGAAGCCTTATGAGAAAATTTATTAAGAAAGCGGCATACCGCCTGGAAGACAGGCTTAGGGCTCTCTGCGGGGAAATCACCCCGGGAAAGAAACTGGCAGCTATCCTGACGGTACTGCTGGTATGCACCGCCGCTAATATCTACATTGTCTTCAGGGCGGTTTACAACCTGGGCAGAGACAGTTACACGAATATACCCGGCATCGGACACATCACACCGCCGCAACTGGACAAACCGGGAAACCGGATGGCCGGTGATTCTATAAAAGGGAAAGGAGCAGGCGATGAAAGCTATTGATAAGAACAGGTGGCTAAGGGGATGGATACTGCTGATGATGGTATGCACCATCGCATTGATAGCAGCCGATATCCTCCTGCCCGCCGGAAGAAGCCGGGAAGAAAAGTATCCCGAACCGGGAACAGGATATGGCATGCCTTTTACCGACAGCCCCGTGGAACTCCTGCCGGCGGATACACACCGGATAAAGGAACAGGACAATATTAGTAACGCATTGAAAAACTTACTGGAATATGAAGGACAACAAACAAACGCTTAAGAAATATGCGGTATTCGCACTGATGGGTATCGCATTCGCGGGATGCCTCTGGATGATATTCGCCCCTTCGGCGGATGATAAACAAAAGCAGGCCATGACACAAGGATATAACGACCGCATACCCGACCCCGCCGCAGGGGATATTATCGGGGACAAAAGGGATGCATACCAGATGGAAAACATGAAGCAGCGGCAGCAGGAGACAATGGTATCCCTGCAGGATTATTCATCGATGCTCAACCCCGGGAGTGATGATAACCCCGGCTTGCAGCAGGGGGAACAGCAAACGCCCCGCCAGGAACAGGCGCAGTCCGCCATCAATTCGTCGGCAGCATCTTACAGGGACATCAACCGGACGCTGGGCACATTCTACCAGCCCCCGCAAAACGATGAGCGCGAGCAGGAGATACTGGCACTGGAATGGCGCCTGCAGGAACTGGAGAAAAAATTACAGGAAAAGGACAGCCGCCAGGCGGCGATGGATGAACAGGTCGCCCTGATGGAAAAATCTTATGAGCTGGCCGCCAGGTATATACCCCAATACCAGGGTGAAGGCAACGTCCGTTATCCGGACGAAGCGGCTATGCCGCAGCAGCAAAGCGACGGACTGAGCGCGCAGGAGATGAAAAACAGGATCGGCAGGGCAGCCAATACCGGCGATACGGGCGATAAAGTCAAGATATCACCTGTCGGAAGGACAACAGACAGGACCGTATCGGCACTGGGGCAGGATTATGCTGACGGTGAACTGGTGCGGATGTACGGCCAGCCGCGTAACTTCGGGTTCAACACCCCGGGAAATAACAACAATGAAACCGGGCGAAATACCATCAAGGCCTGCGTACACGGCGACCAGACGGTCATCAGCGGCCAGAGCGTGTTTATCCGCCTGCTCGAACCGGTTATTGTCGATAACGTTACCGTACCGGTAAACGCCATTATCACAGCCGGAGCCAATTTACAGGGGGAACGCCTCGCCCTGTCCGTATCTTCCATCGAATACCAGGGGGTGATCTACCCGGTAAAGATGTCCGTTTACGACACCGACGGCACAAAAGGGGTATATGTGCCGGCATCCATGGAACTGGACGCCCTTAAGGAGGTGGCTGCCAATATGGGAAATGCAATGGGAACCAGCTTTACCATGACACAGAGCGCCAGCGCACAGATCGCATCCGACCTTACAAAGGGCGTCATACAGGGCGCTTCACAGTATTTTGCAAAGAAGATAAGGTTGGTGAAAATAAACCTGAAGGCAGGCCATAAGCTGCTGCTTTACCCTGAAAAACAATAATCCCCTTTTATTACAAATAACCTATCGTTTAATAATTAAAAAACAGGAAACATATGAAAAATCTGATTATCACATTGTTACTTTCGGCATTAGCCATAACGGCTTTTGCCCAGCATACGCAAGGGGATCTCCCTGCCGTACAGGAATCACCCCAAGCGGGGGAGCACGGACAAGGCAGCAGCCCCTCCTCCGGTGACTTATATTACGGGCTGACGCGCAAGATCATGTATGACCGCGTGATACCGCCCCATGGGATAGAGGTGACCTTCGACAAGACCGTGCACCTGATATTCCCCGCCCCGGTGGTCTATGTGGACCTGGGATCGGCCAATATCGTAGCCGGCAAAGCCGACGGGGTCGGCAATATCCTGCGGGTGAAGGCTGCCGTACGCGACTTTTCCCCCGAAACGAATTTTTCAGTCGTTACGGACGAAGGGAACTTTTATTCGTTCAATGTCAAATACGCGGACGAACCCCAAAAGCTGAATATCGAGATGAAAGATTTTATACATGACGGACAGGCAGTCAACCGCCCCAATAATTCACTGGATATCTATTTGAATGAACTGGGCAAAGAGACCCCTAAGCTGGCCAGGCTGATCATGAAATCCGTCTATGACAATGACAAGCGTATCTACAAGCATATCGGCAGCAAAAAATTCGGCATACAGTTCCTGCTCAAGGGGATATACGTCTACGACGGGCTGTTGTACCTGCATACGCAGATCGGGAACACCACCAACCTGCCTTACGACATCGACTTTATACGCTTTAAGATCGTCGATAAGAAAATACTCAAACGCACCGCTGTGCAGGAAACGCTCATCGTCCCTGTCAGGGCCTATAATTATGTTACAAGGGTGGAAGGGCAAACCGCCGGACGTACCGTCTTTGCCATCGGCAGGATCACCATACCCGACGATAAGCAACTGGTTATCGACCTTTATGAACAGAACGGGGGGCGGAACCACTCCCTGGTCATTGAAAATGCAGACCTGGTAAGGGCCGAACGCATTAATGAACTGAAAGTAAAATAAGGGCGCGGGCCTTTCTATTGACAAACAAAAAAAATAAAAATGATGAACAGGATAATATCAGTGAGCTTACTGGCACTGGGCCTTACCCTTTGCGGGCAGGCATATGCGCAGCGTTACCTGCCCGGGATGAAGGGCATACAGGCCACAGCAGGGGCCGTCGACGGGTTTAAGCTAAGCAGGCAGCACGGGCAGGCATTCGTCTTCGGGGCGGCCATGGCCACCTATACCAAAAGCGGGAACCGCTGGGTATTCGGCGCGGAATATTTACAGAAGAACCACCGCTATGAAGAGATGGATATCCCGGTATCGCAATTCACCGGGGAAGCCGGGCATTACTTCAGGTTCCTGTCCGACAGGTCAAAAGCATTCTTCCTGTCGCTGGGGACATCCCTGATGGGAGGCTATGAAACAATCAATCGGGGAAAAGAAATGCTCCCTGACGGGGCGACGCTCACCGGAAAGGATAGTTTCCTGTATGGCGGGGCGCTGACACTCGAAGCAGAGACTTACCTGAGCGACAGGTTTATATTACTGGTTGGAGCAAGGGAGCGGTACCTGCCGTCCTCTTCCATCTCTGATTTTCACTTCCAATTCAGCGTAGGGCTAAAAATTATAATCAATTAGGCATCCCCTACCGTACAGGACGGTGTAACAATCAGGTGTAATAATTATAAACATAAAAACTGAACATGTTATGAAGGTAGTATTGGCGGAAAAACCCAATGTGGCTAAAAGTATCGCAGCCATTTTGGGCGCCACAACAAAAAAAGAAGGATACTTCGAAGGCGGCGGCTACGCCGTCACATGGGCCCTGGGCCACCTGGTCGGGCTGGCTATGCCCGAAGCATACGGATTTACAGGATTCAAACGCGAAAACCTGCCCATCCTGCCGGAGGAGTTTATACTGATGCCCCGCCAGGTAAAAGAGGGCAAGGAGTATAAGAATGATCCCGGGGCGATGAAGCAGCTCAAAATAATCAGGGAGTTGTTCAGCCGGGCCGACCGGATAATCAACTGCTGCGATGCGAGCCGCGAAGGATGCCTGATATTCAGGTACATTTATAATTACCTGGCCTGTAACAAGCCCTGTGAGCGCCTGTGGATCAGTTCGCTGACCGATAAGGCTATCCGTGAGGGTTTTCAGAACCTCCGCCCGGGAAGCGACTATGATAACCTCTACCTGTCGGCCAAAGCCCGCTCACAGGCTGATTTTACGGTAGGGGTAAATGCCTCCCAGTCCCTGTCCGTTGCCGCCGGCAGCGGTGTATGGTCCCTGGGGCGGGTACAGACCCCTACCCTGGCGATGATCTGCTCCCGATACATGGAAAACAGGGACTTCATCCCACAGGCGTACTTCCGGCTGAAGCTCCATACAGTCAAGGATACCACGGCATTTGCTGTCGTATCGGCGAATAAATATAATGAAAAGGCCACAGCGGAGGAAGACATGCTGCGCGTCCGCAGCGCAGGGACGGTACAGGTCACAGGCGTTGAGCGCAGGGAGGTAAAGCAGGAACCGCCCCTGCTCTACGACCTGACCGGTTTGCAGAAAGAGGCAAACAGCAGGCACGGATTTTCGGCGGATAAGACGTTGGGCATCGCCCAGGCGTTATACGAAGCGCGTGCCATCAGCTACCCCCGCACCGCAAGCCGCTATATCCCCACCGATGTAATGGAGGAAATACCCGGGCTGGTAGCCGCCCTGAAAGCGCACCCCCGTTTCGGGGAATATGCCGGTGGTATGGAAAAGATCATCCTGAACGCCTGCAGCGTGGACAATAAAAAAGTGATGGACCATCATGCTTTGATCATCACGGGTGAGGGTGCAGGCGGATTAACCGGTGATGAACGTATCATCTATGATATGGTAGCCGGGCGTATGCTCGAAGCGTTCTCCCCGGAATGCGTCAAAGAGAACACCCTTATAACACTGGATGGGGGCGGCGTACATTTTGCCGCACGGGGTAGCGTTACGCTTGTTCCCGGATGGCGCGGAGTCTTCAATGCCAGCGAAGAGGCTGACCACGATGAAGAGACGGCCGCCTTACCTGCCCTCTGCGAAGGCGATGTGTTGCCTGTCCGGGAAATCGAAATGCAGCAGAAGCAAACCAAGCCCCGCCCGGTACATACGGAGGCCTCGCTGCTTTCGGCCATGGAAGGCGCGGGCAAGGAATGCGTAGGCGAACAGGAACGCGAAGCGATGAAAGATTCGGGTATCGGAACGCCCGCCACACGCGCGGCCATTATCGAAACCCTCTTGGCGCGGAAATATGTCCGCCGGGAGAAAAAGGCGCTCGTGCCCACCGAAAAAGGGCTGGCTGTATATCAGGCTGTCAAAGACAAGAAGATCGCCGACCCCGCCATGACAGGGGCGTGGGAACTGGCGCTCAATAAGATCGCCACAGGACAAATGGATGCCGCCACATTCCACCGCTCGATAGAGGTGTATGCCTCGCAGATCACAACCGAACTGCTGGGGATTGCTTTTGAACGCAAGGACGGGCGTTCCGGCTGCAGCTGTCCCAGATGCAAAAGCGGAAAGGTTGTGTTTTTTCAAAAAGTGGCCAAGTGCAGCAATGAAAGCTGCGGGCTGACGGTGTTCCGTAGCATCGCGGGAAAGGAACTGACCGACGCGCAGCTCACCGCCCTGCTGGAAAAAGGGAAAACGCCTGTCATAAAAGGATTTACAAGAAGCAGGACGGGAAAATCCTTCGAGGCGGCAGTGGCTTTCGATACGGAATTTAAAACAGTATTCGCCTTTGAACAGGGCAAAAAAGGAAAAGGACCCAGGGGGAAATAAAAAGTTATCAATCCGATTAACAACTAAAACCAAAAAGAAAATGAAAAAATTCGCATCCTATTTAATCTACACGATACTGCTGGCTTGTATCGTATGTGCCTGTAGCGACCATCTGGATATTAAGCAATCTTATGAATTCAAGGTTACCCATCTTCCGGTACCCAAGAAACTCAAAGTAGGCGAGACCGCCGAAATACGCTGCCGGATAGAACGCAGCGGCTATTACCAAAAGGCTGCCTATAAACTGCGCTACTTCCAGCCTGACGGGCGGGGGACCCTGATGCTTGACGATGGGACCGTCTTCCTGCCCAACGATTACTATAACCTGGACAGGGAAACCTTCCGGTTGTACTTTACAGCCGCCTCGGACGAGCAGAACAACATCGATATCGTATTCGAGGATAATTTTGGGAATAGCTATGCTTTGAGCTTCTCTTTTAATTATGACTCAAAAGAAGAGAAGGATGATTGACGTATTCCAGGATCTCCTGTTATGTGATAAAAATATTATTGTCTGATTATTAAAGCGATATACATATGAACGCGATATATTATGTTTTAGCGGCTTACCAGGCCATAACATGGGTATGGATAGCCATATCCTTGCGAAAAGCGCCCGCCGATACCGAATTATGGGGCGAAGAGATTGGGTAAGGGGAACCGCCAGTAAATAAATGAAAAAGACCCGATGAAAACACCCATAACCTATTACGGGGGCAAGCAGTATATGCTCAGGCATATCAGGCCGCTGGTACCCGCCCATAACCTCTATTACGAGCCCTTCGCGGGTGGGGACGCCGTATTGTTCGATAAAGAGCCGGCCCCCATCAATGTCATCAACGACCTGAACGGGGAGCTGATCAATTTCTACAGGGTGGCAAAAGAGCGGCCCGCAGAACTGGGAAGGGAGATAGCCCCGGTACTGCACAGCCGCGCGCAATTCGACCATGCGTGCTATATCTACCGCAACCCCCTGTTCCTCACTCCCGTCCAAAGGGCGGCAGCCCTCTGGCTGCTATCAAAAGTGAGCTTCGCCTGGAAACTGGGGCAGGCCTTCGGCTTCGAAAAAACAAAAAGCAAGAATCCCCGGAAGTTGGTCAATGCCAAACTGGCATTCTGCGATGAACCGGTATGGCTCCTGGAAAAGGCAACCATCGAATGTGACGACGCCTTCAATATTATCAGGCGTTATGATACGCCCGGTACATTCTTCTTCCTGGACCCGCCTTATGCGGGTACCGGAATGGGCCATTACGCGGGAATGTTCTCCGGGCAGGAACTTTCCCGGTTGCTGGAACTCTGTAATACGCTGCAAGGGAAATTTATGCTGACAACATATTCAAATGAAACGGTACGCAGTGCCGCCAATTGTTCCGGATGGGCAATACATCCGGTCAAACATCCCCTGATAGCCGCTAAAGCCGGAAGGGTACAGGAGGAATGGATCGTATGTAATTATACCCTATAACTGCTTCTATTCCTGCCCCGGACAGCATACGCCTGCCGCGATGGAGTGGATAAGGAAGCAACATTATGAACCATATCCCCGAGGAGGTTAGCTCCCCCGGAATATTTAAACCCTATTTGAGACATGGATAAAATTGAAAACATAAATACAGCAGGGAACTTCTATCTGGCCAGGGACCTGGAAACGCCGGAGATGGAACGCCTGCTCGACCGCTTAGGTATCGACAGGCTGCACATGGAAGCCATACGGATTATTGGGCAGGGACAGGCCAGGTCTTTTTTTGTTTCCGGAAAAAATATATATCCGGCACCAATACCGGACAGGCTGGAGGATATACTCGTCCGCCAGATACCTGTCTATAAGATGAGTGAGCTCGAAGGCCATTTATCCCGGCTGGAAAAGGAATCTTCCCCGGCATATTTTATGACGGCAGATACAAAAAGGAACGATGTACCGGAACAGATCCGCCGGCTGGGCCTGGAATACGATTATAACGCAAAAGACCTGGCCGTGAGGGAACCGCTCTTCTTAGTATTCAAAAACAGGGCTTATGCCTGCAACTGTGAAGGACGCAGACGCGAACTGTTGGAAGGCTTCGGCCTTGAAGCGCAGGTCTCCGGTGCGCCTTACCACATAAAAGACCTTTTAGCCGGGCAGGAGGCAGACTTGGAACTGGTCAAAAGCAGGGCATTAAGCTATATACCCATCCAACGCAGGACACTGCCGGTCTGCCGCGAAGCCTTCAGTCACAAGCCCATGAATATAAAAGATATACCCCCGTGGCTGCTCTCCCCTAAATTTGTCAGCGATATAATCGAAACGAATCCGCGCAGCATCAGGTATATCCCCGCGGAAAAGCTCGACGGTGAAGTATGCTATCTGGCCGTCCGCAGGGACAGCGAAGCATTTATGCACCTGCCGGGGGAGTGGAAAACGACCCGCATATGCGATGCGGCTTATTCCGCCGCATGCAGGGAAACAGACGACCCGGCATACCTCAGGGATATAATCAGGGCCATCCCTGAGGCAAGCACCCATATCGCTTTGATGGGTAAATACCACAGGACGTTTACCGCCGGGGAAATACTGAAATCATTACCGGAGAATGTCTTAAACAGGCAGGTCTGTGAAAAAGCCCTCAGTCTGCAGCAGGAAGCCATCATGGATATACCCGATAAGTTTAAATCCGAAACGATGGCCCTCAAAGCTTTCGATGCCGGCATATACCTCTTACCGGGGGTGCCGGACAGGTATAAAACAAAGGATTTATGCGTGGACGCGATTATAGCCGCCTCAGGTGACAGGGACGGCTATATGATATTAGCGGGTATTCCCTATCCGGATATTATAGCAGACGCCCTTAAAAACGATTTCAAACACATTCCGGTACGGGATATCATAAACCATATACCCAAAGAAGTCATGGATGGGCCGTTCGCTTCCCTGATAATACGGCGCGACGCTTCATTACTGCCGGAAATACCATTCCGGCTTAAAAGCGAACAGATATGCCTGGAAGCTATCTCGGGAGCCGGAAGCATGGAACCGCTCTACGCGATACCATACCCGGCCATGACAGATAAAGTATGCGCGGCGCTGATAGATAAGTTCCCGCAGGCGATGGCGGATATCCTGCCCGAAGATAAAAAGACGCCGGAACTATGCCTGATGGCTGTCAAACAGGATGAGGCTCTCAAAAAACATGTGCCGGAACGCATATCAGGCGATATGGGGATGAATATATACCGCTTCGGTTTATTGGTAGATGAGCAGGTGACGCTGGATTTTAAGCAGGTCAAAGACCTCTACGAAGGCAAAAAGGTGGAGATAGACTACAGGGTGCCGGAAACACAGGTTTCAAGGAAAGTGCAGATTCAGTATAATCCTGAAAAGATGTCCCTTAATTATTACTACGATAGCGACCAAAAGGCTGTAAAATACGAAGAGAGGCAGCAGGATGTGACGCCGGGGAAGAGAATGAAAATGTAAAATGATAAATGGTATAAACCTGTTTAATAACTAAATAATTACTGTTATGGAACATAAAAACAAGGATACAGCCTACTTTTTGATGCTTAACCGGGGGGATATACAATCGCCTTTCCGTTTATTCCGCAGGCTGGGAATCAAGCCCGTATTTGATGAAAACGAATATTTCGATAAGTTGAAGCAAGAGGGGACCGGCCGGGTAAAGCTATTGGTTTACAATAAGAAAGCATGGGCATGGACAGGACTGTCAGGTAATAAACCGGAGAGTCTCAAAGATATACCTCCCGATGAAATATTGAAGATACTGGGGCTGCCCCCGGAAGACAAAATACCGTCTTATGAATTAGACCGCTCGATTCAATTTAAATACCCCGATTATTATTGGCTGGAGACAGATAAGGATATGCCGCGTCCTGAATTTGCCAACCAGTGTTATAGTTTAGGGCTGATCTATAAAGATGAACTGGAAGGGCTGGCGAATTATCCCTGGCCGGTAAACAAACTGTTGGTGGTAGAGCACAAAATATACGGTCCTGAAAACATAACCGGAAAGGAGGCGATGAAAGAACTGGAAATAGACCCGGGCAAAAGCATTCAAACCTTTAAGTTAACGGATCTGGTAAAACAACATGAAAGGGATATCCGGCTGGTCGAAGAAGATTTTCGCATGACCGGTCATTTTTCCGGATTACCTACACATCGTAAAACAGAGGCCGTGATCCTTGCCGCAATTAAAGCCGATTATAACAATATAGGATATGTGCCTGTTTCCGCAATCAACCAAAGGATAGCCGAAACGATGGCCTCTATCGACGGCAAATCTTTGGAAATTATTCCCAATGAGCTTATTACCAAAGAAATATGCATGAGCGCTGTCAGTAACGACGGGATGGCTTTGGAATTCGTGCCGGAAAAATTCCATTCGGAGGAATTATTTGAAAGGGCTATTGAAAACGAATGCTGGGCCTTGCGGTTCGTACCGGAGGATAAAAAGACGGAAGCGTTGTGTTATCCGGCGGCAAGGCAGGCCATGGACCTCGAATATGAAGGTTTCAGGATAGCAAGATATATTCCTTACCCCGCTATTTGCCTGGATATTTTAAAGGAGGCCGCCCAAACCTATGACGTCCGCAGTATATTGTCGACCTCCCGCAAGGAAACCATCGACCGCGAAATCGCCCTGGAAGCTGTCAAACGGGACATAAACTGCCTGGGGTTGATACCGCAGGAAGTCAGGACACCTGATTTTTATAAGCAGGCCCTCAAAGCAGACGGGCGGATGCTGCAATATATACCCGGGGAGATGAAAACACCGGAGGCCTGCCTGGAGGCCGTCTGCAAAGACCCGGCCCTGGCCGTACACGTGCCGGCATCTGTTTCCGCAGGCAGCGACATGAATATATACAGGTTCGCTATGGCGGTAAAGAAGCAGGAGCCGCAACTGGCCTTAGCCCAGATCAGGGAGCTGTATGGCGGCAGGAATGTGGAAATAGACTATACCGTAGCCGGGACCAGCATTCCCAGGAAGGTACACCTGCGCCACAACAGGATAAGCAACAGCCTCGAATACTGCGATATCCCGAAGATCCTGCCCGGCAAAAGGCTGGAAGCCGGAGTACAAAACAAGGGGGGAAAGCAAAAGGTGTAGGACAGGGGATTGAAAAAGAATCTGCAAAAATATTCAAAAAAAAGCCAGCTGTACGAGAAAATAAGGTAGGATAAAGACTCTGCTAAATAGGAAAGCTGCCCCAATCTTGGGGCAGCTTTTACGCTTCCAGGCAGTTCCATGTTTAATTCCTTCTTTGCCGGTAATAATCGCCCAGCCCGTCAAGGCTGGCCTTGACACGGCTGACTTCATCACCCACCTTCTGGTTCAGGATCTTCGCATAGATCTGCGTGGTGGTGATATTCGTATGGCCCAGCATCTTCGATACGCTCTCGATGGAAATGCCTTTGGTCAGCATAAGCGTTGCAAACGTGTGCCTGGCCACGTGCGTTGAGAGCTTCTTGTTGATGTTGCAGATTTTCGATATCTCCTTCAGGTACATATTCATACGCTGGTTCGTGTCAAGGGGTAGCAGTTTCTCAGGGTCAAGGCCCTTGTACTTATCAAGAATAGCAGAAGGGATTTCCAGTAACGGGATATTAGCCTGGACGGACGATTTCGTCCTGTTTACCTGTATCCAACGGCTGCCCGAAGCGTCCTCGACGATATGTCGCCTGGTCAGGCTGTAGGCGTCGATGTAGGCCAGGCCCGTAAACGCGCAGAACATAAACATGTCACGCACACGCTCCAGGTGCTTGGTCTCGAAATTCCAGTCAAGCAATTTGATGATCTCAGGCTCGATCAGGTAGTCCTTGCCCACAGGCTCCTGGCTGAGCCTATAATCCATAAAAGGGTCCGAGCAGATCAGACGGTTCTTATACGCGTCCGATACAACCTGCTTCAGGTAGCGCAGGTGTTTGATCACATAGTTATGGCAGTACTTGCAGGTGCCCCGGTAATACAGGTCAAGGCTGCTGATAAAGCCGTAATCAACCGAAGAGACCGGGTAATCGTCCAGGCCGTACTGCTTCTTTATAAAGCCCGACAGCACCTCCTTCGCGTTCCTGTACTTGCCTAACGTGCGCTCACCGATCGTATGGCCGACAAGGATGGCCTTCTGGCCTATTTTCTTATCGTACAGGCGAAGCAGCATATCCCCATCGTCCGTAGCGCCAAGGTAAGCGCATTTCAACTGCTCGACACCCACACGCCCGAACTTGCCGAACAGGTCACGGTAATGCCGCTGCAACACATAACGGATATCCTCCAGCTGCTTATTTACCTCACGGGCCGCATGGCTGTTACCTTTCGCACAGTTTCCCTTTACATCCCACAAATCACCGTTGATATCCACCTTCGAATAAAACTGTTTCATCTCTCCGTCAAGGCTGATACGGATCATGATGCCTGACTGGCCGCTCTTGTTCACATGGTTGCCCCTCAGATAAAAGGAAACCCTGAATGTACTCTTTTTCATAATCTTCCAATTTTTAATTTAACAGGTAAAGATATTATTTTGTACATCCGGGGATGGAGCCAAAAACAGAGATAGACAGCTACAATTCAGCTACTTAAAGAAAACCGTTACAGGAATAAGTCCTGCAAAAGCCTGTAACACTTTGGTAACGCTACTAAGGAGTAAGTTGATGTTTTCAGGGTATCCGGCAGCTACTTTTTAAACACAAAAAAAGCGCGTAAATCTCTAATTTACACGCTTTTGTCGTATCCTGTCGTACTTTGTCGTACTTTTTTGGTAGTCCCAGGCAGAGTTGAACTGCCGACCTCTACATTATCAGTGTAGCGCTCTAACCAACTGAGCTATAGGACTGGCAAATTGCCTGAAACTGATTATACAGCTTCTTGGTTTCTCTTGGTCAGTGAACAGTGAGCAGGTAACAGTTAACAGTATATTTCAACTCTAACCCTGTACGTACTCCCGTAAACTGAGTATATCTTAAAACAACAACATCATTTAAGAGTGTAGTACCTTTCTTAAAAAGG
>NZ_JADCLQ010000020.1:0-2515 GCF_015234155.1 Dysgonomonas sp. GY75
TTGGTTTTAATATCGAAGTCTGAACATCTGTAGTTAACTTACCTTCCATTTGGTCGAATAATGTCCCTTGCTCATCATCTATTACAATTCGGGCAACAGACTGAAGAAGCAATATATCTTCATGTGGCATATGCTCTATCCGTCGAACATAAATGCCACCTTGCTTTTCTAAAAACGTAGCATCTACGCCACTATGTATCAGGTTTATTATCTCATCATACAATGATTGGCGATACACCGATGTGTCTTCATTCAATATAACAAGATCAACTATTAACCCCTTCATTCGCCAGTAAGCATGTGCCAAAACCAATTGACGTACCAGCTCTATATTTGTTATATCCTTTATTCGCAATAACACTAACGGAATATCACCAGAAATACCATAACTCCACAATCCGTTTTGTCCGCGTCTGTTGTTTTTTAGGATATTCGGATCTGTCCTGAACAAAGGGTTAGCATAAACCAAAGCTCCTGCCATTTTAGCAAAAACCTGAGCTTCGGTCTCGGTAATATTAAGTTGATAAAGAACCACCTGACTGTGAGTCCATGCCAATTCGAAAGCACGATCGGTCATACGGATGTTCTGGTATTTATCCGATAGGGACAATGCCCCCAGATGCGTGTCGGACATGCCAAGTAGCACATATACTTTTACACTCTTTCGGGCTGGAATAATGATCGACCGTCGCAATGCAATACAGGGGTCAAGAACAGAACCCTCGCTGTTTGATAAGGTTCCGGATTGCCTCATTGCCAAAGGCTTTGCCAATGAATGTCCACGACCAATAAAAGAAGCCCTGTCTGTTTCGCACGTAACGTCATTTTCCTGATCCTGCCCGGATAACAGCAAATGCAGTAAGTATGGTGGTGTTTCTTCCTGCGAACGGGGACGCCGGGTACACAATATGGCCGAGGCTGCTGCATTGAATTTGGTTTGTACAAATAAGTTATTGAAAGCAAGGTGCGCTTCATCAGCATCTTGCGATGATATAACCACTTCGCTGTATGTAGTCAGCTCTACTCTCCGGGGCTTATTGGTATGGTTGGTTAAGGTTATTCGCCTCAGTTCCATATCATCCTCGGGTGAAACACATATGGTTGTTCTTACTTCCAATTTAGAATGTTGTTGTTTAAATTCGGCATAAGCCTGAGTGAATTTTACGCTATAATCATCAGAAGAACTTAGTATCGGTTGGTTCCCGATCGACCAGTATTCTCCTGTATCAACATCGCACAAATAAACAAACAAGCCATGACAACCTGCCGTTGCATCTTCACGCCAACGGGTGACTGCTAAATTATTCCATCGGCTATAACCTCCACCACTGTTATTTATCATTACCTGATAACGCCCGTTAGACAATAAGTTAACTTCGGGCGGTATGTTTTTATTATCGAAAACTCGAGTATAACTTACACTGTTAGATAATAACGGATTAGTCCCTTTGATCTCAAATTTAGAATCATCCGATATAACATCGATCTTTATATTATGAGGATTTTTCTCCTGTAACAGAGGTTCAAAAGCCTTAATCATCGGGCAAGACATAAAACGCTCCTGCATCTTATTTCCTTTCATTATGTTGGATATCGATACAAGTCCCATACCTTGATGATGTGCCATATAGGAATGAACAGCTATGCTTGTTGCATTTAACGGCAGATGAGACGGTGTATAATCAACAGCCTCATAATAACCATACAAGCCTTCAAAGCCATCATCGGTAAGCCGTTCCAAATTTTCGCACGCTTTTCGCGAATTAACCATCAGAGCCAGAAGAGTGGCATAAGGTGCAATCACCAAGTCTTTTGACAAACCTCGCTTCAATCCCAAACTTGGTATTCCGAAAGCTTTATATTGATAATTGAATTGAGTATCGGTACGATTTAATCCTGATTCTGAAATTCCCCAAGGGATACCGAATTTCTTGCCGTATTCTATTTGCTCATAGATGACTCCTTTGTAGGTTTGATCGAGCAATGTTTGCTCATAATTTGGCATAACCAGCAGTGGCATCAGATATTCGAACATAGAGCCACTCCATGAAACTAATATAGGTTTGCCCTGCGAAAAAATCAGTAATCTGCTCAGCGAAAACCAATGCTCTAACGGAATTTGTCCTTGAGCTATGGCTACATAACTACACAAGCGTGCTTCGGAAGCTAACATATCGTACGAACCTTGATCCATCCGTTGTTCGATGACATTATATCCGATCGAGAATAACTTCTTTATCGGATCATATAAAAAGGCAAAATCCATTTTGGCAAAACTATCACTTTGCTGTGCTAGAACATTGAGAATTTGTATTCTTTGTTTTGCATTCTTTATTGCGTTTTTCAGGCAAGCCTGCCATTGTGTAAAGCATTTTATTTCTCTATCAGCAGATAGATTCTCTTTGCCAGACAATTGGTCTAATACAGATTGAATTTGTGAACAAATACCGGTAGCTTCTAAATTGGCTATTTGTGTTAACGTAGGCACATAATCTAAAGCTTCCAGTGTAGAAAT
>NZ_JADCLQ010000021.1:0-2213 GCF_015234155.1 Dysgonomonas sp. GY75
TGGGAAGGCCGTGACCGCTTCTTTTTAGACCCCGGGCATATGTCCCCGATGCTGTATTCCACCCTTGCCCTGGCCGGTAAGTTCAGCATGGAAGACCTCCAGGGCTTCCGCCAGTGGGGCAGTGTAACACCGGGCCATCCCGAAAGAGATATCCTGCGTGGCATCGAGAATACCTCCGGCCCGCTCGGACAAGGACATACCTTTGCCGTGGGAGCAGCCATCGCCGCCAAGTTCCTCAAACAACGCTTCGGTGAGTGTATGGACCAGACCATCTACGCCTTTATCTCCGACGGAGGCGTACAGGAAGAGATCTCACAGGGAGCAGGCCGTACAGCGGGCCACCTCGGACTCGACAACCTGATCATGTTCTACGACTCCAACGGCATCCAGCTCTCTACCAAGACCCGCGAAGTGACCGAAGAAGATGTAGCCGCCAAATATACGGCATGGGGCTGGCGTGTGATCACCATCACAGGCAACGACGCCACCGAGATCCGTGCCGCCCTGACAGAAGCCAAATTCGAAAAAGAACGCCCTACCCTGATCATCGGTAAGACCATCATGGGAAAAGGAGCCGTAAAAGCAGACGGCAGCAGCTTCGAAGACGAAACAGAAACACACGGACAACCCCTGAGTGCAGCCGGAGCCTCTTATGAGAAGACCATAGAGAACTTAGGCGGTGACCCTACGAATCCGTTCGTTATCTTCCCCGAGGTTAAAGAACTCTACGAAAAACGAGCAGCCGAACTGGCAGAGATTGTAGCTAAGAAATACGCAGCCAAAGAAGCCTGGGCAAAACAAAACCCGGAGCTGGCACAAAAGATGCAGCAGTGGTTCGACGGTTATATCCCGACTATCGACTGGGCAGCCATCGAACAGAAGCCGAATCAGGCCACCCGTGCCGCCTCGGCTACCGTACTGGGAGTATTGGCCAAACAAGTAGAGAATATGATTGTTTCCTCGGCCGACCTGTCCAACTCGGACAAGACCGACGGTTTCCTTAAGCATACCCACAGCATGAAGAAAGGCGACTTCTCAGGAGCCTTCCTGCAGGCAGGAGTATCGGAACTGACCATGGCCTGCCTGTGTATCGGTATGACCCTGCATGGAGGAGTCACAGCAGCCTGTGCCACCTTCTTCGTATTCTCCGACTATATGAAGCCTGCCATCCGCCTTGCAGCATTGATGGAACTGCCCGTTAAGTTTATCTGGACACACGACGCCTTCCGTGTAGGTGAAGACGGCCCTACCCACGAGCCTGTGGAACAGGAAGCCCAGATACGCCTGATGGAGAAGTTACAGAACCACCATGGCCACAACTCGATGCTTGTTCTGCGTCCTGCCGACGTGCAGGAAGCTACCGTGGCATGGAAGATGGCCATGGAGAACAAATCGACACCGACAGGCCTTATCTTCTCACGGCAGAATATCAACGACCTGCCTGCCAAGACAAGTCGCTATACGGAAGCCTTACAGGCCGAAAAGGGAGCTTACATTGTAGAAGAAGACGAGAACTACGATGTTATCCTGTTAGCTTCAGGTTCGGAAGTATCTACTCTTGTAGACGGAGCTAAGCTGCTGAAAGCAGACGGCATTAAGACAAGAATCGTTAGTGTACCATCCGAAGGATTGTTCCGTGCGCAAAGTGAAGCCTACCAGCAAAGCGTACTGCCAAGAGATAAAAGGAAGTTCGGACTAACCGCAGGCCTTCCTGTTACCCTTCAGGGTCTTGTAGGAGATATAGGTAAGATCTGGGGTATGAACTCCTTCGGATTCTCCGCCCCTTACAAGGTGCTGGACGAGAAGCTGGGCTTTACTCCTGAGAATGTATATAACCAGGTGAAGGAATACCTGAAATAACAGTAGACAGTTAGCAGTTAACAGTTAACAATAAACAAAGAATAAACAGTTGCAGGTTGTGGAATGAAAGCAGCCTGCAACTTATCATTCATAACTCATCACTATCCCATGAGCTTATTTCCCATCCCCTCAAAACCCATCGGCCTTGCCAGCGACCATGCCGGCTACCCGATGAAAGAATATATCATCAGCCTGTTTAAGGAACAGGGCATCCCTTATACCGACTTCGGTACTTATGGTACACAGAGTGTCGATTATCCCGACTTCGGCCATCGGCTGGGGGAGGCCATCGACAGCGGAGAATGCGACAAAGGCATTGCCATTTGCGGTACGGGCAACGGTATCAATATGAC
>NZ_JADCLQ010000022.1:0-158941 GCF_015234155.1 Dysgonomonas sp. GY75
AATAACTGGTTAGGTGAATTTTACAGGCGCATCAAGGCCAAAAGCGGTGCACCAACAGCCATAAAAGCGACTGCTCGCAAGCTGGCAATTATTTTTTACCGGATGCTCAGGGATAAAAAAGAGTTTTCGCCTTTACCTCTTGACGAGTATAATCACTATTTCAAGGAACGAAGAATTAAATACGTTGATAAACAGGCCGCTAAGTATGGTTTTAGATTAGTGCCTATCGATAGCGTTTCTTAAGAGTACACGCTGAAAGGCATCTACTCGAACGGCGGGATACTGTATTTCCATATGCAGCTGAAGAATACGACAAACATGCCTTTCAATGTGGATTTTATCACATTCCGGGTCGTCGATAAGAAGGTAGCAAAAAGGACGGCTATACAGGAACAGGTTATACGGCCGCTCAGGGACTATAACAACATGACGGTAATAGGAAGTAAGCGCACCGGGCGTATGGTCTTCGCCCTGCCGCTGTTTACCCTGCCGGACGGCAAGCTGCTGCTGGTAAGTCTGCATGAGAAGGACGGGGGAAGGCATCAGCGCTTTACAGTGGATAATGCCGATCTGGCGCGTGCAAAGGTCATTAACGAACTTAAAGCGGAATAAGCCATGAGCAGGATAGCATTAATCATCACGCTGGCCTTTTCACTGGGGCTATTGTGTATCAAAGCCCCTGCTCAACGCGCCCTGCCGGGTATGAAGGGCATACAGCTAACAGGTGGTATGGTTGACGGGGTTTATTCGCCTTCAATCCAAAATGAAGCGGGCTGTTACTTCGGGGCGGCAATGGCTGCTTATACAGGCCATAGCAATAAATGGGTATTCGGCGGGGAATACCTGAACAGGTACTACCCCTATAAGGATACCCGTATCCCGGTAATGCAGCTTACGGTTGAAGGAGGCTATTACCTGAATATCCTCTCCGACGGAAGCAAGACCTTTTTCCTTTCTGTAGGTGGTTCAGCTTTGGCTGGGTATGAAATTGTAAACCAGAGTAAAAAGCTATTATCAGACGGGGCTACGCTCCTGAATAAGGACGCTTTTATCTATGGCGGGGCCGTTACATTGGAACTGGAAGCGTACCTGTGTGACCGGATTGTCTTTCTCATGACAGGACGCGAAAGGGCATTGTGGGGAAATACCACAGGCCGTTTCCATGCACAGTTCGGTGCGGGAATCAGGATTATGGTAAACTGAATAAAATTTGGCTTTGCCGAATTTTTATCTCAAAATTTCAAAATCCCGGTATTTCAAAATTCAAAGTTAAAATGAACCGGTACGCTTGCTATAAGCTACCGGCTGAAAGCTTCACCGGCACATTTTATTAATATACAGTATTCATCTTTTAAACAATTAACAATATGGCAAAGAAAATTTATCTACTGCTGCTCCTTGCAATAGCGGGGATAGCAATCTCAAACATGAATGCGCAGGTGCGCATCAGCGGCAGGGAAGCGCCGGACAGCTCGGCTGTGCTGGACTTAAATCCCGATAACAAGACAAATGAAGGCAATGCAGTCTTAGGATTGGCATTACCGAGGGTAAAGCTCAAGGGAAGCTCGAACGCTTCCCCGTTAAAAGAACATGTAAAGGGTATTATCGTCTATAATGTAAATACAGCGGGCGATGTTGTTCCCGGCTTATACCAGAACGACGGGACAAAATGGCTGCGCCAGCCCGACGCCGTATATATGGACGAGTCCCTGAAATCGCTGGCAAGGCTGCTGGCGGAAAAGGACAGCATTGTCGGCAACGAGGTGGTAAATGCGACAGGCGGAGGAGGGCTTATCCGGGCAGGGGCAGGAACAAATGCCTCGCCTTATACGCTGGGTATAGCGAAAGGAGGCGTTACGACGGATAAGATAGCCGATGGGAGCATCAACATCAATAAGTTCGCTGACAGTACGGTTATTCATCTGGGAAATAATATCGCTTCCAGTATCTATCATACAGTATTGGGCGATACCATCATTAGCTACATCAGCCGGAATATGGATAATTCCGCATTGATGGACAGTGTAGTAAATGCCATCAGCCATAACAATACTTATATCAGGCAGCTGATAGATAATATAGCCCAGAATGAGTACAGCACTGTGCTGGGTGATACTATCATTAGCTACATCAGTCAGAATGTGGACAATTCGGTGTTGATGGACAGTGTAATGAACGCTATCGGCAATAACAAAGCCTACCTGAAACAGCTGATAGACGGCATATCCCAAAACGAGTATAATACGGTATTAGGCGACAGCATTATCAATTATATTACGAAGAATATCGGCCTGACAAACCTGGGCGACAGCATCAGCTATTATATAAGCAATCATTTCAGTACGCAGCTGGGCGATACGGTAATGAGTCATATCACGAACGGACTGGACGGCTCTGCCCTGATGGACAGTATCAGTTACCATATAAGCAACAATAACGCCTACCTGAAAGAGCTGATAGATAATATCGCAAAAAATGTATATAACACTACACTGGGAGATACGCTTGTAAACCATATTGCACAAAATATCACACAGACAGTCTTAGGGGACAGTATCCTGCACTATATCACGAACGATATACGGAATACGGTACTTGGCGATAGTATTATCAGTCTGGTGCATGAGAATGAAAGGGACGGAATTATCGGCAATGAAATAACCAATGCGACAACAGGGGGTGGCTTAACGCGTTCAGGGGCAGGAACTGTCGTTTCGCCCTATACACTTGGAGTGGCTGCGGGTGGTATTACAACTGATAAGCTTGCCGATGGCGCCATTACCTTCAATAAATTCTCCGACTCTACGGTTGTCCATATCGGTAATAATATCGCCTCGCATATGCATCATACGGTACTGGGCGATACCATTGTCAGCTATATTACCCAAAATATCGGCAACACCGTGTTGGGCGGCAATATCCTGCAATATATAACGGATGATATAAGCAATACGGCATTGGGCGACAGCATCATTAGTATGGTACATAAAAACGAAAGGGACGGAATTATCGGAAATGAAGTTACTAATGCAACAATGAATGGCGGTTTAACAAGGGCAGGTTCGGGAACAGCTGCTTCTCCTTATACGTTGGGAATATCAGACGGAGCGATAACTACAGCCCGGATTGTAGACAATGCAATTACATCAGTAAAGATAGCAGATAACGCCGTTACTATTGCAAAAATAAATGATAACGCCGTAACTTCTGCTAAAATAGCAGATGGAACAATCACTAATTCCGATATTAGTACAACGGCAGCTATTTCAGGAACCAAGCTTGCCGATAGTGGTATTACTTCATCTAAAATAGCTGATAACGCTGTAACTACAGCTAAGATAAACGATAAAAGCGTTACCATTGGCAAAGTCAACGCAACAGGCACAGCTTCTTCAACTACCTTTCTTCGTGGCGACGGTTCCTGGTCTGCACCTGCGGGAGACGGGCAGGGCGTGACTTCCGTTAGCGGTGCCAATGGTCTTACTGTTACTAACGGAACAACAACACCGACTATCAGCCTTCCTGCCGGAACAACAAGTGGGAATGTTTTAAAATGGAATGGTACGGCTTGGGCTTCATCTGCCGATGCTGGGATAACAAGCGAATCGGATGGAATTATCGGCAACGAGGTAACAAACGCTACAGCCAATGGAGGCTTAATCCGCTCAGGTTCGGGAACCGCCACTGCTCCTTATACGTTGGGAATATCCGACGGAGCAGTAACTACAGCGCGGATTACAGATAATGCAGTGACATCAGCCAAGATAGCAGACGGTACAATTACCGATACAGATATTAGTGCTACGGCAGCTATCACAGGTACGAAACTAGCTGATAAAAGCGTTACCGTAGGAAAAGTCAATGCCACTGGTACGGCTTCTTCAACAACCTTTTTACGTGGCGATGGCACCTGGTCTGCACCTGCGGGAGACGGGCAGGGAGTAACTTCCGTCAGTGGTGCCAATGGTCTTACTGTTACTAACGGAACAACAACGCCTACCATCAGCTTACCTGCCGGAACAACCAATGGTAATGTCTTGAAATGGAACGGTACAGCATGGGGTTCCTCTGCCGATGCAGGTATTACAAGCGAATCGGATGGAATTATCGGCAACGAGGTAACAAACGCTACAGCCAATGGAGGCTTAACAAGGGTAGGTTCGGGAACTGCCACTTCGCCTTATACACTGGGAATTTCAGATGGAGCTGTAACAACAACCAGACTTGCTGATAACGCTGTAACTACAGCTAAGATAACAGATAATGCCATTACATCAATAAAGATAGCTGATAACGCTATTACCACTGCTAAAATCTCCGACGGTACAATTACCGATTCCGATATTAGTACAACGGCAGCTATTTCAGGAACAAAGCTTGCTGATAAAAGTGTTACCGTTGGCAAAGTGAATGCTACAGGTACAGCTTCTTCTACAACCTATCTTCGTGGTGACGGCACATGGTCTGCTCCTGCGGGAGACGGGCAGGGCGTGACTTCCGTCAGTGGAGTCAATGGCATTACTGTAACAAATGGAACAACAACGCCGACCATCAGTCTGCCTGCCGGAACTACAAACGGGAATGTTCTGAAATGGAACGGTACAGCATGGGCTTCCTCTACAGATGCGGGGATAACAACAGAGGCAGATGGTATTATAGGCAATGAGGTAACGAATGCTACAACAAGCGGAGGTTTAACCCGTTCAGGCTCTGGAACCGCTGCCGCTCCTTATACATTGGGAATATCGGATGGAGCTATCACTACAGCACGGATTGCGGATAATGCAGTGACATCTGCCAAGATAACAGATAATGCCGTAACTACGGCTAAAATAAACGACAAAAGCGTTACTGTTGGCAAAGTCAATGCCACAGGTACAGCCTCTTCTACAACCTTTTTACGCGGTGATGGCACCTGGTCTGCACCCACCGGTGATGGTCAGGGAGTAACTTCCGTCAGTGGAGCCAATGGCCTCACTGTTACCAACGGTACAACAACACCTACCATCAGCCTTCCTGCCGGAACAACAAGCGGTAATGTCCTGAAATGGAACGGCACAACATGGACTTCTTCTACCGATGCAGGGTTAACAACAGAGGCAGATGGTATCATCGGAAATGAGGTAACGAATGCTACAACAAACGGAGGCTTAACAAGGACAGGTTCAGGAACCGCTGCCGCTCCCTATACACTGGGAATTTCAGATGGAGCTGTAACTACAGCCAGGATTGCTGATAATGCCGTAACTACAGCTAAGATAAACGACAAAAGCGTTACCGTTGGCAAAGTCAATGCTACTGGTACAGCCTCTTCAACTACCTTTTTACGTGGTGACGGTACCTGGTCTGCACCTGCCGGTGATGGACAGGGTGTAACTTCGGTCAGCGGGGCAAATGGTATTACTGTTACCAATGGAACGACAACACCTACTATCAGCCTTCCTGCCGGAACAACCAATGGAAATGTTTTAAAATGGAATGGTACTGCATGGGCTTCATCCTCCGAGACAGGCATTACTACCGAATCGGATGGTATTATCGGTAATGAGGTAACCAATGCCACAATCGATGGCGGACTTGTCCGTGCAGGCTCCGGTACGGCAGCGGCTCCTTATACGCTGGGCATAGCTGATAATGCAATTACATCCGCCAGGATAGCCAATGGTACAGTTCAAGCCGAAGACTTAAACAATATGGGCGCTTCAGGCGGACAGGTACTTGCTTATAACGGCAGCGCATGGGGTCCCTCAACGAATTATACCACCCCGAGGGAGATTACCCCGCCTATTACAAGTACGGGGACAGGCACGGTGACTGCCGGTGGATTCAGTGACGTATATGTCTGGGACAATCTTCCTGCCGGATTATATACCATCCGCGTCAAGATAGCCAACGGCGGTACGGCAAAGTTCAAGCTGCATTCGGATGTTCCCTTCAGCACCAGCGCACTGTTCGAGGTCACTTCCGATTCGGAGGACAGGATCGCCGAGCTTGTGTTCCTGCATATGCATACCAGTACGCTGAGTTTGAAAGCCAATTGTACGGGAGCCTGCCCGACACGCTTATTCAACTTGTTTTTAGCGCGTTTGTAATATCTCGGACCGACAAATAATATAGGGAAATATAACTATAAATGAAAAGAATGAAACGACAATTTATTATAAAACTAACCTGCCTGCTATTCCTGTGTATAATAACAATACCTGCAATACCCATAAAAGCGCAAGCAGTACAATCAGCATGGCATGGCAAGATCAGTATCGGTGATATCCCTGTACTGATGCACGGGGATTTGGCCCTGCAATCCGACGGCGAGCTGTTTACAAATAACGGACGGATGGAGCTTGAAGGCAGCTACTACGGCGAACCCGGCTCCAGGGCTTACCGCTATATTAAAGGAACAGCTATCGATGCCGATATAGACGCATCCTTCTTTCTGGATGCATCCATAGCGACAGGTTCCACTGAAATTATACCCGAGTTGGACGAAGGCTGGGACGGCTCCCCCGTTGAATTGGTTAAGGCAGGATTGGGTATAACCGCTATTGGGACAGGAACAAGTACAGGAAGCAGCGTTTTCTATATTGAACCCAAAATACCGGATTGCGGGGACTTATATGTGCAGTTATTACATAAGGGAAATGGAAATAACTCCGTCTGGTCTCTTACCGGAACCATTACTTTACCCCTGATTAAACAGCTGCGTAACCATACTTTGCTGATAAACAACAATCCCGATACAAATGACGGACACAACTTCAGCTATTACAAGTGGTACAAGGATGGACAGCAGTTAAAGGAGGGCTCCCACAAGGAGCATGGAGGCAGCTATTATACCGGGGGAGCAAACCTGGATGAAAATGCGGTCTATATGGTAGAAGTAACAGATGCTGACGGAAAGCGTTACTTCTCCTGCCCGTACAGCTATGTCCCAATAGCACTTCCTGCCAGCGTAAAAGTCTATCCGAACCCTGTCAGCCGGGATAACAGCCGTGTTTATGTACAGGTGGAGACAACCGATGAAAAGCTGCTTGAACAGGCGGAAGTGGAGGTTTACAGTTATACGGGCAGCTATTACGGGAAAGTACAGGCTAAGGGGCAGCATACGATCCCTGTAGACCTGCCAAAGGCCAGCGGCATTTATATACTGAAGTTCAAATCCAAGGAAATGGAAACAGGACTCAAAGCAGTGGTACAATGATAATGTGCCAATGTCTAATGATTTGAGCTGTTAGCTTATAGCCGTTGGCTGTTAGCGGCGCAAAGCGAAAAAAAGCTATAAGCTAAAAGCTAATGGCTAATGGCTAACAGCTTAATTTAACCCGGACTAAAAATAAAATAGAAATAAAATATGAAGAATATAAGAACTATAAAAAATATAAAAAAACGTATAAGGCAGCCCCGGCTGTTATACAGGCGCGGGATATATAGAACCTGTTTACACAGGATATATGCCGTATTGCTGGGCCTGATGGTATTCCAGACAGCCTGTGCCCAGACGGGGGATACTAAAGATCCGGCACGGCATATAACTACAGACGGGGATGATCCTGCGGAAAGGGAAATACGGGAAAGGCAGCTGCTGGCCTATTACCTGGAATGGAGTTATGTCCCGCATGAATTGAACCTGTGGATGGCAGGGGGATTTTCTTCCCTGAACTACCGCCCGAATACAGGAAAAGCCGGTACGGGCATAGGATATGCCTTCGGTATCGGGTATACACGCTATATAAGTAGGAACTGGGGTGTTTCCACCGGTATGGAGTATGCCCTTTACCGCAGGCATATAAGCATTGGTAACATAAGCAGTTCCTATGCAACCCATGACGCTGACAATAATCCGATTGAATACCGCTCGCATATGGATTACTATAGGGAATACCAGCGTTCAGGCTTGCTGAATATCCCTATTTCATTGATATACCGTGCAGGAAGGAATAACAGGTACTATGCCTCGATGGGCTTTAAATTGGGCATTCCTGTTTACGGCAGGTACACGGCAAGCGGAAGCACGGTCGCTACCTCAGGTTACTATACTGACTACCATCAGGAAGAAATCTGGCAGAACGATCTGGGCTACGGTACCTTTTCCGTAAAGACAATGGAAAGGCCTTTGACGTTAAGAACGGCCTATACCGGAACACTGGAAGCCGGCATGAAATGGAATGTGGGTATCGGTACGGATTTATATACGGGCTTCTATCTGGACTATGGCCTGAATAATGTTGCCGGAGGCGTAAAAACACAAAAAAAACATTTTGTCGGATATAACTACGATAACCCGTCCGATCCCCGGATAAACGATTTGCTGTCCTCCGTATACGGAACTTCGGATAACAGGTTGGCCTTTATGGAGAAGGTATCGCCTTTAGCCATTGGTATAAAACTAAAGCTTGCCTTTGCCATCAGTAGCGGCGACTTGCTGGCGGAAAGGAGGAGGTACAGGGAGATGCAAAATTCAGGCGGATGGGACGATATCTATGGATATACAGAAAGCACAGGGACTACAGGCACAGATACCAAAGACAGGCACAGGGAACCGATCCGCATACGGATGCAGGAACGGAAGCAGGAGGAACAACAGTTACAAGCACCGGCTCCGGGAAAAGATCCCGTAACGGCGTTTGATGAATCTGCCGGAAGATATACAATGTCTCCAGCCGCTGCCGTAAATACAGCCGCAAAAGATACGGAAGAAACTGAACTGGCGGGGAAAAATGCAAGTGAAGCAATAAGCGGTACGGCAATAGCTCCAATAGAAACCGTCATCACCGATACAATCGTAGAAATAAAGGGAACGGGAAGACAGGAATCCGGGACAGGAAACTGTAATTGCGGCCCGGCTCTTCCATCCGTAATAACCATGGGCAATTACAAGCTGGGACAAACCGCGCTATCGCCTGAACAGAAAATCATATTGGACGGATATACCGGATTATTGCAGGCAAACCCGCAGGCGCATATCGAGATTACCGGGCATACCTGTAATATCGGTACGGAAAAGGGCAATATCCGTATGGGACAAATGCGGGCGGATAAGGCAAAAGGCTACCTGGTAAGCAAAGGCATAGCATCTGGGCGCATCAGCACATTTAGCAAGGGTGATACTGAACCTGTGAGTCCGGGTAACAGTGATGAAAGCCGCAGCAGGAACCGCAGATTGGAGATAAGGATAAGCAACTGATTTTCTGATAATATAAAGGAATAACAAAAATATAAAAAAAGAATAATGAAAAATATGCTAACGAAAATAAAACGCGCGTTTGCGCAAATAACCTGGCTGGCGGCGGTAATGCTGCTGGCCTTGGCCTGTAGCGGCGATATTGATATTAAGCGGGATTATGCATTCAAGGTTACTCACCTGCCTGTACCGAAAAAGATAAAGAAAGGAGAAACCATTGAAATCCGCTGCCGGTTGGAACGGACCGGATATTATAAGGATACGGGGTATGTAATGAGATATTTCCAGACACAAGGCCGCGGCCTTCTAAGGATGGGGGATAACGGGCCTTTCCTGCCGAATGACCTGTATGAATTGAAGGAAGATACATTCCGTTTGTATTACACGTCACAGTCGGAAGAACAGGCAGTGATAGATATTTACTTTTTTAGTTCGGAAGGCAACAGCTTTATGCTCAGCTTCAGCTTTAATAATGATAATCCGGAGGAGGAACAGCCATGATGACAATGATAATCATATCGTATACCCTCAATTGGGTATTTATAATTTACTCATTGGCGACCGCGAAAACGGATGTGGAGCTGTGGAATGGGGAAATGGAGTAAAAATGTATTATAACAAAAAAATAAAGGATTTATGTTATCAGATTTTTTTAGAATAAACCTGCCGTATGGTTTGGCAAGAAATGCGAAAGGGCAATGGATGGCTTTCAACAGGGAATATAAGCCGTTGGGTTTCAATACGACAGAAACACTTGTAGATGCCCGTACACTGAAAGAGAACAGCAGGGAACTGCCCCTGTTCTCTTTGTTCTTCGGCTTGACAAACCGCTTTATACAGGAAATAACCGAATATGACGAACACGCCGTCAACAGGGATGAACAGGGAAATATTAATCGTTTCTGGCTCTATAACGACAGTACGAATCCTATGAACCAGCCGGATAAAGACAATAAATATTGGGAAATCTACTGGAAGAAGCTGGAAAAGATAGCCCGGTTGAGCGTGCATCATAATACCGGATGGTAATATGGTTCTCCTTACCGTATATTTACAATCCGGTGAGGAAATCAGGCACAGGGCAAAAATACATTTGCTTATTTTTGCCCGGCCGCTTACTGTTGATAATGTACCGGATGATAACAAATACTTACACCTGCGTTGCGACCCAATAGATTTGGGAGGAAAGTAAGTTTTTGTATTGAGGGCTGTTAATCAAAAAACTTTAAATTAAATATATATGTCCGTTGAGAATCCGAAAAACGGGTATGGCGGCTATAATGCCATTGAAACAGATAAGGGCGTATTGCTGTTCTCCGGAACAAAAGAAGGTTTCAGGCTGTTTCACGACTGCATGGCTCTGTTTATGGATAACCTGTACAATCCCTTATGCAACAACGCTTATTTCAATATCCACTATATCGAATCGGGCAATCCTTCGGTAAGTATTCGGCAGACTGTGCAAAAACTGTCTAAAAAAATGGATTATATCAGAGCGTATAATAATTGGCATATTCCAAAATGAACTTTTTCTTCCGTTTTTTCGTAACAAACGGACATAACATAAGAATAGGTGAGCAAAACACACAACTTATTTTTGAAAAAGGCTCCATAAGGTCTTTCAACCTATTTCTGAAGCCCTCTATCCCCAAAATAGACAGGCATCTCCTTAGGTTATATACTATCATCAGTATATTCACTTCGCTTAATACATTTACTCTACCTTTCATTAAAGTATAGGTAAAGCCCCATTGACGTTTAAGAACACCAAAGGGATCAGTTCAAACGTTTGACCAGTCAATCGACCAACCAGTCAATTGATTAATCAATCAACCAATAGTAATAGTGGGCAAAACATTCTCTCTTCGTTATTCTCCATACTTCCCACTGCTGCGGATGTCGGCAATCCTAATCCGGAAGATGAACAGCCACTACGAAAACAAAAGAAAAAGAAGAAGGGTCGAAGTATGGGTTAATATACTTCTTTTTCATTTGGTAAACAAAGGTATATTCCAAGAATAAAACGTCAACACCAAGCCGCAAGCGATTTTACGCGAAATCTCCACTCCTCCGCTATGCTTCGGGTAGTATTTCGCGTAAAAGTGTTGTCTAATTTATTCTTTCCATAGAAGAGGTGTTTACAAAATGTAAAAGGGGAAAATATGTAGGTGTGTTCGCTCAGGATCTTATTTGCTTCAAAAACTGAACTTTTTTCTTGCTAATTCAAGAATGTTCATTATATTTGCATGTTCATTGACAATGAACGGCTAATTAAAATGAACAAGCTCCATGAAAACAAAAGATATCCTATTAGAGGAAGTAAAGGATAAATTGCTTGAAAAAGCGGGAATTACTATAACTTACTCTGATAGTAAAAGAGAAAGCAATAGTGTTGCTCGGATAAAAGAAGAGCGTTTTATCGTTGATGTGAAGCCTGAAATCACACAAGGAAATAAAGGTGTTGTGCTTCAGCAGCTCAAGGATGCCTCAAGGGAGGAAAATCTGCCGGTGCTTCTCATTACAAAATATATTCCTTCTGCCATAGCTAAATCTTTTGTAGAGGAAGGGATTAACTACATTGATGCAGCGGGTAACTGCAACATACAACAAAATAGTATTTTACTGATTGTTGAAGGAAAGAAAATAGAACGACTTCCTAAAACAAACCAACCTCGCGCTTTTCAAGAAGCAGGAATAAAGCTGATATATTGCCTGCTTGTTAATCCGGACAATATCAATAAGTCATTTCGAGAACTTTCCGAGTTATCCCAAATTTCATTGGGTTCTGTAAGCACGATTGTTCAAGAGCTTGTTGAGTCAAAATTTCTCTTAAAAACAAAAAATAAGAAAGTTCTTAAAAATAGAATAGATCTTCTGAAACGTTGGGTTATTGCTTATAATGATGTGCTTCGTCCTAAATTGTTCGTAAAAAAGATGAATTTCACTAATAAGTCTGAATACTCGAACTGGAGTAGTCTGGACTTATCTTCTGTCTCTGAGAAAACATTGTGGGGTGGCGAATGTGCTGCCGGTATCATAACGAAAAATCTTACTCCGGCAAATTTTATCATTTATACTGATGCCACTTGGCAAACTTTGGGTAAATCGTTGAAGTTGATTCCTGATGAGAACGGAAAAATAGAAATACTCCGTTTGTTTTATGACGCAGAAAAAGGCGATACTGTTTCTCCTCTTTTGACATACGCTGATCTTATGGGCAGTGGGGATAGTCGAAATATAGAAATCGCAGAAATAATATTGAACAATGAGCTACAATATCTCAAGTGAGAACTTAAATAATCCACTATTGAAGGATTTGCTAAAGGAACTGAACGACTTCTTTGGTAATATAAATGTAGACTTCTATGTAATAGGAGCTACCGCCCGTGATATTATACTGAGCAATCTACATGATTTAGTTCCGGAGCGTAAAACAAATGATCTTGATATCGCCATTGCCATATCAGATTGGAATCAATTTCAGTCCATTGAAAAGAATTTGCCTAAAAAAGAAGGATTTACAAAAAGCAAGGAGCAAAAGCAACGCTTTATCTACAAAGGATTTTATGTGATTGATATTGTTCCGTTTGGCGATGTGGCAGAAGATGATGGTAATATCTACTGGCCACCTGACGAAACCATTGCAATGTCGGTTTTGGGCTTTCCAGAAATGGCAGACTCAACAATTAGTGTAGAAATTGATGGGGAGGTCTCTATACAAATAGCTTCTCTTCCCGGATTATTCATATTGAAGTTGGTTGCATGGAAAGACCGTCATTTGTCGGGCTCGAAAGACGCATACGATATGGCTTTGCTCCTAGCAAACTATCTGGACATTAATACAGAAAGAGCCGTTAAAGAACATTACGATCTCTATGAAGCGGACGAATTTGTCCAAGTTATTGCCGGGGCACAACTTATGGCAAGAGATGTCAAATTATTAATACGGGATAACGAGAATACATTAATATATCTCTGCGATATAGTAATCAAGGAGATAGAACTTGCCGAAGAGAGTCAGTTAATCAATCAATTAATGGAATCAAACGCGAGTTTGCAGTATGAACAAGTCCTTGCTTGTTTGGAATCAATTCTTAAAGAATGGAAATCATAAAAAATATAGATATGGAACAAAACAAAGAATACACAACAGAAGATGTTGTCTTGGAAGACAATCAGTTGATTTGTGCTCTGACAAAAAAGATAAAAACAGCAAACGAGAAAGAGCTTACATTGCAATCAATGATTATGATGCTCAACGAGGAGTATAATTTTGATTTGAATGATATGGAGCGTGATTTCCCCTTCTCTTATGAAGATGACGAAGGAAAAACAAAACGAGCCAAGGCAGACCTTGCCATATTTGATTCTGGAAGAGCACATGATGTGGAAAATATGATTCGTATTGCAGTAGTGTTCGACTCCAAAGTAAAAGATAAAGACCCGAAGAAAGGGGTTTTTGAAACCTTGGGAGTGTATCTGGAATCTACCGATTGCGAGTTTGGCGTTTGGACAAACGGGAACGACCTTCATTATCTTCAATGCGAGAAAGACGATTTTGGGCAAGTTCAAACCAGTGATATTTCCGATTTCCCCGGCAAAGGACAATCTATGGAGGATTTGGAATTGGCAGGAGAACGGGCACATCCGCGTAAACCAGCCAATGATTCGTTGGTAAAAACATTCAAGCGTTGCCACGATTATATTTATGGAAACGAAGGGCGAAAAAAAGATGCTTTTTGGGAGTTATTGTACCTCATTTTCTGTAAATTGTATGATGAGAAACGGCGCTATATGGATGCAGAGAAAGGAATTAGCTACCATCGTCACTTCTGGGTTGGTGTGAAAGAGCAAAATGCCCCAGAAGGACAACAAAAAGTTGCAAATAGAATAAAAGGCATATTTGAAGAATTGAAAAATGGAGAAAACTCTCTATTTAAAGAGGTTTTTGATGGACATGAACAAATAACAATATCTCCAAGAGGAATTGCATATATTGCGTCAGAGTTGGCTAAATATTCTTTTTTAGATGCGACTATTGATGTAAAAGGGACAGCATACGAAACCATTGTGTCAAATACGTTGAAGCAAGAGGCAGGACAGTTCTTTACACCTCGCAATGTGATACAGTGCATGGTAGAAATGATGGATCCTGATCAGAATACTCGCGTACTTGATCCGGCATGTGGCTCCGGTGGTTTTTTAGTTATGGTATTAGATCATGTTCGAAAAAAATATACAGCCAATTTATATTCGCATTTGTCGGGAGTCCGTCTTGAAGAAAAATATAATTCTCCGGAAGTTGTGAATTTTGTAAAAGGATATGCAGAACGTATGCTTTTTGGTTTCGATTTCGACCCCGATTTGAAGAAGGCGGCACGGATGAATATGGTTATGGCAGGAGATGGACACGCTAATATTTTCAATATTAATTCACTTGATTATCCCAAAGGACAATTGGTTGATAAAGATAAAATTGCTCCCAAAGTAGCAGAAAGCATTGACATTAGTCAAGATAAAGATTTTAACTTTGAGTTTCCCAGAGAAAACGCATTTGGAAAATTCGACATGATATTTACTAATCCCCCATTTGGAGCAAAAGTGGAAGTAGATCGCAGTATATCTTGTCGGTACGAATTGGGACACAATCCGGTAAAAGATGCTTATGGAAACTATCTATTTAATGGTGCTGTAAAATCAAGTGAAGCTCCCGAAGTTTTGTTTATAGAGCAATGCTATAATTTCTTGAAGCCGGGAGGAAAAATGGCGATTGTGTTGCCCGATGGCATATTAGGAAATCCGAATACCGAGCCAGTTCGTACTTGGATACTCGAACGCTTTAAGTTATTGGCTTCAGTTGATTTGCCGGTCGAAACATTTCTGCCGCAAGTGGGAGTACAGGCCTCTTTGCTCTTTTTGCAAAAGAAAACAGCCGAAGAAAAATTGATTGCGGTTGCCGATGAAAATTACGATGTATTCATGGCAATTGTAGAAGCGGTAGGAAAAGATCGACGTGGAGTTCCTGTATATGTACGTGATGAAGATGGAGCAGAATTACTGTTCAATTACAAGAAAGAATGGCTTAGTATGGACGAGAACGGCAATACGATAGTAAAAAGTCGGAATGAGCGAGTGAAACAGTTAGATGATGATTTGCCAAAAGTGAGTGAGGCGTATAAGGAATTCTTAAAAGGATTGCAGAAATGAAAACAGCAGTAATTCAAAATAACTCTCTGCTCAATAGCGGTAGAATCGACCCAAGCTATCATTTGAGCGAAAGCATAAAGTTAAAGAAACAACTATTGGGTTCTCCTTATACATTAAGTACTGTAGGTAAAAAATCTGAAGATGTTTTTTTAGGGAATATTTTCACTCGAGTATTTGTCAAAGATGCTGAATATGGAATTCCATACATAGCAGCTTCTGACATGACAAAGGCGAATATTGATTCTGGCAAATTCATATCAAAGAAACAAGCGAAAAAAATAAACCGATTAATGCTGGATACTAATTGGATATTAATTTCATGCTCCGGAACTTTAGGAAATGTTGTTTATACAAACGATTTATTTAAGAATACGTTTGCCACTCACGACTTAATTCGCCTTATCCCTGATGAGAAGAAGTTGCCTTCTGGCTTTTTGTATACCTATTTGGCTAGTAAATATGGATATACTTTATTAACACAATCTGGATTTGGAGGAGTAGTAAAACATATTAATTCAGAGCATATTGCAAATATTCCAATCCCTCTTTTCCCTGAATCCAAACAGCAGGAAATTCACAATTTGATTGTTGAGTCGGCAAATTTGAGAGTAGGGGCGAATCGGTTGCTGGAAGAGAGTAAGGTATTATTGGACCAAGAAATAAATACTCATTTTCAAAAAGAGTCATTCAAAGTAAGCAGTAATAATATTAAGGATATTTTTTATTCATTACAGTGTAGATTAGATCCTCCTGCCTTAATTTCAGATGGCGTTGAAACAATAAATAAACTCAAAAGCAAAGGAGTTGTATTCAAAACTCTGTCTGAATGCAACACTTATGTATATAGACCGGGAATTTTTAAAAGAAGTTACGTGGAGAAGGGATACCCCTACATAAAAGGTTCAGAACTATTTGATAATAATCCCTTTTTAAGATGTCAATATCTATCTAAAACCAAAACTCCTTTTGTTGAACAAATGCTATTAAAAGAAGATCAAATTTTAGTAACATGCGCAGGTTCTTGTGGACAGATTAAGTTGATAACAAAAGAATTTGAAGACAGAGGAGCCATTGGCTCTCAAGATATAATTAGAGTTGAAGCAAAAGATTCACTGTTTACTACAGAATATCTTTTTATTTACTTTCAATTGCCATTTATTTTCGATTACATTCAATCAATGAAGTATGGTTCTGTAATAGAAAGAATTGAACCTTTTCATGTGGAATCTATTCCCATTTTTATCCCTTCTGAAGAGGTGAGTAAAAAAATTACAGATAAGATAAATACATACAAAAAGTATATGTACGTTGCATTTAATAAAGAATCCCAAGCAATCTCTCTCGTTGAAAAAGAAATAGAATCATGGCAACAATCATAAACCCGAAGTTTAATACCGGTCCGGTCAATGGGGGCGAAGAACGGCTTCTAAAGTTTCTGGAGGTCAATCTTCCCGATGGTTACTACATTGTTCCTAATGCCGAGTTTGCTAATACCAACCCACGTGGCGGAGTGCAGTATTTGGAATACGACTGCTTGGTGGTAGCTCCGCATGCTATATTCAACATAGAGAACAAAGATTGGGGTGGACATTTGGAAGGCAACGATCATGTATGGTATCTGAACGATTCCGAACGTGCCAATCCGCTGAAAACCTTACGTTACAAAACCAGTGTGCTTGCCAGCAAGCTGAAAACTAAAAACTTTCAATGGAAGGCTGCTTGGATCGAAGGGATTGTTACCTTAAGTAATCCTCGACAAAACAAATTTGGGCTCGACCGCGAAAGCGATTGTTATCGTGCTACCTACACTCTCGGAGATGAATTAATCGATTTTATTTCTAATCCAGAGAAAGTGGGTAAACAAGCCAATGCCATACAAGCTATTGCTCGCGATATTGTTGATTATCTGAGTGGTGAAAGCTTAAATCGTACTCGCAAAGAACGCACCGAGGTTATCGGATTGAAAATAGAAGAAGTCCTAGAGAAAGGAGATGACTTTACAGAATACCTTTGCGTACCGGAAGATTTTCCCGACAGACGATATAAGGTGCGCGAACACATTTTAGATGTAGCCGGAAAATCACCAACAGAACAAGAGGTACATAGCAACAAAGTCAAGAATGCGTACATGGCTCTGATGCAGATGCCATACTCTTCCTTCATCGTGAAAACAGAGTTTCAATGGAGCGAAGACCGCTTGCGATTTTATGAGAAAAGTGAGTATCTGGACGAAAACAAACTCAGTTCCGAACTCAACCGCAAAACATTTACTCAACTTGATGCTATTAAGATAGTGTTGGATATTGCTAATGCACTGAAAGTGGCTCACAGTCAGAGTATCTATCACCGGTCGGTTTGTCCAGATAATATTTTTTTGTTGACCGATAATGCCGCCCTGTCCGGTTTTGGACGTTCATGGTTTTCAAAACATATCGATTTGAACTACACTATGGGAGCTCTTTCTCAGGATATGGCAAATCCATATCAACCTGCTGAATTGTTTCAAGACGATGCTTCAACAGCGACAGATATTTATTCGTTGGGTGTTGTTTTTTATCAGCTAATTGTCGGAAAAGTGCCATTCCCTAATTTTATGGAGCTGGCTCGGTTGGGAGGAAAACTATCAGACGAACTATTACCTTCGCATATCAATTCGGCTCTTCCTACATGGATGGACGAACTTTGCTTGCACACCATGCTCGAAGATGATACTGCTCGATGGAGTCAGATGGACGAGGTGATAGATTTTATTCTGACGAATGCTTTTGGGGAAGAAATAAATATCTCTGAAAAGCAAGAAAAACCTGTTTGCTTGAAGGAATTAAAACCGACAGACCAGGTAACACCAGATTTGGTTTTGTTCGAAATGTTAGGCGAAGGCGGTTTTTCTCGTGTATTCAAAGCCAAACACTTACTTCAGAATAAATTCTTTGCAATGAAGATTTTCAGCGAAGATTTGAATCAGCAAAGTGTACAAGATGAATACAAAGCTCTATCAACGTTGTCGCACCACAACATTGTGAAGTTTGTATTCAACGGTACCACCAATCAGAATATGTTTTATACGTTGATGGAATTGATTGATGGAGAAAACCTAAGCAATTACACAAAAGGTGATTTACGATTGCCATTGAATGAAATCTATAAACTTGCCAAAGAGATGCTTTCGGCATTAGTTTACCTACAGTCGAAGCAACCGCCTGTTTATCATCGCGACATTAAACCCGGTAATATCGTTTGGGATAAGCGAGAACGTTTTGTGCTGATCGACTTTAATATCGCGGCCAATGCAGGAGCTGATAAAGACAGGGTTGGCACATATCCGTATCAAGCACCGGATTTGGTTAAAAACGGGCATAGGATGGACTGGGACACAAGTGCCGATACGTTTGCCTTGGGTGTTACTCTGTACCAGCTATTAACCCATGCCTATCCTTGGCCGGGTTCTTCAGTTCCACCGTTGGATAAAGCACCAACACCAGTTAGTAGCTTGAATCTGCAACTATCAGATGCGTTTTCGAAGTGGATAATGAAAGCGATAGGTACGAAACGTGAAAACCGTTTTGCCTCGGCTACCGAAATGCAGGAGGCTTTACTAAAAATTGATGAAGATGCATTATATAACTCAAGACAGGTAACAATAATTGATAAAACAGGAGCGGAACTGTCGATAGTTGATTATATCAACAGTTTGTATAGTCAGAGTTCTCATGGTAACGCAGGTACACGTGCCGGATGGAAAGAGCTTACCCTTGACAAAGCAACCTATACACAAACAAAACTTGACAAAAAACTTCTGTCAGCTATAAAAGAGGGGCAATATCGTCTTGTTATTATTACAGGAAATGCGGGAGATGGCAAAACCGCTTTTATTCGTCAGGTAGAAGGTATTGCTGAATATGCAGAAAAACTCTCAAATCGGAATGGAGCAATATTCTCCATTAACGGAGTACCATTCCAAAGCAATTATGACGGTTCACAAGATGAAGAGGAAAGAGCAAATGACGAGGTACTTACCGAATTTTTCAAACCATTTGAAGGATTGAAAAATTATTCAGAAGTAAAAGAAGGACGAATCATCGCAATTAACGAGGGTCGGTTAGTTGACTTCTTACAAGAGCCAACAAATAATCATACAAATTTAGCAGATATTATTGACGAGTATTTCTATAAAGAGGGATATACCGAACTCCCTGAAGGATTAATGATTATCAACCTAAACCTTCGCTCGGTGACTGCTAAAGATGAGAACAATGATTCCTTATTGCGATCACAAATAAAGACGCTGACAGATAAATCATTGTGGGGAAAATGCAACGCTTGTCCGATAGCCGAAAGATGTTTTATTAAGTACAATGTTGATACATTAAATGATAGTGCAGCCGGAGATGAAGTTATCAACCGCTTAGAGTGGTTGATTCGGACAATTGTATATAAACGTGAGTTGCACATTACCATACGTGATTTGCGTTCGTTTATAGCTTATATGCTAACACGCGATCAGTCGTGCGATAATGTTGTACAATTGCTTCAGGCTGTTGACAACAAAGAACTGGAGGAAGAAATTTATTGGGAACTTTATTATTTCAATATATCTTCGAATGAATGGCGATTACCTTCGCAAGACCGCTTAATCAAACTTATCCGAGAAACGGATATAGCTCAGGTGGTCATCCCATCAATAGACAGAGATCTTTATTTCAAAAACTTGGAAGAAGGCGATTACTTAATTTTTGAAAATCGAAAAGTTTCTCTTTTACCGATTTTCAACGAGAGAAATATTCGTAAAATAGTTTCAGAACAAGATAAAGAAAGTCTGAACCTATCGAAGGCTCGTCATAAAAGTTTTATTCGTCACCACTACTTCGAAGGGCAATATGACTTTATGAAGCGGTTGCCTTATCAATCACTTGGGAAGTTCTATAGAAAATTGGATGGAAATGAAGTAGATATGGAAAAAACCAAGCATAGCTTGGCTTATGCGATATCGTGTAGTGAAGGCGGATGGAATAAGGAAATTTCTACCAATTATTTGCTTCTGTCTTCTACACAGATTAAAGATCCTTTCAGTAGCAGTTATCGGCGATTCGCTCTTTCTGATTTTGAGCTTCTTGCCAATAAAAATGAAAAGTTGGTACAGTTTATTGAACATGAAAACGATAGCTTGATTTTCCGGCATAAAGAAAATAAGTATATTCAGTTGACGGTTTCGCTCGATCTTTATGAAATGCTTGATTATATTGAAAGAGGTTTTAATCCGTCAATCAACGATTTGAGAGGACGATTCATTGAACTTCAGGTATTTAAAAACTTATTGCAAAGCAAAGTGCATACCGAACTATTAGTTACCAGAAATAATCGAAAGTTCTACTCGATAAAGCTGAACGCAGAGACTAAGAAAATTCATATTGAACCATTAATCAAGGATAGCTTATGATTCCAAAGCTTACAAAATATGATCCGGTTTTCCGTAATGAATTAATTTTCGCCGGTGATGCGAAGAACATTACATTGGATACCACTTTAATCAACTTGTTTATGCTTATGCGAAACAACGGTTCACGCATTAAATTGAAGCTACGCCATACACATACAATAGATAGTCTAAAAAAATACTTAGAGTCACTTGAGAAGCAAGGCCATATTGAGGGGTACAAAGACAATGAAGAGGCTGGAGAAGATTGGTTGCGCAGTAACTTGATCAATATGGTAAATCGCGGAAACTTGCAAAAAGAAAACATAAGTTCTTTGCGTCCCATGCACTTAGAGAGTTATCGTATCCGAAACGTAAAATATGCTCGTGATTATAACTCTTCCGACCAAGTTTACCTGATGCTATCCAAGCAACCTAATGTTTTGCAGAGTCTTAAGGATTATTTGTCTATTGGTTGGGATGAAAGTAGTAAAACCATTGTAAGTAACTCACAATTAGATGTTGATACAGTTGGCGTTCTGCATTTGATGCGGAATATTTCGATTGAAGTATTACCTGCCGACAATATAAATAGAATAAAGCCTTTACTGGAAAGACAAGCAGATTTGTTTTGTGATGATATTAAACGTCTATTAGTATATAAGAATATTATCCCCCGCAACATTTTCATTGAATATCTGCAAACTCTAATCGGATTTCATCTGTCTCTTTATTTTCAGAAACTTATCGTTTTCCTGCCTCGAATGATTAAAGCAGGCAAAAAAGAACTTGAAGATGATTGGAGCATTGTAGTAGATGTTACTGATAATCTCGATAGTCGTATATCTTCGGTTGCTTGTGCCGATATGCTGGGAACCTTAAATAGTCAGCTTGACTACTTCAAGTCTACCATGCAAATAAATGCAGTGATGACTTTGCCCCAATTTTCAATGAAAAAACCAGATGATCTTGATCAAGTATTATCAGTCTTGGCAAATCGTGATGCTACATTTGAAGCTTATTTTATGGCTAAGTTCAGTGATTTAATAGGACGCTTCACGGAGCAGGAAGATAAAGAGCAACTGGGCGATTTTGTTCAGTATGAAAAGTCTTTTTTTGATAAATATGTTTTGTGTTTAACAAAAGTTCGCGGTGCATATCAGTTCAAACACACCTCTTCATTTTTAGATAAAATATCAATGAAGAATACAGAAACCGCTTTTATTGCTGATGGGCGGAGTCGGAAACACCCGCGAAGAGCGGTGTTAGGCTCAGGATTATTAGAAACTCTTGTTCAATTATTAGTATTAGAAATTGAGGGTAATAAATTTGTATCCAAGCCATTGTCTATCGATGAACTAATTGATAAGCTGAGAGATCGCTATGGGATAATTATAAACGGATTGGATGAAGCTCGTTTTGCAAATACGGATGTGCAAACACATTTGGCATTTAAGGAAAATGTAGAAGCTTTCAAGAATAAATTGAGACAGATTGGCTTCTATACCGATTTGAGTGATGCCAACATATTGCAAAAAATCCGTCCACGTTACAAAATTTGATATGTTATGAATCTTTCTGAATTATATTACAATAAATTTTTGGCTCTGTTTGTAGAGGAGTATAAATATGAGCTAATGCAAAATACTCCTGGCTACTGCATGAAAGTTACTGGTTTGTCTCTTGACAAGTTGGAGCAGCTATATCCTCTGATAAGGGAACTTAATCCGTCATTAGAGCTATATATACTTTCCGAAAATCAATCCGGCGATAGATATATTACTCCGACTAAGCTGATTGAGTTAAGAAATGATTTGAATATCACATTATTAGTACTTATTCCCGTAAGTAGTCGTACAAGTGCTGAAGATTCTTATGGCGATGCTACCTTTAAGGAACTGTCAATACTACCGATTGATAGTCGTATCCTAAATAATATATCTTCCGAAATTCCGGAACAATTTAAACCAATAATAGAAGAACTCTTTGCTTATCTGAAAGATAAAATAAATTTAGCTACTGTCATACAGTATCTTCTATATCAGGAACTAAATGGTTATACAAAAGAATCGATAGGCAATGGTATTTATCTATTCGGTCTGATTCCAGATAGAGATTTGACTGAAAATATAAATGTGATTCGAAAAAGACTAGCTTTTAATGTAATTTGTAGCGAGTCTCTATTTGATTTTTCCATATCGGTTTCTGAACGTATTATTAAGTTGCCAATACCTCCGGATACGCTTCAAAAAAGTATTGCCAATTTTCTTCAAGCTGAAACTGAGAGCAAAGCCAAATATGAGCTAAGTTATAGCATTCTGGAAAAATATCCCGATTTGAACTTTGCTGACTGGCAAATTCCTCTTGATCCAAGTAGCAATAACTTAACTGTTAGTGCTGAAATCCTGCAAAGCAAGGATATGGCGAAGAATAAAGAAGACGGTGGTTTCTCATTATCCATACAAAGCGGGAAAAAAGCGACACTAAAATTGAGAATATTCACAGACCCTATTCCCAGAGAATCGAAAGATTTGAAAAACTTCAGAATTATCCTGATGAATGTAGATGGGATGTATTCAATAGGGGAGATTAAAAAGATAAAAGTAACGGATGGAGCAAAGCCTTATCGTGATGTATCCTTTGAAATAGCTGATGGACAATATGAGGATGGGGCTTATTATTTTCATGTAGTTGCAGAAGATGAACATGGAACAATACTGAATCAAGATGACCCGTTTCGACAAGAATCCATTCAGGAGCAATGGGAAATAGCTCAAAAAAATGATGTCGGATTGACCAAAAGTCAATTTCAAATGGATCACCGTGTGTTATTTACAAGTGATACAGAGTCATTCTACCTGAAATTAACAGATGAAGAATCTGAATTAGTAGAAACGAGAAAAGCGAAAATAGAAAATAGACTGGAAGCCTATTTTCATTATCGTATTGAAAAGATAAGAAACAATAAAGAGTTAGATAATCTGGAACCGAGAAGAGCTGAATGGATTGAGGGAAATCTACTTTCCAGTATATTTCATATTCAGTACAACACTTCGCATAACTATCAGATCATTTTGTCGAAAAAATTGATTGATATAGAACGGAGTCTTTTACAACACGGTGACTCTGCCGGATATTTATCAGTGCAATTAAGTGCCAATCCAACTGACCACCAATTACAATCGTGCCAATTCATTTCTGCGGATGATAAGTTAGTATTTAATCAGCCACTAAAAGAAAAAAGAATCGAATTGTTTAAAGTAATTCAGGCGAGCGCCCCAGAATCAACAGGCGTTATAGAAACGTTCGATATTTTCAATCACATTAAGTTAGTGAAAGATTATCTGTTCGAATATAAGAACTGGCTTACTGAGATAATGAAAAACAGTAATGATTCACAAATTAAGAATGTCTTACAGCAATTGGATATAGCGTCTCTTTCTGTAGAAATGCCTGATGCCAGTTATAGTTTGTTGAAATTGATAACTCCATTGCACCCACTGCGTTTAGCATGGCTAGTCAATCTATTCGATTTGTTTCAAAACTGGGAAAAACAATCTTATGAAGTAATCAGCTATCAAAAAACTTGGTGGAAAAACTTGGAAAGTCTCTTTTATGGCGATCTTATGCCTGAAGTTGCTCCTTTAGTTTTAGTCGATTCTCAAAAAACAAACTATTACCAATATATTGGAGAACTAACTTATGGTTGGGGAATTTTTGCAGATCCTTCCAATCACACAAATGACACATTTGTAAATATTCACAGGCAGATAAAATCATATCTGGCTTCAATTTTAAATATTGCCAAAGAGAGGCGTATTGATAGTGATATCAGTTTGTCGTTAGTTGTTCGGCATTTGAGAAATTATATTGTACAGCATCCATATACAGATAAGTTGGTAATCAATATCTTTAATCCCGGCGATGCGGCTGTTTTTGCACGTGCAATGATAGGGTTAGAGCAAACCGGATATGATTTGCAATATGAAATATGCTTATTCACAGAGGATAAACTCATTCTGCCGGGCGATGCTCTAAGAGATTTGATTAATCCTGAAAATCAAATTTCAGAAAATGCAGAGTCTTTCTCACAAGCGGCGGAAAACCGATTATTCCCCAAATTAAGATTTTCAGTCAATGACATTGCCGATTTTTTGAATAACAGTTCTAATTATCAGGCACATATTACATTTTTGGTAAACCCATTTTCCTCTCAAACGGATTTGATAAGACCTGAGAAAGAAGAACAATCATTTTATCTCAATGGAACAATAGCCAATCCGGTAATTGAAATAACTGAAAAAGAAAACGAATTCACATGGAGTCGATACATATCTGATGCTCCTCTAAAAATGCCGGTAAATTCAGATGCAAACATAATTGTTGATTTATTTGCTTTATTTCAAATTTGCATTTCAGAATCGTTATCTGCCAATAGAGAGAACTCCATTCCCGCGATGAAGTTATCATTAGGTAAAAATGATCAGGCTTTGTTGGCAATTGTTCATGATATTTCCGATTGGGTTATTACATTCGACAAACATATGGGGCCTGAATTTTATGATTTGCCATGTCTTAATAAAGAAGATGTTCCATATTTATTGGATTACATTCCGAGCAATGATACTACGGGGATTTCCTCTTATCTAACAACCAGACCAACTTCTGAAATAGAAGGATTTATGATTCCTCTATTCGATGCTTTTGACATTGATATTTCCGGGGAAAATCGATTTGCTTATTTGTTAGAAGACCTACGATCTGTTGGTAGTTCATTAATAATGCAAGCAAACAGTTCAAGAAATAAAGCATTTGAAATTGTAGGAATCACCTTGACAAAAAGGATATTAGAAAAGAAAAGTCTGTTGGAAGATGCATTTCTTATCCCTATCGATTTACATAAAAATCTGTTTGAAGTTCTTAGAGATAGCAGTCAAGAACGAGCTGATAACTTATTGGTCGATATCTTCCCTTCAAAAAAAGAAATTGTCATAACAGTAATTGAAATAAAGTGCCGAAAAAGTCTGGGACAGCAGGAAAAAGAAGATTTGCAAGATAAAATGAATCGTCAAATTTTTAATACGATTGAAGCTTTGAAACTACATTTTGACAACCGATCTGAAATGGACGACCGTTTAGATAGAGAGTTGAAAACGATGGAATTGAAGTCTATTTTGCTATTTTATTTGCAACGGGCAAAAAGATATGGAACTATCTCTCAGGAATCCTATGACTCCTACATTAAGTTCATTTCAGAGCTTGATGCCGGATATAATTTCCGATTTAAGAACTTAGGAATTGTATTTGACTTCTCTGCTCCAATCAGAATGAAAAAGGAGTATTTGGATGATACTACTTTCTATTTTATGGGAAGTAAGGTTATTAATGAAATTTTGGATGACAAATCGGAACTGAACACTTACACAAAAGGAAAGAGTGTTCAAGATATAGATTTTATTGATTTCTTCGAAAAGTCAGAGAGAACTTTAGGTAAATTACAATTGAACAATATAGAAGCAAAGCCTAAAGGGAAGAAAAAGGTTGACCCACAGACACAACCGAAAATATATCCTACTACAGAAGAGAACAGTGAACAGCCTACCTTAGTGAAGGAGCCAGTTGTTGAACTAACTTGTACAAAAGGTAGAAAAGATACAACTCAGGAGAATCTGGCAGAAGCGCAGTATGTAGAACCCTCTTATGAAATCACAATAGGGAAAACAGCAAATAGTCCTCAATATGGTATTTTAGGAAAAACAATCACTGGAGAACGTTCTATAGCGATTGACTTAAGTGAGACAAATACAATCAGTTTGTTCGGCGTTCAAGGTGGAGGTAAAAGCTATACAATAGGGACTATATCGGAGATGGTGTTAAAGCAATTTTCAAATATAAATAAACTACCGGCTCCACTTGCAGGAGTTATTTTCCATTATAGCGAAAGTATGGATTATGCTCCGGAATTTACTTCCATGATTCACCTTAATGACGACAAGGCACAACTTAAGAAGTTGAAAGAAGTATATGGAGCAGAACCGGATAATATCGAAGATATTGTATTATTAGTTCCTCAAGATAAATTGGAAGAACGCAAACAAGAATATCCTTCAATTGAAGTGCAGCCGATATCTTTCAATTCTACCGAACTTAATGTTCAGGACTGGATGTTCTTATTAGGTGCAGTTGGAAATGACTCTACCTATATTCGCCAATTAAAGGCAATTATGCGTAGCGTTCGAAATAATATATCTCTTCAAACATTGAGGAGAGGTATTGCTAATTCAAATTTATTGACGACTTCTCAGAAATCGCTGGCAGAACAACGTCTGAATTTTGCTGCCGAATACATTAATGATAATGAATTATTAAAGGACTATTTAAAACCGGGACGTTTGATTATTGTTGATTTGCGTGATGAACTTATTGCAAAAGAAGAAGCTTTAGGCTTATTCGTTGTGATGCTTAATATCTTTTCCGGCGTGAGAGAAATTGATGGAAAGCCCTTTAATAAGTTTATTGTATTCGACGAAGCTCATAAATATATGAACAATAGTGATTTGACAGAAAGCATTGTGACCGCCATTCGTGAAATGAGGCATAAAGGTGTTTCTTTGATGATCGCCAGTCAAGATCCGATGAGTCTGCCTAATGCTATTATCGAATTAAGTAGTATTGTTCTGCTTCACAAGTTTAATAGTCCTCAATGGGTAAAGCACGTTCAGAAGTCTATTACACAGCTTTCTTCATTATCAGCACCTGAAATGGCTGCATTATCGCCGGGAGAAGCCTATTTATGGGCAACCAAATCAACAGATAAACAAGTAATGAACCGACCTGTTAAAATTTCGACGCGTCCTCGTGTAACCAAACATGGTGGAGATACGATAAAAGCTATTTAAATGATGAATACCATTTCCTATACTAATAAAGGTCTACGTTCTAAAAATGAAGACTGTCTGTTGTCAGAGCAGTTAAGTCCTGATATATCTTTCCATATCATTGCAGATGGAATGGGCGGATACAATTATGGTGAAAAGGCGGCGAAGATTGTAGTCGATACCTTATTTAGCCAAATTAGCCAAACGGATTTTTCTTCCATAGTAGAAGAATCCATAATTGGTGCATGTGAAAGAGCCAACCTAAAGTTGCGGGAAGAAGGAGCAAAACTATCTTCAAAAATGGGGGCAACCTTTGCCGCTGTCCTGATTCTAAAAGAAAAAGTCTTCGCTTTTTGGATGGGAGATTCACGAATTTACCAATACAATGCAAGCAATCGGCTACTGTTTCAAAGCGAAGATCATTCCTTAATAAATGAACTCCGCTTAAGTCGAAAACTGGCAATAAGTGAAATTCGAAAATATGACTCGATCGTCACCCGTTCTCTGACAGGCGTCACTATGGAGAATCCTCCTCAGATAGAAACATTGCAACACTCTCCGAAAGACAAGTTTATCCTTTGTTCTGACGGATTACATAAACAAACCAATATAGATGCCATTCTTAACATGGCTCAGGAGGATTTACTGTCATATTTGGCTTCTGTAGACAGTAAGATGAATGACAACTATTCAATAATTATAGTTAATTGAAAACACTAAGTGCATGACGTGTTCACTATCTTTGCGTGTTCTTTGACAATGAACGGCAGTTTAAAATGAACAAGAACGACTAAAAACGATAAAGTAACCGATATTTTGCATACACAATATCAGTATCATATTTGTACTAATAAATTATAAATAATTGATATTCAAATATATTACTCCCGTTACGACAACAGACCCGGAAATTATCGAAGTAGAATACAGGTCCGTCTTTGATGATGAGATATCTTATATCCGCCATAAAGTAATTGTTGAAGTTAGCGGGAGGTCAATGAGTGAGCCTGTTGTCCCGGTCTCTCTTCATTCACTTATAGACAGCGTATTTACTGAAGCGCCATTTAGTGAACCGGAGTTTGAAGTAAGGACGGTTGCCCCGCAACGTACATTCCTGGAAAAAGTATTCCTGCTGCATGAGGAGTTCTCCAAACCACACAAGTTGATGCGTACCGAACGTATGTCGCGTCATTTATATGACATCGTACAAATAATGAATACTCAGATAGCGGAAGAAGCTCTGACAGATGAAAGCCTATACCGTTCCATTATAGAACATCGCCGGGTTTTTATCGGGTTGAAAGATTTCGATTATTCGACATTACTACCTAAAAGTATTCGAATTGTTCCTCCTGCCGATATTATGGCGGTATGGCAAAAAGATTATGCCACGATGCGGGAAACAATGATTTATGGCGAATCTCTACCTTTTGAAGACCTGATAGAAAAGATACGGGTTTTAAATGAAAGAATCTGTGGATTATCTTACTAAAAGGATTATATCCACTTACTTTTATATCGTAACTTATGTGGTGTGGCAAATGAAGATACAGATAAACAGGAATCACTTCCGGAGAAGAGAACATTTAGAAAAACATTGAAATCCCAAATGTAATTATGGAAGAACAAGAATTTACCCCGGGCCTGCTGAAACTGGCCGTGCTGATCGACGCCGACAATGTACCCTACGGCAGCATCAAAGGCATTATGGAAGAGATTACCAAAGACGGTATCCCCACGATAAAACGGATCTACGGGGACTGGACAAAACCTGCGATGAAGGGCTGGAAGGAATCCCTGCTTGAATATTCCATCACCCCGATCCAGCAATACGCCTGGACCACGGGAAAGAACGCGACCGACTCGGCGTTGATCATCGATGCGATGGATATCCTTCACCGTGAACATGTGGAGGGCTTCTGCATTGTATCGAGCGACAGTGATTTTACGAGGCTTGCCAGCCGTCTGCGGGAGTCCGGCAAGATGGTCATTGGTATCGGGGAGAAGAAAACCCCCAAGCCGTTTATCACCTCCTGTAATAAATTCATCTATATCGAGATCTTACAAAAAGAAAGTGCCGTCACAGAAGATAACGACTCAAAAACCCCGGGACAAACAGCGGCTGCCCCGGCTAAGAAATCCGGGAAACAGGCGGACAGCCTGCTTAAAATGGACGAAGAGATAAAGTCCCTGCTGCGTAGCGCGGTAGACAGGGTAAGCGATGATGCGGGCTGGGCCAACCTGGGGGATATAGGCAATTCCCTGCGGGTGGTGAAATCCGACTTCGATTCACGCAATTACGGCTTCAGTAAACTGTCCGGCATGTTCAAATCGCTGAACGCCCTTTTTGAGACCGAAGAAAGGCCGCATAGCAGTAAAAAAAAGAGCAAGGCCATCTATGTCAGGAACAAGCCGCAATAGAGCATATACAGTCTATATATACCGTATATACAGCATTGAAAAACTGAAAAATTTCATAACTGGCTATATTTGTGTACAGCAGGACATCCGAATGATTTTTTAGAAACAACAGGAATTGAAGGGAGCATGCGGAATGTCATGCTTGACGACAGGCTGGGAGTCCGATTCGGGAAGAAAGAATTGATTATACCCGGCGGCACACCGGAACTTGAGAAGATCGCCAACAGCCACTTGGAAAAGATTATGAATTTAGGAATGAATATGAACGAATTATCTTCAAAAAATTTGAACGATGACAGCAAATCCATTCACGAATTTGACGTGAATTTAATCTGCGAATATTTCTCGCGATTGGAACGGCAGGGGCTCCGGCAGTCCGAAAATGACGGTCATCCGCAAATTGCTGTACAGGAAACCTATCTCAAGGAATACGCAGGTAATGAAACAGCTGGGAGTTTCGTCGCTGCCGAACAGCACGAAATGAAACGATATCCCAAATACAAAGAGTATTACAGTTATATGTTTATATCGGAAAAAAATTGGAATAACGATGAGTACATCGTAACGGAATGACAGTCAAGTCAAGGGACGCTTTGTAATGCATTATCGCGGTATTAATATAGCGCATTTGATTTTTGCAATTAAATGCACCACGGGTTAAACAAGAAATCAGATATTTATTGGAAAGAACTGATTTCTTGTTTATTTTTTAGGAGTTTACTTATTTTCCATGCTTTCTAATATTTTACCGACAGGAAATGTAGCCGTATAGAATTCTTCGCCCGTATATTTGCCGTAAGCCTTGTAAAATCCGCTGCCGTCTTTGTACAGGACCAACAACCCCTGTTCCAGCCGGGTTTCAGTATTCCTGAAAGATTCTTCTTCATCCCTGTTAAGCGTAACGAAATCCCATTCCTTTCCCTGACCAACCCGGCCATGCGGTAAAATAGCCATGTACATTAAGCTCATATAATTTGGACAGGAGGAGGTAAATTATTTCCGGTGTATCCTTATCCTGTTGTACCGTGTTGTTTCTGCTTCAGGTTATGTATGGATCTGCCAGCCGTTTTCCGGAACAAGCTGAATTGCCATAGATTCATCGGGATTTCCGTGATAGAGTAATCCTCCGTTCATCACCCGTTTTCCGGACTGGTCGTTCATCTCAAAGTAAAACGACAGGGGAGCATGATCATAGCAAAGTGTAATCATGCATTTTTGGTTTATCTCCCACCTTTTGAGCCTGTCTAAGCAATCCTGCAATGTTTTGTCCCCGGTTTTCTCCGCATGGGCCATTGCCTCAACATATCTTTCTTCACATTTAACCAGCATAATTCGTGTCTTTATTTTTTTAGTTCATACCGCTATAAATAAGAAGAAAGCCTTCCTGCTCCCCCTGTTTCCATATTTTCTTCATCCCCGTGTTCCTGATCCCAGGCTTTCTTCGCGTCAATCCACTCCTGCCTTTCTTGTTCAAGTTGCGCTTCCGTTCCGGGATGTTGTTTTGCAGGCAATACCTGCCGCCTGGAGCTTATCCAGACGCTTCTGTGCCGTTTTCAGGCTGGAGTAGCTAAGCGGGTAGAAATGTCCGGAACCGTCCTCCCATAAGTGTGATTTACCGAGCGCCATTATGTTGCCATGCCTGCGGGTTTCATATAGCGCGAATTTATCTTTCCCGAGAGCCTGCCGGATGGCTTTATGAGCTGCTCCTTCCGGATGGCTGAACCGGCGGATAACTGTTCCCTTAGGGGCTTTCAGCCCGGGTATTTCCAGCTTATAGGGATTCAGGCCGTTCCCGATACTGATATTCAGGTAGAAGTTCACATGGAAGTAGTCCGTCATGGCATCGCTATCATCGAAATTATATGAGTTGGCATACGACAGTATGTTCTGCATCACTTCGAGCGCCCGGTCCGTCAGGTCCGCGTCTTTTTCAAGGTAATATCGGTTCAGTTCCTTGTAGTTTGTATATTTTGAATCTTTTTTGAAAGGCTCGAAATCCGCTTTGAGCAGATGTATGCTTATACAATGGTAATCGCGCCTCCTTACGGAGAACTTGTAATGTGGATATGTTTCCTTCAGCCACTTACGGACAATCTCCACAACCTCCGCAGGACGTTGTCCCTTATAATTACCGCCACGGAAACGGTACTCATTGTAAACATAGCCGGTATATTCCCTTGCGGACGCGCCCGTATAGTCATTTTCGTAGCCTGTGGCCGTATCTGTGATATTCATATCGTTTTTCCATACGGCAAACAGTTTCCCGAACTCAAGGTTTATCTGCTGCATCGCTTCGGTTGTGCCACCCTTGTCCGGGTGGTTTTGTACCGCGAGTTTGCGGTACTGCTTTTTCAGTTCCGCAAGGCTGTTTATTGTAGAAAAATATTTCATATGGTAATAATTTTGGTTTCAATTGACATATGGAACTTGCATGGTTTGTTTCATGGACTTTGGTGATTTGGTAAAAATCATGCTTCGTTTCATAGTAATTCATCTTTATTTATGATTTCAATCAAGTCCGGTTCATAGGACCGGATGAAGATGCCGGGCTTGCCTTCATCGCTTTTAAATACCAGCCCGGATCCGTCATATCCATTCAGGGTGTGTGAAAAGACGGCCGGTTCACCGGTTCTCTGATGCCCTGCCTTTATTCTGATTCTCCTGCCTTTCCAGCGGTTATCTATATCCTTAAAAACTCATGGTGTTATAAACGGGAAGAGAGCCTTCCGGCTCTCTTTCAATTCTTGCAGTCAGGAAACGAATACCGCCTCCACATCAATGACGTCATTATCCTTCACCTGACAGAAACTGTCAAGCGTCGAGGCAAACGCGACATTCTGATATACAAGGGATGGGATCGGGGTCTTTTCCGGTTTGTAATACTCAGTCGCGATATTGTACAGGTCCCATGCCGAAATGGAGCTGCGTCCTTTCATTTTCTTCAGCACATCTTCCGTAAACGCCGAGATCTGCGATTGATTCAGCGGGTAGTTCTCCACCCTGCCGGAAAGTGTCTCATCCGGACTGTCATGGGCAACGCGCAAGGCCGTCAGTAATCCGATATACGTATATACCTCCTGCCGGCTGATAACCGTGTTTTTCAGGCGCCTTATCCGTTCACGGTCTTCCGTCATCTGGGTCTCGAACCGGCTTAGCCACTGATCTACGGTATTGAACAGCTCTTCCGTACTGACCTTATTTTTCCCGTAATTCGAAACGGTGCGTTCCGCGCTCAGGATACACTGGTTGTGGCAGGCCTTTACGCATGGCCCTATCGCAGCCTGGATACCGTCCTGATGGTAAGTCAATACAATCGTGGTGGTCAGCTCGTCAGTTTCGTAGTCATTGATCCGGATAGTCGTGAATATCCTCCGCAGGATATGGGCCGACACCGATTTTTCGCCGTGAACCATTTCCTCTTTCTTCAAGACAGTCACTCCGGGGAGGTGCTTGCTGTTGTTGTGCGCCGCGAATATCTCTTCCACATCGTAGTTCAGGTCGTACTTGCCGCAGATGGCAAGCACATTTTCAATTGCCTGGAAATGATAGAGTCCGCGAAGGGGATTGCCTTCGTAATCATCTTCCATGTGGGTACGCTTCAACGTCTGCAAATCCATGGTTTCTACTTTGTTTGTAAGGAAATCGAATGTTTCCTTCCTTGTCATTAATCCGTTCATAATTGTAATTTTTAAAATTGTTAAAAAATGATTTATATATTCTCCTTTATTGTTTCCGGAATGATTTCAATTAAATCCAGTTCATATAACCGGATAAAGATGCCGGGCTTGCCTTCATCGCTTTCAAATACCAGCCCGAATCCGTCATATCCATTCAGTATATGGGAAAAGACGGCCGTTTCACCGGCCCGCGGATGTCCCTCCTTTAGCCTGATCCTCCTGCCTTTCCAGCGGTCATCTGTATCCTTGAAAAAACTCATGGCTTTTCTAATTCAGGGTTAAAATGCCAAAGCATTCATGAAATATTCTATATAGTCATGTTCCAGCCCAAGGTTATCGCACGCGGTTTCCATATCGCTGTATTTCAGGCCGCCCAGGTCCCTTAATTCCCGGAGGTTGCCGGTCTCATCATCAAGATATTCCTGCGCCTGTCCGCTATTGCAACTACATGAGCTGCAGATAGCCGGAATAATCGATCCTGTCATAATTGCAAATTATAGTATTATTTAAGTTGGCTGTTTTTCTTTCCGGTTTGCCTTACATCTACTATCTCCGTTTCCGGATGAATGCCGAAATCCCAATCAACGTCTTTTTCATCCAGGGTTGTATGGATATTGCCGCCCATTACCAGGCCGCAGTGCCTTTCAACATTTTCACGCGCCTTTTCCTGATTTTCAGCGTTCACCCGGAATATTCCCCCGAAGACGAACCGTGTCTTTACTTCATATCGTTTCATACCGTTTGAGGTATTTGGGGTTGGCTGATTATACTTAACGGCTTACCGTAGAATGAGTCGAATACGCCGTAGACCTGCCTGACGGAATAATCACAGTCCCTCCCGTCTTCTTCCACCCTTAGCCGGAAACGGGGAAAACCATCCGGGCTAAGGCGCAGCCTCACATCCTCTTTCAATTCCATTTCCATCAGGCTGCCGCCGCCCTGCATCGAGCTGAACAGGCCGCATTTATTCCCTTTGGGCAGTATTATTTCCGTCAGGTTGAAATCTGCTTCATACAGTTCCCTTATATCTATTGTCGCGATATACGTCAGCAGGTTTGCACCGCAGCATGCATTTTCCAGCTCTTCGTAGAACTGCTCATAGGAAATCTGTTCCTTCCCGTTCCCGGAACGCTTATCCGGAAATATGCCGGCCGTTTTTTCTTTGTGTTCCGTCAATATCTTCCTTACCTTGGCCGGATTCAGGTTCAGCGCATCGACCATATCCCCGAAGTAGGATTCTTCGTAGCGGTACCCGCCGGATGATTCCAGCCAATGGGAGTTAATGCAGTCGTAATTGGATAACAACTCTATGCGGACAGGTATTTTACCCGTATTCCTCAGGAGGTCTTTCAGGGGATCGGAATTGTCCCGGCTGTAAATGGCCTCTTTGATCCCTTCCTCATTCTCCTCAAAGAATTTTTCGGCTTCCCATTTCTTATATCCCATGCCGGCCAGCTCCTTTTTGAGGCCTTCCATAATATCCACTACCGATTCTTCCATTTGGAGGGAATAGCGTTCTTCCACATCCTCTATCAGCGCGATGCCGTTTTTTGCCTCCAGGCATTCTGCAATGGCGGCGGTTCTTTTGTCCAGGTTCTCGTCATAATCGATATAGGTCAGGGAATAGGTTTCATCCATTAATCCCCTTACCATATCCGGATCAATTTCTTTTTTTGGTTCCATCGTTTTTCTTTTTTTGTGTGTTATAAAATGAGTGAAGAGCAGCCTATCAACCACTCTTCCTTGTTTATTTCCTTTATTCCGGTATCTCTTTATGTGTTAAATTAATGAACCGTTATATCCGGCCTGCGCCGGTCTTTGCATACGAGTGTTACAAACTGCAACTCAATCAGCTTGTGTCCGAAGCAGATATCCGAACCGGAACCGGCCCGCTGCCATACACTGAATGTATAGTCTGCAAACGACCATGTGAAGTGGGCGGACAACTTGCCGGAGCGGTCCCTTTGCAACAGGTTCCTGTTTAACTCCACAATATTATCCGACAGGAGTATCATATTCAGTATATCCGTAAAGGCGTTTACCGCATTTTGGCTTGTATGGTAAACCGGACCTAAGAATTCTATCTGCATGGCTGTAATTGTTAATCGTAATTATCATCGAAAATTTCAAGCGAATTGCGTTCAATATCGAAGAAGCTGCCGGAAATGCTTTGACAGGCAAGGACGTCATCCGGTATTTCCAGCGTGTCATCTTCAAATTCAGGACAGGAAGCATGGTTGTCCCGGTAATTCGTGACCAGCAGGTGGGGGTCGTCTACAGCTATATTATGTCCGTGATAGTTGCACCATGAAAGAAAATGATCTGTTTCCGATTCGTCCAGTTGCTCCAGCGCATCCCTTATTTCAAAGAAATTCGGGCAGAGCCATCCTTCATTTATCAATATATCCGGAATATTCTCCCATGCAGGATACCTGAATACCGGATTGCTTTCATCGGGAAAATAGTTATCGCAGGCGGTGTAAAATTCTCCCATATCCCCGTAGTCGGATAAGTAGAACCAGTCACCTCCACGACTATCGTTGTCTATTTCCCGTTGGGTAGTTACTACAACTTTTGCTTCTGTTATATCCATCATCTTCAAGGTCTATGGTTATACTTCTTCCGCAATAGTATCTAAATATTCCGCGATAATATCTCCATGACAGGGATGCGGTTTGCAGAAACATCCAAGCCTTTTGCCTTTTAACGAATGAATCCTTTCCTTGAACTCCGGATCTGTCTGAATACGCTTATCGAAATATTCCTTATACTTTTTAAGTGTCGAACCTCTGGCAGACTTATCCATAAGTGGAAACGGGTTGCCGAAATATCCGCTTAGGCCTTTTCCAGCCCGGCCTATATATACGTCGTACCCGTCACGGCGTATATTGACTACTGTTGTTTTTTCATATCATACTATTTTTTTATTCATACTTATGTGGAAACCGTCTGTTTCCGGTCCACAGGCTTTAAAGGGCGCGTGTCCAGGCGGTGCAGGGCTTTCCGGAAAAATACCGGAGCGCAGCGAGGATGATTTTTCCCGGAAACCGCTTTAGCGGCCCCGGCCTTGCTCCGCCGTTAAGGACTCGCAAGCTACCTTTGCCTGTGGGACCGGAACAGACGGTCTTTTACATTGTTTCCCTTTCTTTATCAAAGTGGTAATCGCATAATTATGAATGAGCCATCTCTTATTTTTCTTTTTATTCTTACCTTTACAGGAAGAAAAAACAGACGGAATGACAGAGCGTTTTTATGATATAAAGCATTTGACGACAGGACAGCTGCGGGAGTTGTTTTCATCCTACAGGAAACATGGTTGGGTCGATTTTGAATACGATGAACTAAGCGGAAGCAAGCCTCCGGTACTGGCTGATGCCGGGATTATCCTGAATATACAGGCTGAAAATGAAGAGAATTACTTTGTGTATATGCTCGGCCATGAGGATGAAAAGGATGGGGTAATGATCGGCTTCGGGTTGACTTACCATGAGGAATTTTCCGCCTTCCTGCATCTGCCGCCCCGGTTCCTGGATGAGCTCGTTGAAAAGTACGGGCTGAAGGATTCCCATGAGCAAAAAGACTATACGCTTATCGAATTCCTTGTGGAGGATTATAAGGGGAAACCGCTTAATTGACCGGAAACAGATGAAAAAAGATAAGATATGCGTGGAGAATCCGGCACAGAGGGTTGCCGTACTGGTTGACGGGGATAACGCGTCCTCCGCTAAGCTGCAGGATGTAACGGAACTGGCCGGGCGTTATGGAGAGGTAATCGTTAAAAAGATTTATGGGGATTGGACTAAAACGGGGCTGTCCTCATGGAAAGAACCCGCAAAGGAGTTTTCTTACCGCTTAGTTGAAGCCCTGCCTTATGTGAAAGGGAAAAACACGACCGATATGACGCTTGTCATCGAGGCGATGGATTTGTTGAACTCGGGAAACATAGATGTTTTCTGCATTGTTTCCAGCGATAGCGATTATACCCCTCTGGCTATGCGTATAAGGGAGGAGGGGCTTATCGTGATCGGATACGGGGAGAGTAAAACGCCTGCCGCTTTTGTCAATTCATGCAAAAGGTTCGTGTTTTCGGACCAGATAGCGCAATCCGGTTCCAATCCCGGTAAAGGGGATACTCCCGGTATCCTGCTCAAAAAAGAGGCGGACCTGTTCGATAAGGCATATGAGCTGGCTATCGATGGAAAAGAAGAGGTAACCCTCTCCCAAATAGGCATGGCTTTAAAACGGATCAGGCCGAAGTTTAAAACCAGGCGTTACGGTTGCAAAACATTAGGGGCGATCTATGAGAGACTGGACGGCTATGAGGTGATGCAGACCGGGATAAAGGGTATTTATAATGTTGTCAGGAAGAAAAGCAGTTTGCAGTGAGTTATGGTAACCTCCTGTTTTTTATTTATAAATGCGCCTTTCCATGGATAGTTATTATCAAAATAAAAAAAGATTATCCCTCTGAAGAATAACCTTTTATGACTACAAATAAGAATGGAAATTACTTTTTGGAAGCGTCCAAAGAGGCCTTGCGGAACTCTTTCAGGGCCTTTTCTATTGCCAAAGATGTTTTTCTGGCGCGTTGTCCAGCGGCCTTATTTCCACTTTCTGCCTGGGAGTTTGCATCTTTCGTAAATTCGGCAAATAGTTGGGCTAAATTTTCTGTTAAATTTTTCATTGTTGTTCTATTTAAAATTCAGGCAAAGATAATATCAAGTCCTGTATTCATAAAATTTTGCATGCTGCTTTTTTGAAAATTAGGCGCCATCCCCTATGATAAAGGCCTGAAAACATTATTTTGTATTTACGGCTTCAACAAAATCAAGCTTAATTAAATCCCAGTATTTCCCTTTCAGGCACACAGGATCCGGATCGTTTTCAGCAAAATCGAACTGTGTGAGGTTATTAATAACGTCTTTCTCGTTTTCGGCATAAGGGTAACGTTCCGTATAGAATGAAAGCATCCTGTCAATGCTATATCTGTTTAATAACTCATGCAAGTCCCAGAAATCTTTCTTCCGTCCATTCCGGGAGAACACGTCTAATTTCATTGCTATAATATCCTCGACGTCTGCCAGCCGGATATTATCGATTTCTTTTACAGGACGGATAAAAGGATCTGTATAGTATAAATCCAGCTTGATATAATCAGAAGCGGATTCCCCTATATAGTAAGACTTCCCGAATCCGATCAAATCGATTTCCGATGTCGAAACATAAGAAAACTCCCTGTCCAGATAATCCTTTATAGCATCAAAATCAATACTGCCGTATTCAGAATCCGTAAACAAGTCAATATCGACAGACTCCCTGTGCCCAAACTGCAAACTTAAAGCAGTGCCGCCGACCAGTCTGAACGGTTTCAATATACAGGCCGGCATCAGTTTATTTAACGATGTAAGCAGTAAAGGAGTAATCGTGTTATAGTATAGCATAACCTTATACTTTTGATAGAAACTTATTTGCCTTATCCCTGACGGAAGGCTTAATGTCATTATAAAAATTCAGAGCCTCATTTATAGTATCTTTTCCATAGAAGCGGGAGATTTCTGTTTTTTCCTGCTCATTTCCCCGTTCAAAAATCCGCCGGATAACCGAGCGTTTATTTTTTACCCAATCAATGTTTTCTATTCTTGTATCCCAGAACAGGGTCGGATTTATCTTTGTCAAATCCGGATGATAGTCCTTGTACTTTTCCTTTTTAATCCGGGCTATATCATAATACACTTGCAGTATCATAAAGAACCCTTCTTCAATGTCCAAAGCATTCTCTATCTTCAATGCAAGCTCAGGATTCATCCGTCTCTTACCCTTAGTTATCGCAACTAAGGTCTGGGGATATTCATCAATAGACAGGGCAAAGCGGCTTTTTGCCATCTTTCTCTTCTTTAATTCCCGGTCAAGAAAAATCCCGGGATGAATACCTTTTATTATGTCTATTATTGAATTCATAAGAACATTACATATTTATTCCAATACAAAGATAATGAAAAAATAAACAATTTTGTTTTCTTTATATTGTTTGTTTTCGAATTTATAATTTCAAAAAGTCGGGATACCCATTTGTAATATGAATTTTCAGTTTCTAAAGGGAGCGTTCAGCATAACACGAACAGGTGAAATCGATTTAACACCAAAGCCTACCTTTTCCATTCTCTAGCACACCAACCTCTGTCGTCCCCAGCTGATATGGAATTTTCCTTCGCTGTCCTGTTCCCGGGTAAGCAGGCTTTCGATTACGGACATGGTAATATCGAATTCTTCAAATATTTCCGATTGTTCCTTAACTTCCCCGGTTTTTATGAACTCGTTCAGCCGTTCCTTGGTCAGTACCAATGCCATTAAGTTCTGCTCGATCGAATCTTCATAGGTTACAAAATGTACCCGCGTTTGATCTTTTGAATCGAGCCGGATAAAGCGGAAGTAAAACTGCTCCATCTTCGGGATATTCCATTGCAGGGATTCGAGTATGACGTCATTGCATGTCGGGATATTGGCCGAACTTTTTAGCGATTGCTGCGTGCAGATAAGGATGCCGTTCAACGTATCCTCAAATTCCGTAATAATGCTTTGCCTTTTCTTGAATGTGACATCCCCCTTGATTATAAATACCGGCCTGTTTGGAAATTCTTTCCTGACATATTGCTCATACATATCCAAAGCCGCCAGCGTAGTACAGCCGATAGTAACCTTTCCGGGTATCGACTTTACCATATCTTTGATATACCTGGTCTTATTCGGATATGGATCGCCGGAATAACCGTCTATCAGGTTGGGCACGGAGCAGGCTTTTACCAGCAGCCTGATCTGCCTCATCAAACGCAACCCGGCTTCTTTCTTGCTATCCCCGGTGCTGTTGTAGTATAATTCGCATATCCGGCAGAATTCCTCGACAATGACGCGGTAGACCTCCCGTTCACCATCGGAAGGCGTAACCGAATGGGTCTTCACCTCGTATTTCTCCCCTGCGAAGTCCTTAAACTTGCGGGTAATGATCGTTTTGCCGATCAGGTCAAACAATTCCCCCTTATTGTAGATATCCTGATTTTGTTTTTCGATACCGAATACGCTGGCTTTACCGGGACAGAAGCAGGCCTTGAACAGGGTATGCCCCTGATAGGCTGGAAAGGGTTCCCCGTAATAGTCATTGATCTTTCTGACAATATCCCCGCCTTTATCCTGATAGTAAATCCGGTCGCACCGGCACATCATATTGATGGAGTTGTTGTAAAGCAGCTCAAACTGGCTATATAACTCGGTGATGTGGTTCCGTGTGGTGGTTCCCGTGTCCAGTATCTTATAATTCAATCGCCTGAATATGCTTAGTGCGGCCTTAGTCCGTTGTGATACCGGATTGGTTATCTCATCCGACTCGTCGAATATCAGGCAGAATTTCCGTGAATGGAGTTTTATCAGCCTGCTCAAGTCCCGTTTCAGTTTACTGAGCATGGATATGCTAACCACCAGGAAAGCTCCTTCGGGTATATTTCCGAAGTCCTTATAGCTTCGCAGCGTATAATACCGCTCCCTGTTCATTTTCAGGAATGTTTCCCATGTCAGGTTGGTCGCTATTGCCGGAGCCAGTACGATGACATTCCTTACCTTCCGGTATTTGAGCAGGTACTTTGCATAATGGTATACTGCCGCCGTTTTACCCGAGCCCTGCTGCCAGTTGAGCAGGGAGTACCTTTTCTGAAGAACCAGGTTCAGGTCGTGTTTCTGCAAATTAGTGAACCGGCATACTTCCTGTTCCTTATTGATAAATGTCGCGTTATCCAGATAGTTCTGAATATCCGGGTCGATATTCATTTCGGAGAATATAAGGCTTTGTTTTTCATATTCCCGCTGTTTCCTGCGTATCAACTTCTCCGCGGCTTTTACCTGCTTCCTTATCTTAGAAGTATATTCGGGAGGAACAGGCAAAGCGTCCCTCTCCAGAACCAGATCGTTCATATCGGCAAAGCGGCGCTTTATCCCATCCAGCAGGCGGGGAGCATATTGCTTGAGTTTAAAACCGTAATTTGTTTTAACCAGGGCGACTTCCTTTCGGTGTATGACATGCTGGCTGGTAATATATTTTCGGATAATACCCAGTACTTTTACCGTTGTCAGCTTATTCCTTTCCCATTCCTTAAACTGTTCATTGGAGCAATCTTCCGGAGGCTGCTGGTTACGCAGTTTGGCAACAAGCGCAACCGCTTTGTCATAGTGCTTTTGAAGGTGTTTGTGCGTTTTCAGTTCAAACAGGTACTTGCTTAGCTTATATTCGAACCGCTCCAGTTCCTCCCTGTTTATTGAATGCGTTTCCCTCATCAGGCTCACCTTCAGGTTGGCTTTGAGTATCCCGGCTGCATCGATCCGCTTGCCCAGTTCTTCCCATGAAACAAACTCTTCGGCATTGTATGGTGTCATTTCGATGTGGCGTGATTCACGCATAAACGCCATTATTTTGGTATTGAAGTTGTGGACACCGACTCCGGCAAAAGCATTCGCATCCAGTTTGGTCTGTCCTATAAATGAAAAATCACGGTTTATGACCGTGACTCTCGTTTTCTCCCAAAATTCGTTTTGCAGGAAGGAGCAGGGGACGATTATCATCAGTATGCCTGCCGGATTCAGGACGGAGTGGGCTTTTCCCATATAATAGAACTGGGACGGCTGCCTGTCGAATTCCAGATTGAACGGCGGGTTGCCGATCACCACATCAAAGCGTTTATCCGGCTTGTATTGGAAGATATCGCATTTTTCGATATGGGCCTCGGGATATAAGTACCGGGCGACCGAAACCGCTTTCCCGTCGATATCGAAACCATATACATTATGTGGGTTCGGCAAATGGTTAAAGAAATTCCCCATGCCGCAGCACATATCGAGTACCATATCCGACCGGTCCGGTTTTATTAAGCCGGCCATATCCCGGCAGATCTCATGGGGCGTGAAAAATTGCCCCATTTCAAATTCTTTCTTGGCCTGGGAATATTCATGATAACTGGTAAAATCTTCCAGTTTAAGGTTATGCAGCCCGCCGGCGCCTGTGTAACAATTGTATATCGTTTCGGGCGGCAGCTCGTTTTTGCCGGTATCGATGCAAAAGAGGATTTTCTCGTTTATTTCCGCCCGCCTGTCCTGCGGTATCTGTTGGGGAATTATCCGGTACATAATGGTTTTAGTTTAAAGGTTAGTCTTCATTATCGTCCCTTAACTGGAGCGTATCCAGCTTTAGTTTACAGAAACACGCCTCAGCGGTCTTCGCGTCTTTGAACCTGACATCGATGCGCCCGTTTTTAAAGAATTTCATTTCTTCCGCGTTGCTTGCCGTCAGGCTGTATGGACGGGAAACGTCCACATTATTGTCATCAAACCATATTATCACGGAGGCGCCTCCATCCAATGTATCATCCGTGCAGAAAGCTATTCCCGCGCAAAAGTTTTCAAGCTTACTCCGGCTGTTATATTCCAGTTTGTTTTTCTCCGGCCAGAAATTATCAAAGCTGATTACATCGGGAAATACGATTTTGTCCTTCTTCAACTCCGGCTTTACCTTACTCCAGGGGCCGGGCTTAACGGCGCCGTGGAACCGCCGGATTAATTCTTCTTCCGCCGTATCCCGGAAACTGCGTCCCCCGAGGTGTTCGATTACCAGGTCGACATAGCTTTGGTAAACCGGACGGAAACCTATAGGCAGTTTTTCAGCGTCTATCCCAGGGTAAGGGACGGATACGTTGTAGGCGCTATTGAAATAAGCCACGATTGACCTGGCAAATGCCGTTACAGCCCCGCAGTTCTTTTCAACCAGCTTATCGATGGCGTCAAACGGCTTGAATTCAAAGTCCGTATAGTCCGTCCTGATCGTTTCATAACTACGGTAAGGGTCGCTTTTTTTGACTTTACCATTGGCCGTATAATTGATTTTATGGCTGTCCTTATATCTGGCGGCTTCCTCTGCAAACAGGCCGTACCAGCGGTCGATTTCATCCAGGCTGCGGTAGAGGCTTGCCTGTTGCCCTTCGCAGAATATGCGGTCTGCACCGGATATTTTATCTTCATTGCGTACCTGTATCTTATAAATGGAAGAAAGCAGGTCGGTGCTGCTTCCGCCTGCCGTATTATTTTGTGTAGACATAATTACTTATTTTATAGGTTTAACTGATGAAAATTTATTCGGGACGGATGAGGAAAGTGATGACCTGATGTGTTTCATGGTCTTCCTGTACCTTTACTTTTGTGGGTAATGCCCCTATTATACGGGTTGTAACAGGCGCGTTGAAGGGGCAGGCGCTTGATCTCGTCACGGTAACACCATACGACAAGCTGGTTCCTGTTGTATCCCGGAAATACGGCGGCACAGAACCTGCGGAGGAAATTCCGGTACTCGTCTTCGGAATAAAAGGCAATGCCGTTTCCCGAATACAGGTATTCTGTTTGAGGGTCTTCCATCTTATTTAAGATGATCTTCCGCCATGTCCTTGTGGTAAAATCGCCGAACAGCGGTTCCGGTTCGGTATATTCCCACATGCTTACCTTCGCGTGGAAATAGACCGCCCCGTTTGCCCTCATGCCGTTATGCCCCCATGTTTTAAAACGGTTGTTGACGGTTCCGGCATACTTCAGTTCCTTTTCGTGCATGCCGCAAAAGGGGCCGCCGCTAACGTCGAAGCTGATTTCCCCGTCCATGCACCCGGCAAAGGGAACCATCGGTTTGACACATACATACAATTCCCCATCCTTATTTCTTTCAAGAAAGGCGATGGGGGAGTAATCCCCGTGTTTGCATGTATAAAGCAGGCGGTCCCCGGCCTTTGGTTTTGACTGCGACCGGGTCGACTTAATCCATTCGACCAGATCATTCACTTTGTCCACATCTTCCTTTGTCAGGGTATGGCCGCCATGATAGGATTCGTTTAAAGGCATCAACGTTCCGATGCTGTACCTTTTTTCTTCTTTCTGTAGCATATTATTTTCCTTTTTTTATTAATCCGGCTTGTGGGGCCGGAGATACCCATAGCTACAGGCCGGAAAAGGTAGTGTCCGGGCGGGGCGGGGTTTTCCGGAAAAATACCGCAGCGGAGCGAGGATGATTTTTCCCGGAAACCGGAAGGCCTGACCTTGCCCCGCCGCTCAGGACACGGATATACCTTTGCCTGTGGCTATGGATAGCTCCGGGTTTATTTGACGGCGCTTTTCCCTGTTATCTTTAATTATCCAAAATGTCCTTTCCATAATCATACACGTTTCGATGAGGTGCATGCGTAATTTTCCATTGTATGATCCCGGAAGCCGCCTGTGTGGTGACATATGATGATATAAGGTGTAACAGGCCGTCAGGGATATACAGCCTCTCATTTTTTGTATTTTGTTTGCACCGGAAATAAACCAAAGATCAAAAGAAAAATGTTATGGAAATAGTAAATATCGACGCGGAACTATTCGAGAAGATGCTCTCGAAATTAGAGGGTTTTATCGCCCGCATGGAAACCCTGTGCCGCCTGCATGCCGGTAAAGACAGCGGTAAATGGCTGGACAACCAGGATGTATGCCTGCTGCTTAGCATATCCCAAAGGACTTTACAGACGCTCCGGGATAACGGCACATTGGGTTTTAGTAAAATCAGCCGCAAAGTCTACTACAAGCCGGAAGATGTGGAGAAGATCATTCCACTGGTGGATTACCTGCGGAAAGCAGCCCTCAGGAAAGGAAAGCAGATATAATGAAGAGGTATGGTAACCGTGCCGTATGGGGATAAGTTTTAGAGTATAATAATATAAACCGGAAAACAGATGGGTAATCAATTAATCACAGCTGAAAATGAAAGGATAAAATCATTGTTCCATTCATTGGAGCGCCTCTCCTCATCATTAGAGCGCCTGCTTTCTTCCCGGAAGCCGACGTTGAACGGGGAGAGCTTTTACACGGACGAAGAATTATCGAAAAAATTGAAGGTCAGCCGGAGCAGTTTGCAGGATTACCGCGACCAAGGACGTATCCCATACATCAAGCTGGCCGGTAAGATCCTTTACCGCGCTTCCGATATCGAGAAACTATTGGAAGATAATTACAGGGAGAAGTTCGGATAATTGTCCCGTACTTCAGGTATTTTAACAAACATTTTGTAGAAGATTGTGAAAAACGGCAGGCTATTAAAATTAGCCTGCCGTTTTAATTAATATTATAGTCTGTAATAGGGCCAGGCCTGTCATCGGCTGTCATGTATCATTGATGTTTTACCTCGGCCTGCGCCTGTATATCCCAAGAATAAAACGTCAACACCAAGCCGCAAGCGGCTTTACAAAAAGTCTCGACATCTTCGCTCCGTTTCAGATTGTATTTTCCGTAAAGTGTTGACTAATTTAGTCCTTCCACAGAAAGACATGCTTACAAATTGAAAAAGGAAAATTATATAAAAAACTATCCTCATAAAACACATCGATATATTAAAATTCCCTAAATTACCCCTCCTGAAACTCATTATTTTTCATATATTTGCCTGATATTGAAACAATGTATTGCTAACGACAATGAATAAATTGCTGACATATCCCAGGGAAGAGAATCAGGCTAAACCAAAAGGCGGATTGTATCACAAAACGCAAGTGAACCCAGCCTATAATTCCAATAAAATTGGGAATAGTAAACTGGCTGAAGAACAAACCCGCTATATTTTAGAGGCACATACTATTGATCCCAAAGATCAGGAAGTTATACTTGCTAAAGCATTCAATCTCTTTATTGCGTTCGATTATCTGTTCGATACAATAGATAAACATCTTTCAAATGATATTATAAAAGAGTTTTATCGTATTCCGAAAACAGGAACTTCCGATGCGGCAAAAGAGAAGAAAAAATACTTTTATGCCGGTTTAACGGATGAAAACTTCGTAAAATAAATGAGCAACAAGGCAAAAATATCCATTCGTTTTTTTGATGACCGTGAAGTTCGTGCTATTTGGGACGAAGAGAACAACAAATGGTGGTTCAATGTCGTAGATGTTGTTGCTGTACTCTATGGTCAGGATGATTATACGAAAGCAAATAACTACTGGCGTTGGTTAAAGCGAAAACTTACCAAAGAACAAAACGAACTTGTGAGTGCTGCTCACGGTTTCAAATTCGTAGCGCCGGATGGCAAGAAACGTTTAGCCGATACGCTTGATAGTGATGGTGTTATTTCATTAGCGAAACATTTCCCGAACAACAAAGCTGTTAAATTCCTTGATTGGTTTACATACAGCGACAATAGTATTGACGGACAGAGTAAGAAAAAGGCATATTCCTTTTTTGAAAGCAATCTTATCAATGATGCTGAGATCGGAACAACAAAAAGTTTGCGGCAAATTCATGCCTATATTTTTGGCGGATTATATGACTTTGCGGGACAAATAAGGCAAAAGAATATCTCAAAGGGCGGATTTCAGTTTGCTGTGGCGCATTTTTTAGGGAACACACTGAAAGAAATAGAACAAATGCCGGAAAGCACATTCGACGAAATAGCCGAAAAATATGTAGAAATGAACATCGCCCATCCATTTATGGAAGGTAACGGGCGAAGCACACGTATTTGGTTGGACCTGATACTGAAAAAACGATTAAAGAAATGCGTTGATTGGAGTAAAATCAATAAAAACGATTATATGGGTGCGATGATAGAAAGCTCCACAGATAGCACTAAGCTGAAGAGTTTGCTAAAAAATGCGCTTACAGGCGAAATCGATAGCCGTGAAATGTTTATGAAAGGAATAGATTATTCATATTACTATGAAGAGAATGAATGACCTGCTATCAAATACTGATAAAAATACATATCTCATGGCTTGTAGTGGGATATGCTTTGTGTGATGAAGTGTTGAAGCTAAAAGTTAAACATCCGAACGTTTTGACAATTATCACCATTCCATTTATGAACCAAGAGTAAAACCATCTCTTGAAAACTTTAATAAAATTGAAAACTTCTAAGGACTGGACCGTTATGAATTACTGAATAAGAACAATTAAGCGCAATGAAAACATACGAACTGTTCACAAGATATGTAATAGACACCTTTCTTACACATGACAAGAAAGATGAATTTGCTTCGCTTGTTATTGATGAGCAGTTTATGGAAAGTGCAGCAAATAAAATTGAAGTTTCAAGAGATAGCCTTGTAAAGAATCTGTGTTTAGAGCTGTTCATTCCTTGTGACAATCCAATTAGGGATATTGACTCTATTGTAGCTATTGTAGCATTACAACTTTATGCTGCGTCTAAATGCGAATCGGATGGTGAATATTCGGTAAACGCTTACAATCCAAGATTATGCGAGATAATAAATTGTGATATAGGTTATCTGCAATCATGGTATAGAGATAATCAAGAAAAAGTATGGGGGAAATTTTATGAGTGGTGTGCAGATAATGGTTTTATAGTACGGGAATGTCAGCCAAGGCCTTATAAAAACAGATTTATCCAATATCCATTAGAACTAGCAAAGTATTTGTTGAATAGAGAGGATATGAAATATATCACTTCTGTATTTAACAGATACAAGTTGCAACCTTATGAAAATATCTTTTACTCAGATTTTTGGAATATTATTAATATTAGATTTGACTTTAGACAACTAAACAACCATATTCAAAAGGTGTTTGATTCAGTGTTTGAAGATACGGAAAATTATGACATTGTTAAATCTCAAGTATATAATCATTTTTTAGTTTGGGGCGGAGAGTATATAGATACATATGAGTTACGAATAAAAAAGACAAAATCAAAAGAGCGATTTCAAATACATCTATCTGACAAAAACGATATATATAGAATCGATATTAGAAAAGAAGACAGATCTAAAATTACAAATTTTCAAATAGACTCTACTTTTTATCAAGAACTGGATAAGTATTATTCGTATAAACGTGATGGTATTATTATCTTTCAGAAGGACAGCGATGGAGATTTGAACTATTGGGATGAAACAAGGTTTATTGGAGATAAAAATGAATCGGGGCTTGCAATAGTATCTAACAATTTTCAACGGAGTAAATTTTATGGAGCTACCCCGGTATTTTATTATAGAGATATAGTTATATATGAGTTTAAATACAACGAACTCACTAAGGAGTTTTACTCAAGTGGAGAACAAATATTTGAGTTTATAGGCGGGTTAAGAATTTCACGTGGGATATATCTAATTGGAGGGGAGCCGATATTACGCGTTCACAAGGATTGTACATATTTAATGAATGGGAAAACTCAATCAGTAGTAAAAGGAGATTACCATTTGGTTTTACCTGAAGGTGAGTATTCTTTTAAATTTCCTAAAAGTAGAGAGTTGAAAATTACCATGCAGTCTCCGTCAAACAAAAGCATTCTGTGGTCTGAGGTATTTTGCAAATGGGAAATTAAAAAGAAGGAAAAGAAATGGTTGCCTGTCGAAAATGCAGAGGGAATTATAGGGCTAAACTTTGAACCCTATTCAAAATCGAATATTCAAAATTCGGCATTAAAGAAATGGGTAAAAGCCGTGCAGAACGAAAAAGTAGATTTTGGAAATAATGTGTCATTGAAACTACTAAATAACACTAATAAATATGAGTGATTTTAATTATAGACTACACAAAATTATAGGTGTTGCAAGAAAAAAATACCCAGGGGCTCTGCATGCGAGCATATATCCTTTAGGTTATGTAGACAACAACTATCATTTTCAACCATTTTGTAGAAATATGCAGAAAGATATTTTTTTGCATAATGGGACAGTGTTTGGATACAAATTCCCAGACTACTGGCTAGATAAGCTTATCATGCTAAATATAAGAGAGGACGAAATTAAAGATGATCCTAATAAAGATGTATATTTAGTTGCTTCTAAGCCAGAAAATTACCCTCACACTTCTATCATAAATATTAATGTTCCTGATTTAAGGGATGCTATCAAACAAGGTCAATACAATAGTTATTATAAAGTCGAAAATAAGATTTACTATATTACTGACGCTGATTCAAAAAAAGGAATTGCAAAGTATTGGTCTATTGAAGATGGGTTATTTGATGCTAATAACAACATGTGTAGGTGTGATGACGATGTTTATTTAATAAGAGGAGATATAAAATATCCCTTTAAATATAGCGATATTCTCACCAATGAAGAAATAGTAAGATACGTTATTGATTTAATTAGGCGGTACAACATTGCTCCAGAAAACCTTACAGAAATATCTGATGATCTAATTAAAACTCTCGAAATATCATCTGATATTTTAAATTTTAGATTTAATGTATTTAAAGAATTACTTCCATCAATCGTGCTGACGCAAAAAAATATTTTGGATTTGGCCTCTAACCCCATATTATCCGATGTTCTGCAAAGAAGCATTAAGGAATACGAAGATGAATATATAAAGACATATGAGGATTATAATCGAGAAACTATTAAAAAGATAGAAAATGCAAAAGTCCAAAAATTAAAAGAGGTAGAGGATGAATGTTTGAGAATCGAAAAAGAGCATATTGCAAAGGTAAACCTGATCAAAGAAGATATTAAGGCTCAGGAATTAAAACTGAAACAAGTTATTGACAAGATTAAAACAAAAGAAGCTAAAGCCGATACTATAGAACAAAGATTTATAGATATTGAAGAACACAAGAATCGTTTGATTGAAGATTTTTCTATCATCAGGGATGTAATTGGGGGGCATAACCAGAATCCACGTATTAGTTCCACAATAATTAATATCGAAAGCGTAACGTGTAACGGTGAACAGATAACTGAATTTGATGATTTTTGCAATCACTTAACCTCTCATTTATCAAAAAACAGTTTTTCATATGACAGTGCAGTAGAGTTATCCAAAAATTTAGCTCGTTTATTTGTTGCGAAGAATAGGTTAAATAGGCATATAGGCGTAATATTATTGCCAAGTCTTTTAATCTTTAAATCGCTGATTGACGCTATCGGACTGTATAAATTGCATTCAGTATCTGTAGGTGCAAACTGGAAGTCTTTTGATGATTTATATTGCAATGGACTAGAAAATATGCTTGTTTCAGCTAATAATAATCCTAAAGAGATACACATTCTATTGTTACAGAACATGAACCTATCCTATATTCCATCATATATGCAGCCAATAAACGATATCCTTATTGGAATTAGCAGCAAACTTCCAAGTAATCATAATATAATTGGTTTTCCCTCTAACTTATGGATTTTTGGAACAAGGACATCTATGAATGAGGAAGTTATACCTATTTCCAAGTCAAATATAGAAGAGTATGGTTGTGTCGAGTTTAAGAACTATACCTACAGCGAAGATGAGTCGGTAGTATCTATCAGTGGCAAATTTATTACAATGGACTTTATAGAATCGCAACGAGAAGAAGGCCGTAGATATAAATCATACCCAGATTCGTATTTAGATTAAAAGTTATGCAAAACGCGCAAGAGTTGTTATACCTATGGTTTAAGGAAGTTGGTGATGTTAGATATGAACGCATTAAACAAACTTGTGACTATCTTAACCTTAAACTGGAATTAGATTTAGAAAAACCTATATATAATATTTTTTACCCTCTTTTATATAGCGGCACTGTGGAATTTGCAGGTAATAGCAGATACCATATGGCTCCTGAGTGCATTATATCCAAACATAGAGACTCTCTCGTTGTGTTAAATCCGGTATTAACTGACGGATTACAGCAAACGAGTTACATAGGCATATATTTACACAAAGACATTGATAGGTTTAATGGTCCGAACAGATTTAATTTCAACCTTGAATCTATTTTGGGAAATATGCCTTCCATTGACCATTGCGTATTATCAATGCAGGAAGTATATGACATAAGAAGAGATGATTTTGAACATTACATAGGAGTGGTATCGCGAAAGATAAATGATACTAAAAAATGGTATTTCATCGACTGTGAGCATAATAAGTGTTACGCTATACCACATCATTCAATCAATCCTGATGCATTAAATATTGCTTATTCCTATGATAGAGTTGTAAAACAAGAGAATAACGGTATATATGATGTTAAGAACAAAGAGTTGAGAGTGCCCATATTCCATATGCCTATAATAATTTATAGAGCATTAATGATTGAGTCATTATTTGCAGAATCAATGCCCTATATTGATAATGGCTATTATGTATTTAAGAACGTAAATAGAAGAGCTTATACAGAACTTAATAGGATTTTTTGTGAATCAATAAAAACAAACTAAAGAATATGGACAATCCAATTAAAATACATAGAACATTACGAGAGTTATACCTTAAATATATTAACAGTGGAATGCCATTTTCCTCTGATTGCTACAATAATGAAAGAAATGAGTTGCTACTGTCGGACGCAACTATATGCCAGCCTCCCATTATTGAAATAGTGCCGAAGTATAAGGAAGTCTGCACAATTGAAGAGTTGTGTAATAAGGAGGGAATCAGCAAAGATTTCGCTGAGTTTGTCAATTGCGGCTTGTTTGATGGGAGCAGCAAATTTATAAGAAAATTGTATGAGCATCAGGTTGAAGCTATTGTACAGGCAACAAAAGGGAGAAAGGATATTATTGTAACAACAGGTACTGGTTCGGGTAAAACTGAATGTTTCCTTTTACCTCTTATATCGGACCTAATAAATGAGTCTAAAACCTGGACGAAGCAAGGTCGCCCTCGTGCCATGCGTGCTATGATTTTATATCCTCTAAATGCATTAGCCGAAGATCAAATGATACGACTTCGAAAGGCTCTGGATAGCAAAGAAGGTGACGGTAGGAATAATGCCCGAAAATGGCTTGACATGCATAGAGATGGTAATAGATTCTATTTTGGACGATACACAGGACGTACTCCTGTTAGTGGAACAAAAGAAAAAGCCGATGCTAGACTAAGAGAAGAACGAAAAGAACACGAAAGAGATTGGAGGGCAGTCATAGAAGAAGTTGAAGCTAATGGTACAACTGAATTGTTGTACCAAGTGCCATGTATGGATGAAGATAGTGCAGAAATATGGTGTCGCCAAGATATGCAGGATAATGCACCAGACATATTAATTACAAATTATAGTATGCTCAATATTATGCTTATGCGTAATATTGAATCTCCAATATTTGAACAAACCAAAACTTGGCTTCAATCTGATCCTACAAATATCTTTCATGTAATTATTGATGAGCTACATACATATAGAGGAACTTCAGGCACTGAAGTAGCGTACATATTTAGAATCTTATTAGATAGATTAGGGTTAACCCCGAACTCTCCACAAGTTCAATATCTGGCATCAAGTGCTTCTATGGAGGATAACGAACAGACAAGAGAGTATATAGGACAATTCTTTGGATTAACTTCAGAAGAGGTTAAAAATAGGTTTGTATTGTTGCAAAATCCGCCATCAGATGAGATCGTTAAACCATCTGTAGAACTGCCAATAGAACAATTATTACAGTTCAATACAAATACTTCAGAGTTATTAGATAACTTAAACTGTACATCGATTCCCGAAATTGTAAATAAATACGAGTTAGATAAATGGCTAAAATATGGAATGGTAAAGAATGGGAAGGTTACTGCATCAAAAGGTGATGATATTTGTACAAAGTTACAGCTTCCTACTGACGTAGCTTCTAACATAGTCGAATCCATTATTAAGATAATATGCCAAACTAAAACTGGCAATAATAATTTAATGCCATTAAGAGCCCACTTTTTTTTCAGAAACATAAATGGATTGTGGGCTTGCTCAGACCCTGACTGTTCTTCTTTAAGCGAAGAATACAAGACTGCTGAGAGAGAAATTGGAAAGATGTATAAACATCCTAATTCTATTTGCTCTTGTGGAAAACGAATCCTGGAACTCATATTGTGCGAGAGTTGCGGAGAAGTTTTTCTTGGTGGTTTTTCTCAAATACAATCTGGTAGAAATATTGTTTCTGTACAACAACCTGTGGGAGCATCAAAGAACCCATATGTTGTTCTAAAAAAGTGGTCACAATCCAAGCCCATACCCCAAAAAAGCGGTTGGATATCAGTGTCGTATGATAATGTCTCAGGGGAATGTCAAATTGATAAATCAGACGGCAATTATATTATATATCAAGAGCAAACAGAAACTCAATTACCATATCAATGTCCTTGCTGTGAAGTAAAAGCAAGAGGTAAAGGTAAAGATAGAATCCCTCCATTAAAGAGACATTCAACAGGTGTTCAAAAGGTGAATCAGGTTATGGCTGATGCATTGGTTAAAACTCTAAAAAGTGAAGGAGCTAATCCTAAAATCGTCCTGTTTTCCGATAGCCGGCAATCTGCCGCTAAACTTGCAGCTGGTATTGAACTAGATCACTACAGAGATGCATTGCGTTGGGCAATAATCAAGGCTATGAGTGTTAATGATGAAGATATTAACTTAATCAAACTATTTTACAATCTCTCAGATTCTCAACTTTCAGAAAGTGAATTGGACAAGAAAAAGGAATTTAGAAGAGATGAAAGATATAGAAAAATCATACAGTTAATAAGAGATAAACATGACGATTATTTAGACGCAAAGGACAAAAAAGAACTAGAGTCTTTAATGAGAAATCTAAATCTATCTGATTTGGAAAAAACTTTAGATTTTGTGATACATTGTCTTGTTAGTGCTGGAATCAGCCCAATTGGACCAAAACCTTCAATTGCAAATAATAATAAGGCATGGTATGAACTGTTTGACCTTAATACTAACACATTCAAAGATGATTCGGGTGACTTTGACTATAGAACCCAGATAAGAAATATAAATAAGACAGAACAATTACGCAGTATTTTTGCCCATAAGAAGCGTTCCTTTGAGTCTATGAGATTAGGATATGTAACTCTTAAAGAGCGTGATTCTGATGAAATAAGAGCGCAATTACTGGATAGCATAATAAGAATAATGGGCGAACGAAGTCGAATTGTTGGTGTTGACTCTGATTGGCCAAGAAAAAGTCTTACTAGACATTCCGAAAATCTTATAAAAAAGGCATATAATGTTAGTGCCTCTACAAAAGTTACAGAATTAAAAGATGAAATTATTAAAACTCTTCGATTAAAAGGTGCTTTAACCAGAGATGGTGAACTGTTACTTACTGGTGAAGGACTCTCTTTCAAAGAATCTACTATTGGAGATAAAGTATGGGTTTGTACTAAGTGTAAAACAGCCCATTTACATCCATCTGCGGGGTATTGCATTAACTGTACAGAAAAGCTAGGAGTACCTGATACGTTAACCGAGAATGATATTAATAATCCAAATGATTATTATTTATCTCTTGTTAAAAATAGCGACACAATATTTAGATTGCATTGTGAAGAGTTAACAGGACAGACTTCAAGAGATGATTTTCGTAAGCGACAGAGGCTCTTTCAAGGATTCGCATATAAAGGTGAAGAGCGAAAAGTCGAAGAGATAGATCTGCTTAGTGTAACAACTACAATGGAAGCAGGTGTCGATATCGGTTCTTTGTCCGCAGTAATGATGGGCAATGTACCACCTCAAAGATTTAATTATCAACAAAGAGTGGGACGTGCCGGACGTAGAGGTAATCCTTTATCCATTGCATTGACAATAGCAAAAGGAAATAGTCATGACCAAACACATTATGCAGAAACAGAGCGTATGGTATCTGCAATACCTAAAGCTCCATATCTTGAAGTAAGAACTAAAGAGATTGCTGAAAGAGTGATAATTAAAGAGGTGTTGTATCAAGCGCTTAAACCAGTTCTTTCAACGACAAAGGACAATATACACGGAGGTTTTGGACGTGTTGAACAATGGGATAAAAATAAGCATATAGTAAAAACATGGATTTATGACAACAAAAAAGCAATTGAAAATATAATCTCTACTGTTTCAAGAGGAACAAATCTTAAAGATAGCACTAAAAGTGATATACAATCGTTAATCAGCGATCAACTAGTCGAGCGAATAACTGGTGAGGTTGATAATAACAATGGTGTATATGATTATTTGAGTGAATTACTTGCAAATACCGGAATGTTGCCTATGTTTGGGTTTCCAACTCGTGTAAGAAATCTATACTTGAGGCATCCCGGCAATAAATTCCCATCGGAGGACGTAGTGTCCCGAGATATGGATATTGCAATAGCATCATTTGCTCCGGGCTGTGAAATAGTAAAAGATAAATTAGTCTATAAGGCAGTTGGAGTCGTTGATTATGAATCCGACAAGACAGGTAAGGTGCGGGTCAAAAATCGCTCTTTGAGCGTAATACGTAACAAATTGCATAAATGTAATAATTGCGGATTTTCATCAGTAACTCAAGACTTAGACATTTGCCCTATTTGTTCAAATTGTTTAGACAAAATAGATGCCTGCTCTCCACTTGGCTTCTGCATAGATTATACAGAAAAACCAAAAGACTTTAATGGTGTTTATGATTGGCACTCTCCTAGTAGTGATATTGCGCTTGATTGTTCTGACAAATTAGAACCAATCGAACATTGCATAAAGAATATACATATAAGAACTAATGTTGTACCGTCGACAGGCCGTGTCCACCAAGTAAATGACAATAATGGTGCATTATTCTCTTTGGGTAGGAGAGGAGAAAATAGTGAATGGATTTGTCGAAATGCTATTTCGGATGAAAAAGAAAGAAATAAACTGAAGTTATTGTATGAATCTAATTATGCATTTGTTTCATCCAAAACTACGGGAGTAATGGCTATAACATTGGATAGTATTAATGAAAATATTAATATTAACCCTATTTGCAATGATAATTCTCATGCTGTAAAAGCAGCGTTTCTTTCTTGGGGGTATTTGGTAAGAAGGTCTATTGCAAGTTTTCTTGATATTGATGCACAAGAACTATCCGTCGGATTTAATATAGATGCAAAAACACGTAATCCCGAAGTCTTTTTTGTTGAAAAATTAGATAATGGCGCTGGATATTGCAATTACTTGACAAATGGAGAAATTGTAAATAATGCTATTGTTATGCCTCTGGTTCAGGGAGGTCAAGAATACGAGAGATTGACAACGAAAGATCACTTGAGGTGTTCTTCTTCCTGCTACGACTGTATTCGTGATTATGGAAATCAAAATATACACAATATTATTGATTGGAGATTAGGATTAGATATCGCCAGATTATCTGATAATCCAAATGCAAATGTTGGTTTAGATGTTGAATATTGGAAAGAATATGTTGATACAGTAATTATTAACCGCATGAAAAGGCAGGGATTCACAATAAACAAAATATCTGATAATATAATTATATTTAATAATGAACGGGAGACTTTTTTATTAACTCATCCACTATGGTCAGATGACTATATTGAAAAGATTGAAGTTGAATTAGGGGTTCTTTTAGAAAAAAAATCTATATATGATTTATCGAAACTATAATAAAAATGGTTATATAAACTTGTCTAGAATTGTAATGTGAGTTTTATATTGTGTGACAGGTTGAACTTATTATAAAATAGGCATGAATTCATACACGTTCAATATCAGCAAATATCCTGCGGAAGGCTGTGAAAAACGGCAGGTTAATTTCAATAGCCTGCCGTTTTAATTAATATTATAGTTTGTAATAGGGTCAGACCTGTCATCGGCTGTCATGTGTCATTGATGCTTTATCTGTTGCCGGACCATCCTTTTTCCTGCGTATCATCAATCTGTCCATATCTTCCGATATTTTCTGTTCCGTGACCTGCGCATAACCCTGTGTTGTGGAAATATTGGCATGCCCCATCATTTTGGCGATGCTTTCGATGGAAAGTCCTGCCGAGAGCGCCAGCGTCCCGAAGCTGTGCCGGCTCTGATGGTAGGAAAGATTCTCCTTAAATCCCATGGAAACTCCGATCTGGTTTATATCCCACCAGATCATGTCGCGGGCCGGTAACGGGAATACAGGCTTGCTGTCGTCCGTGGTATTATAGAGCGACAATATCTGCCTAGCTACCGGATGTAACGGTATAAATGCCTCCACATTTGTCTTGACTCGCTGTTTCCGGATATAGGGCCTGCCCTCTGCCGTTTTGCCGATATGGCGCGGATAAAGACGGTACATATCCGCATAGGCGAGCCCGGTAAATGAAGAGAAAATGAAAGCCCTGCGTACCAGTTCCAGGCGCAAGTCGCTCATCGGGGTTTCCATAATACGCTTTAAGTCCTGCCTGCTTATATAGCGGTGCTTGGCGGGTTCTTTCTTTTCGTACCGTACATCTTCAAGCGGATTGCTCCTCAATACCTCCTGGTCGATGGCAATGTAGACAAGGCGGTTGAGCCAGGTAATGCATTTGTTTATATATCCCGCCCTCCGGTTATGCGTTATTTTCATAAAGGTCTTGAATGATTCGCCGAACTCTCCGGTGATATCCGTAAAAGCAATATCTTCCATCCCTCTGGAAAGGAGAAACTCCTGCAGGTTCAGTTGTGAAAGCCTGGATTGCCGGTAGGCAGAGGTCGAATTTATTTCTATCGAGCGAATCCGCAGCCGTTCTATCTCTACTTCGCCGGCTTTGAGCAGGCAGGTTGGTATGGAGTTTACCCCGGTAACCGTATTCTTAAGCAGCTCGCTGCTGACTACCCCCTGTTGTTTAAGTATATGCTCATAGGTATTTACAACACGGTTGCGGAATTCTGTCAGGCGGTTATTATCCCTTACCGTTTTGATTACGCCTTTTTTAGCGTTCCATTCTTCAGGAGGACTGTAGATGCCTGTTGTGAGAACGGAAATTTTACCGTCGATACTGATCCGGCACATAACGGCGGTTGTACCGTCCGACTTTACCTTATTGCGGTTGATGTAAAATAGCAATTTAAATGTACTGCGCATGACTTATAAATTTAAAGATTTAAAATGCAAAAATTTAACGATTGACAGAATCCGGAATCAGGGAACTAAAGAATTAGTTTCAAATCGCCGGTAGCTGCTATAAACTTATCCATATCCTCAAAAAGCTTCTTCGGGGTGACGCGGGCATAGATTTGTGTTGTCCGGATATTGCTGTGTCCGAGCATCCGGCTGATCGTTTCGATAGGAACGCCCTCTTCGAGCGTAATAAGGCTGGCAAAGCTGTGGCGGCCTGAATGGTAGGTCACCGGCTCTTTTATATCCGCCATAACCCGCAAGCCTTTCATATTGGCTTTTACCATGTCGGCCGACTGCATCGGAAACAGGGTATCCCTGCTTTCGTCCCTGTATTTCTCAATCAGGGCAATCGCTTCGGGCAACAGCTTGACGCGTGCCCGGTAGTCCGTTTTCTTCCTTGCATATTTGAGCCACAGGCTGCCTTCTTCATCCGTAAACAGGTTCTCCCGTGTAATGCGGATCACATCCGCGTAGGATGTGCCTGTATAGCAGGCGAAGAGGAACAAATCCCTTGTGAAGCGGGTTGAAGGACGGTTTTTAGGAATATCCAGGTCTCGTATTTTCTCGAAATTCTCCCGGCTCAATGCTTTCGGGGTAGTCTCTTTCTGTTTAGGCAGCTTGTAATGGGCAAAATGAAATTTTTCGGATAGGCCTTCTTTGAAAGCGATCTTACAGATTTTCTTCAGGATAGCTAAATAATGGCGGACAGTATCCATCGAATAGCCTTCGCTTAACACAAAGTCCTGATACTCCCGGATGAATTGCTCGTTCAGCTGCCCGAAGGCAATGTCTTTGGTCTTGAATTTCTTTTTAACGAACCTGCCGAGCGAACGGTGCGTGTACACATAGGTGCTTAGCGTGGTCGGTGCGACGTCGATTCCGGTACGGGCCCTTAATCCTTCCATGTGCCGGTCGAGAAGGCTAAGCAGGGTCATTTGTGCGTCCATGCTTCCCTGATATAAAGCCTTTACCGATTCGGCGTCAAAAGGCTTATTACGTTCCACAAGGCTGTCAAATGCATGATGCACCGCCAATAGTAATTTATCTATTTTGGCATTCACGTCGACCGCTTCATGGCTTTTTCCGTCCAAGCGGCTTTCACGGGGATTCCACAAGGCGGGGGTACAGGATAGCTTGCTGCTGAACTGTACCTTTGACCGGTTTACGGTGATACGGCCCATGACCGGGGCTTTACCCGACTTGTCCAGACCGCTCTTTTTAAGGTAAAGCAATACTTTGAATTTTTCTACTTTCATACGCTTTTGTTTTAACTGGTGAAATTACCTGTTTTATAAGCGTTCTTTGTTATGCAAAATACTGTAGTTCAGTAGATAATAAGCAGGTTGAAATATAGTTGTTTACACACTGTTACCTATTCGTATTCCGGTAACAGCCGGCTAACGGTTTGGTAACTGAAATACCCTGATATTTTGCAATTTCTTGCTTTTTATTCAAACCCTGAATAGTCGTCAAACAGCTAATTAACAACTGAATACCATTTTATTTCATCATTTTGTTTTCGCCCGCTTTTCTGAAAATTACTCATGTTGCGAGGCATACTTTCGCGACAGTGTCAATTTCATTAGGAATTCCTATAGAAGTTGTAAGCAAATTGTTAGGGCATACTAGTATACGAACCACACAAGTTTATGCCAAAATTGTAGATACAGTTAAAATTAAAGAAATGCAGAAATGGAATAATTTGAAAAAATAACATTATTTGTAAGTATTATCACTATCCATCATCAACGGTTAAAAAAAACAAAAACCATAGAGACTTTTCAGTGAAATTTTTCACCATAATATCACCATCTACACTTGGGCATGTTTAATTTAAAATGGCCAAACTATGATGTACAATGATCTTACTTTCGAAAAGTTACCCGAAGCGATAGCTTATCTAATCAAGACTGTAGATGAGCTTAAAATCTTACTTGTCAAAACGGAACCCCAAAACATTGAAAAACGGATGCCAATAGGAATAGATGAAGCATGTCGGATTATTCAAAAAGCTAAATCGACAATCTACTCTTTAGCTAGAAAAGGATTGATACCATGCTATAAAAAAGGCAAGAAATTATTCTTCTTTGAAGATGAACTTATCAATTGGATTCAAAAAGGTAAAAAGAAAAGCCTGGATCAAATCAGAGAAGAAATGAGTAATAGTATTTATAGATATGGAAATAAATAACTCTCATCCTAAAAAAGTGACAAATCATGCCAAAACCAGACAAATCACGCCAAATATCTATAATACAATTCATTAATTAAATAACACGTTATATTTGTAATGATTTTTTTGAAATACTAAAAGTTTAACAATTAAAAAATTTCTTATGGAACAGAATTTTATAACCATTCAAAGCGATGCCTTTAGGGCAATAATGATGAAACTTGAGCAAATAGAAAGTTATATCATCAATCGAGAGAAAGAGGATATTAAACGAAGAAAGGCCAATAGTAAATTACTTACTGGTGAAGATGTCATTAAAATGCTTCGTATTTCTAAACAGACCCTCTGGAGAATGCGTAAACGAGGTGATATTGCATATATTAGACCTGGTAATATTTGTCTATATACTCAAGAAGAAATTGAGAGGATAGTCAATAATCAGATTATAAGATACCGAAGAAAATAAAACCAACAGCTGAAATATGGAACAGATTAAAGATAAAATAGATAAATGCATGATTCTAATCATGGAAAGGTTTGATAAACTGGAAAACAAATTAGAAAAGTTGCATGAAACTAACAATATCAAAGATACTGATTTGCTAGATGATAATGAAGCACAATCACTATTGAATGTCAGCAAACGGACACTGCAAAGATATAAACAGCAAAAGCTACTCCCCCACTCAAAAGTAAAGGGGAAATCTTATTATTTAGGATTCGATATTATTATGTTCAAAAGAGGTCGAATGAATAAAATCTGATGCGAATGTTTAGGCAAGGTATTCTTATATATGAATACCTTGCTTGCTTTTTGTGTAAAAGCTTAGATCCAATCTGTAATAGATAATAACTAAGGCTTAATCTGACAGCTGTGTCTCCAAAATTGCCATTTCCTTGCTTATTTTAGTGCTTGTTATTTGAGCATATATCTGAGTTGTCTTTACATTGGTATGTCCTAGCATCTTGCTTACTGCTTCAATGGACACACCATTACTGATTGCCAAAGTGGCAAATGAGTGTCGGGACACTCGAAAAGTCACATTTTTCTTGATATTACACAAATCGGCAATTTCCTTCAAATATTCGTTGGTTTTTTGATTACTTTTTATAGGAAATAAATTCTTATTAGGGGTATTTTCATCTTCATATTTTTTTATAATCTCAAGAGGTATCTTCAGTAACGGTATATTTGACTCCAGTCCTGTCTTTTGTCTCAATATCATAATCCATAATTTTTTATCTGGACCAACCTTTATATCGTCACTTTTTAAAGAACACATATCTATGAATGATAAGCCTGTAAAGCAGCTGAATACGAAGTAGTCCCTGATTTGTTCTAACCTTTTGCTGAGAAATTTCTTACGCCAGATTTTATTAATTTCATCTTCATTTAAATATATCGGACTAGTTTTATCTAATCGATAATTGAACAGTAAAAATGGATTTTTATCTATTAATCCTATTTTACATGCATAGCTTACGATGGATGCTAAACGCTGTACATATTTTATAGCTGTATTATTGATACAGCTATATTTTTCTCGAATAAAAAAATAGAATCGCTCTATAAAATACAAGTCTATTTTTTGTATATGAATATCATCTGTGCCAAGTTCACTCCGCATAAATTCAATAACTATATTTAATGTCAATTCATAACGACTCAGAGTTTTTTGATCAAGTCTAAATCCGGTCTTGGTCTTAAAGAATTTCAGTTGTTTCTTAAACTGATAAACCAACATTAATTCCCTAGAGTTATCTATTCCCAGAAAAGTATTCTTTAGGTATTGGGCAGATAAGCCCTTCCCTTTATTCGATGCCTCCAGATAAGAAGTGAATAGTTTTGTCCTTATCATATCCAAACGGTTATTTATCTGATTAGCGAACTGCTTCTTTCCAATAACTTTCTCTGCCTTCTGATCCCATATTGCGGGCTTAACATCTAAACCGCTACTGAATTGTACTCTTTCCTTATTAAAGGTTATCCGAATCATTATAGTAGAGTGTCCATTTTTTTTAGGTTCATTTTTTTTTATAAAAAATAGAACCCTGTATCTATTGTTCATTCTATTTAGTTTGTGTTTTGTGATTGATTCTGTGAGATATATACATAAAAAAGTACCTCAAAAATCTATCACAAAAAGAGTCGTTTTTTGTAACAAACTTACGCTCTTTTATCTGTCCTTATAAAAATAAGACACTGTTATTCAACTAAATAACAGTGTCGCATTCTTTCTATTTTAATTTTATATAAATTTATATCTATCTCATTTTTAATTATTTAACTAGCAGTGGGTTAATAACGGTTCCGAACCCTGGGTCTATAATCCGCCATACATACATCATGCGAAAGAATTTAAAAAAAACGTGTAACGAATATGTAATGCAAATTTGTAGACTATTGGAGTCGATATATTATATGCTGACTACGTCAAATGTAAATATAAGTTAACTATTGATTTTTTGTAATCACATTTATTTTATAATTTTATATAATATTGTAAAAAATAATCAAATAAACATTGTGCAATTTGACTAAAATACTGTAAACAAATTTCCACCTCAATGTCCATTAAGGTGTTTACAAATATAGCTTATAGCTACTATATAAGATGGCTATTTATTAGTAACTTTGGGAAGTTATATATCTCTTTCGTATCGTTCCTTTGCCAGCCTAAATTTCCATCCCATAAATTCAACTAAAGATTGCGGAGATAAAACTTTTATAGTATCCACGTATCCAAAGAATTCGCGTTGCAGTTCCTGATTGATAACTACATTAATTTCGAATACTTTAGACCCGTCTTCGTATTCTTCAACTACTTTCTGGCTTTTATGAAAAGGCTTGGTTTGCACATAAGGTGCATTTTCCTTATTTACCCAAAAGCGTACGGTTTCGGTTTTCATGCCGACATTCTTGGTTACTCCTACTAAATCTTCAAAGAAAGTCTGAGGGTTGAATAAGTCATTCTCTACAAATTTTTCTTTTTCTGCTATCTCTATATTATGTATCCGATCCAGTGCCAGATTGATTAGATTTCCCCTCCTGCGACCGAATACAAACCATCTGTTACGATATTCTTTTAATAAGTAAGGATAGAATAAGAATGTATTTGCTGACCGGGCTTTGAATGACCGGTATTTTATGCTTAGTACTTGCTTGTTAACAATAGCGTGATAAATAATATCAAGATAATCCAACCCTTTTAGGCTTTCATTTTTCTCGAAGTCTATAACGGGTATAGTTTTTTGTTTGGCCGAAGTAACATGATCCTCCAAGCGACTGACAATATCGCCCATACCTGAGAAATAGGAGAATCCTTTGAACTGACGCAAAACCTCAACAGCCTCTGACATGGTTTTTAGGTCTTGTTCAGACAACGGCGTATTGGTTATGCTGTAATCCTCATCTTGGTATTTATAATATTTATTGTCATATACTACTATAGGTGCATTATAGCCTAACTTTTCGCTCCGCATCATTTGAATGTCCATTTGGACTGTGCGTTTACTGATACCTTTGTCTATTCCTTCATATTCATACAAAGCATCCGAACAAGCATCTATCAGGTCTTCAAGTGTCCACTGTCTATATTTGTTTCGTAGACAAGTATCTATTGTCTTATAGCGAATGAGGGCATTACGGTTTACTGGCATGGTATTATACTCAATCTGTTTTTATTTCTTTAAAAAGACTGTCTAAGATGTCTTTGTTTTTAGAATACTTATAATAATCTTTATCTCTCAAAATAGAGCCTAATAACAGTTCATGATATTCTTTTTCCGATTTATCTTCTTTTTTAATACATAGCAAATGATTCAAGAGTACCTCATAATATTTACCTATAAAGTAATTTTTATAACTTTCTTTTCCTCTATTTGTATAAATAACCATTTCAAAATCAGGAAAATTGAAATCATTATACTGATAGTATTTTAATCCATTGAATTTAGGATATTTCTTTATATTATCATAAGCTCCTTTAGTATTCATCGGTTTTGCAATATTTATTAACCTCCAAATCTGTTTACCACAAAACTCCATACAACGTAAAAACAGAATACCCTTCTCTGTATCATTCTGTAAATTATATTCATTCAAACGAAAATCAATTTTAGACATATTAAATGGCTTTACTTTATTTCCATATGAGGCAAACAACATGCTGTAATATCTATCAATCATTTCATATCTGGGAATAGTAATATTTAATAGACTATCGACTATCTGCTCATTCCTTACTGGTTCTTTGGCATGGAGATTATAATTGACAGAGCAAACAATGTAGATGTTTTTCAGAGTCTGTTCATCAGGCAAAGTTAAATAAGCTTTATCAATAATTTTTGTTTTCGGAATTATGGTTTGGATAATGAAATCTGTAGTTGCCATTAAATCCTCTGAGCTGTTCTCTTTTAGATTTTTCACATAGTCATCCGTAGGGGTATTCACAAACATAAAATTTTTGTATGCTTTACCTAGCTCTATAAGTTTCGGTTGTTCATTTTGAGCATGCAGACCAAATGTAATCAGGAAGAAGATAAAAAAAGAAGTTGTTTTCTTCATAAGATTTAGATTTATGGGTATTTATTCTCAAAAATAATAAAAATATATTTCATTACGCAAAAATACTGCGTACGCTGTATTTTACTTTGTATCATCAAAGTAAATAACAATGAAAGCAACTATACAACAAAAACTAACTGAAATAGAAAAAGCTTACGGAATAAAAATACTTTACTCTTGTGAATCTGGTAGCCGGGCATGGGGATTTCCTTCACCTGATAGTGATTATGATGTGAGGTTTATATATTCACGACCAATAGAGGAATATCTAACCATCAAGCCAAAGAAAGATCATCTGTCTTTTCCGATAAATGATGAATTAGACATATATGGTTGGGATATATCAAAAGTGCTACACCTGATAACGAAGTCGAACACGACACCATTCGAATGGTTGCAATCGCCTGTGGTTTACAAAGAAGATACCACATTCAAAGATGAACTGTGGACACTTTGTCAAAGCTATTTTTACCCTCGCAACAACATACATCATTATCTGGGTATAGCACGTGGAGCGATGGAAACTATGCAGGGAGAAGATATAAAAATAAAGAAACTGTTTTATGTACTTCGACCAATGCTTGCAGCTTGGTGGTGTGCAGAAAAGAATACAATAGCTCCAATGAGCATCTATCCATTAATGGATTTATTGACAGATGATTTGCGAAAAAAGGTTTTATCTTTGATAGAACTGAAATCAACAGCAAATGAAAGTTATTTGATAGAAATAGATCAAGATATAAAAACATGGATAGATCGGACATTTGATTATTGCATGGAAGTTTCGTTACAATTAGCAAAGAAAGACTTTGATCAAAAGATATCTGATGAGTTTTTCAGAAAAGCAATACTAATATGACTATACAAGAAATAAAAGATAAAGGGCTGCTTCTTTTCGAATGTGTAAGCGGTAGCAAAGCATATGGATTGGATACCCCTCAGTCGGATACTGACCTGAAAGGGGTATTCTATCTGCCCAAAGATCAATTCTATGGATTGGAATATATACCTCAAATAAGTAACGAGACCAATGATGAGGTGTTTTATGAACTGGGGCGTTTTGTAGAGTTGCTTTGCAAGAACAATCCAAATCTACTTGAATTACTAGCTTCTCCCGAAGAATGTATATTATACAAACATCCATTGATGGAGAAGTTTCATATAAATATGTTCTTGTCAAAATTATGTAAAGATACTTTTGCTGGCTATGCTCTCACTCAGATAAGAAAAGCAAGAGGATACAAAAAGAAGGTTGTGAATCCTATGGAAAAAGAACGTAAAACAGTATTGGACTTTTGCTATATAATGGATAGTTATCAGTCCGTGCCGGTAAAAGAATGGCTTGACAAAAATGGGTATGCTCAAGAAAAATGTGGGCTTAGCTCCATCTCTCATGCAAAAGGAATGTATGCCTTATTTTATGATTCTCAAGATGAATTTGGCTATCATGGTATAGCCGTAAAAGAAACTGCCAACGAGGTGTCGTTATCATCTATACCTAAAGGTCAACAAGCTCTTGCCTACCTGTTTTGGAATATGGAAGCTTATTCACTCTATTGCAAAGAGTATAAAGAATATTGGGATTGGGTGGAAGAACGCAACGATAATCGCTATCAGACAAATTTGAATCATGGAAAGAATTATGATTCTAAAAATATGATGCATACCATCCGCTTGTTGCAAGTAGCGGAAGAAATATTACGGGATGGAAAACTGAATGTAAAACGACCGAACAGAGAACAACTACTTGATATAAAATCCGGAAATATGGATTATGATGATTTATTGACTATGGCTGATAAGTTGATGGAGAGTATAGAGTCATATTGTTCTATATCTTTTTTGCCTACTGCTCCTGATAAGGATTTAGCAGAAAGGGTATTGGTAGAAATGAGAGAAGAATTGTATAAGTAATATCAGAATGGCAAAAAACAAGAAAATAAATAGATTTGATCAGTTAACAGATAATCTGACCAAAGAATTCTTAAAGATTCCGAATTTCAATTTGGTATTAGAAAATGAATTGGCAAACAAAGTATTCAATATGACAAGCTTTAGAATGATGGAAATCATATCTTATAAAGAACTCGTCTGTAATAGCTTTATTCCTGCTGTAAACAAATCGATTTATATAGGAAAAAATGAAGTGAGAAACTCACGTCATAAAAATTTGATTGATATTAAAAGCTTTGACTTTGAAGAAACATTGTTTGACACAATAAGGTTAGCTTATGTAGGTTTATTTCACAAACTAGAGAATTATATAAATGAAGTTGAAACTATAATAAACTTAATATTTCAGAAAGAAGTTTTTGAGACAGAAGTGACCGTATCTGAATGGGCAAAGGAAAGATTCCAGTTTAATCTTAAAGATTGGAGACAATTTTATATTACATCAAAGATTAATTGGATATGTAATTGTGTAAAGCACAGAGATGGGTATCCAACTAAAGATCCAAAACCTGTAGGCTTTCAAGCAATAGATGAATCTTTAAGAATAAGAATAAAAGTTGACGAATTTAAAAAAGATTGTGATATGCTTATTGACTTATACCCTCATTATTTATCAATTATGACAAGTATAGCAAAGCATAAAATGTTTTATGAGATGACTCTAAAAAACACAAATACAGAAGTAGAATATTTAAATAATGTTATAGCTCTTGAATCATTAATAAAGGGGCAACTAAAAATATTAAAAGATTAGCAATATTACGCAAAAATACTGCGTACCTCCTATTTTCCTTTGCATCATAAATCAAAGAACAACCAATTATGATTTTAAAAATTAAGAGCCAAAATGACCGATTATTGGATATCCTATATAAAAATCCGAATACAGATAATGGGTTATATTTCAGACCATTGAAGAACGGACAAATTGTGGGTAATGTAGTCAATAAGAATTATTACGAAGTTATATTTCAAGACACAAAATATAGCTATATGCCCGAAGAAGCCAATCAGATAGATTATCAGAGCTATTGCACGCCATTAGCCGTGTTACATATTTGCAATGAGCTATTCGCCCATATATTAAAAAGTAAGAATGAATTTTCCTCAAAAGATATTCAGTGGCTTGGTATTACTCAAGGTGAAGCCGATATAGAACCTTGTGTTATTGAAATACTATCGTTCTATATTGATTCCAACTGGTACAGAAACGGCAGGTTCCTGCCAACCAAATATTTTGAGGGTGTAAAAGTCACACAGCAGTCTAGTCGTATTTTTAACCTTACGATTTCGGCTAAAAGTATATTCGAAGCATTTAATCTATTGGCTTTAGTCTCACTATTTACACATGTGACTAACGATTATGGAATGTTTACTTATATTGATGACAGCCTTGCCCAAAAGTACGGACGTATATTGACTAACATTGATAATGTGCCTTATTTCGTTTTCTATCTGTTTATAATGAAAGCAGTAAAATCGGAACGGCAATTTAATGAGTTAAAACCCGTCTTTGAAAATTATCTGGCAAAATACGGATTAGAAGCTAATCTAGTTTTACAAGGAACATATCTACAACGAATTCATTTTATAACCAATCTATTAGAACGGGATATTCCAATCTTGGATATTGGTTGTGGTGAGTTTACATACTATAAAAAGATGATGAATAAAGAGTTTTCATCTATATATTATGCAATAGATCATGACGAAAGGTTTGAAAGGCTTGCTGAAAATGTATCAAGACGATATGATGAAGATAATCTCGTATTCATGAATTCACTAGAAGAATTCGATTCTAAAGATTGTGTAAATATCCTGCTAACTGAAGTTATTGAACATAATCCGATAGATGTAGCAAAAGAATTAATACAAGAAGCTTTGTCATACAATTTTAATAAATTAATTATTACAACACCGAATGCAGAATTTAATCAGTTCTACAATATGGAGACAGAGTTTCGTCATGATGACCACTATTTTGAGCCTACTCGACAAGAGTTTCTTAATCTGATTGCAGAATGTACCGAAAGTAAAGATATAAATATTGAATTTTTCCAATTGGGAGACAATTTAAATGGTATTCAACCCACTCAAGGTTGTGTAATAACAAAAAACAATAAATAACTTTTATATATGCCATATCCAATAGATAAGAAATTAGTAATAGCTGTAGCATCAAGTGCTTTATTTGATTTATCTGAATCTCACCAAATATTCAAAGAGAAAGGTGTAGAAGAATATAAAAAATATCAAGAACAAAATATAGATAGAACCTTTGAAAAAGGGGTCGCATTCCCTTTTATAAAGAGACTACTAAATTTGAATAATATATTTTCAGAGGAGCAACCAGTAGAAGTCATATTACTTTCGAGAAATAGCCCTGAGACAGGTCTTCGAGCTTTTAGATCCATAAAGAAATATGATCTAAATATTACTAGGGCTGCCTTTTTCTCAGGCTCATCCCCTTATGAATATTTACCCGCATTTAATACATCCTTGTTTTTATCTGCTGATGAAAATGACGTAAGAGCCGCATGTGAGAATGGTTATGCAGCAGGGAGAGTATTGGATGCAAGAATGGAAGATGACGAAAGTGATGAATTAAGAATTGCTTTTGATTTTGATGGAGTCATAGCTAATGATGATGCTGAAAAAGTTTATCAATCTAAAGGGATGGAAGCGTTCCACTTATCTGAACAAAACAATGCAACGATACCTCTTAAACCAGGCTTATTGGCTAATCTTTTTGCAAGAATAGCTATTTTTCAAAAAATGGAGTCTAAGAAGATGATGGAAGATAGAAATTATAAAAGAATATTAAAGACTTCTATAGTAACAGCAAGAAATGCACCGGCCCATGAGCGTTTAATCAATACTTTAAAGAGCTGGGGCGTAGACGTAAATGAAGCTTTCTTTTTGGGAGGTATTGATAAGGCTAGAGTACTAGACGTAATGCATCCCCATATATTCTTCGATGATCAATTAGGGCATTTATCTCATTTGAAAAATATTCCTGCAGTACACATTCCATTCGGAATTACAAATACACAAAAAATAAAATAAATGGAAGACCTAAAAAGACTAAAAAATAGAATAGATTGGTTTTGTGAGAATAAAGTAAATGCTTTTTCTCCAACCATATCCCCTGCACCTAAATCACCGGAACGAAAGGAGATTGAGAGTATCGACAAGGCTGTCCGCTATTTTTATAATAATGAAATAAAGGAGATCGTTGTCGAAAAAAAATATATGGGATCATATTGCGACATCTACTTAAACAAAAATTTGGAAGATACTTATTTTGTAAGTCGCAATGGGCACAAAATAGACCATATCGATTTGGATGCTGTAAAAGAAGCTTGTCGTGAATTACATGCTCGTTTCGATTGGACTAATTTACAATTTATAATAATTCAATCTGAATTGATGCCTTGGAGTTCGATGGGTAAAGGACTAATAGAAAATGAATTTGGCGGATATCTAAATGTACATCAAAATCACTTTGAACACCTCGCAAGTTCCAATTTGTATAAAAAGATCGAATCCGTAAGAGAATCAGAGGTCTACAAGCAATTCATTGAAGATAAAAATATGCTGTCGACCAAGGATCTTAGAGCAAAATATCCGTACCATATCATCCGTCAATATGAATCTCTATTTGAATTTAAGGTGTTGGATTTGACTGTTTACAAGCAAAGCATTGATGTTTACGAAACTCAGATCAATCATTTCGGGCAACAGGGAGATATTTATTTCAAACCTTTCAATATTTTAAAGAAGGTATTTGATGACGGTTCGGAGGATTTTGGAAATGACAATCTCAGTTATAAGGACGTAAATGATGATGAATTTTTGTATCTGTCGATAGATAATGATATAGAATTAGATCAATCAATAGAAACTGTTTATTCTTGGTTTGCCACATTAGAGAAGAATAACGAAGAAGGAATAGTTATCAAACCCCGGCAAGCTTTTATCAAAGGAATGCCCCCAGCTTTCAAAGTGAGAAATAACCAATATTTGACTATGATATATGGTGTCAATTTCCATGATCAATATAGCTACTATATATCTAAACGTAATATTGGACGAAAACTGGAATGCTCTATCAATGACTGGATGCTGAACTGGGAATTATTAAAAGTCCCATACCGAGAGATTAACAAAGAAAACTATTTCCTCAAGAATCTAGTTTTCGACCGTATTATGGGTGAAAAAGCAGAAGCCGGATTGGATACAAGATTATAAAATAAAAAAAAAGCATTATGGCATTTGGAAAAGGTCGAGATAATAGAGTTGCTTTTGTAGAAGATTCTATTCAAAATGTAGCACATATAGTTACACAAAGCATACATTTACTCGAGAAGGAAATAACTATAGAATCAGAAAAGATTAAGAAAGAAGCCAAGCAGTTTGGAAATGGAGATAAAGAAATTGAAATAGATATCGCTAGTTACTTATATGAGAATAATCCCATTAGCATTTGGGAAGAATACATTAGTGATCTTCGTGGGGCGCACTTCTGCTCAATTTATAATATGTTCGAGAAATTACTAAAATTTATACGAATTGAGTTTGATATAATCGAAGGACAAAAAGACAAAAAGAAAAGTTATGTTTATAACGAAATTTCCTACATAAAGGCATATTTAGCTATCGAATCATTTGATGCAGAGTTGGAAGGATTAATAGCTAAGATAGAAACTGAATATAAAAATATTAGGGTCAATATCACTCATGGCGAAACTAAAAAACTAGGATACCTCAAAGAAATTTTAAAGGATGAGCCTAGTATTAGTGTTAATAAAGTAACCGTGATTTTTCACAACAACAAATATTTAAATATTCTTATTTCAGATATACAAAAAGTAATCATATTGATTGCAAGACTTGTAGAAGAAAAATCCAAAAAACAATGAAAAGAAAAAATCCAAAACTATTAATATTAATAGGTGCTCCTGGTTCGGGGAAGTCAACCTTTGCAAAATATTTTATCCGTACTGAAGAAAACTGGATGCGTCTGTGCCGTGATGATTTTCGCACTATGCATTTCACATATTCAAATCTTCCTCCACACGAAGAGGGAATGATAACGGAAATGTTGGATGCCTCAATAGAAGTTTTGTTGCGCAAACGCTTCAACGTATTGCTCGATGCTACACATTGTAAATCTGAATATCTGGATCATTATATTGAAAAGTTCAATTATTTAGCGGATATTTCATTCAAAGTATTTGAAACAGAAGCCAAAACGATTACCGAACGGTGCGAAAAGAGAAATAAAGAAATCGGTAAATATATCCCGACTAACGTTCAGAAGCGTTATATGAAAGAGTTGGAAGAATTGAAAAAGATATTCGATTTCTCGACTCGACCTTTACAAGACAATCGTGTATTGACCATTAAGCAAGACATATCACTTCCTAAAGCGATTATTTGTGATTTGGACGGAACATTAGCTTTAATGAGTCATCGCAACCCATTTGATGCAAGCTCTTGTGATGAGGATGAATTAAATATCCCTGTTGCCAATACACTGAAAGTTTTTGCCAAAGAAAGATATGAGATACTACTTGTATCAGGAAGGGAAGACCGTTTTCGTGAACCAACTCTTCGATTTTTGGAAAGATATGACATTCCTTATCATCAGCTTTGGATGCGTCAATCAAAAGATTTTCGAAAGGACTCCGTTATCAAGGGTGAAATTTATGAAGCTGAAATTAAGAATAAATACTTTATTGAATTCGTTTTGGACGATAGAGATCAAGTGGTTGATCTTTGGCGGAAAGAATTAAGACTGCCATGTTTTCAGGTGAATTATGGAAGCTTTTAAAAATACAGAAAAGCTGATCTTTTATAAAAAACAAAATAGAATAATAAACTTTAGTTTCTTTTATCAGGGATTAGCTTTTATCATTTCAGCGAGAGACTGTTATTCAACTCAATTTTAAATTTACTCTCATCGAAAGTTAATTTTTTTCTTATCGTTTCTATTTCGATATCTCTCAAGGACTTTGCAAATACCGCTTTCAGAAAACAAGCTATTTCTTCTTGTTTATTTCTCATTATCGGTTTGAAATGATTCCAGATATTCCAACCATAATGGTATAGATCATAAGTGCTAAGATCGTGGACTATAGCGAATTCTATATCATCGAATCCAAATCCATTGTAATAGTCTGTAACATACTTACATATAAGATTTATATTTTCGTCTGTGGCATAAGGAGCAAAAGTTTCCCGCGTATATTCAAGAGCCGTCTCCAATAACCTTTCTTTATATAGAAGTTCCTTTTGCTGATGTTTTTCACGGATGATATCAAGGTCTGATTTAGGCTCTTCTATGAATGTCTCAACCTGTTCAGAAATAATATTTTCTTCTAAAACAGGTTCGCGTTCTTGATTAGTCTTACTAAACCGTGAAATGAGAAACTCCAGATAAGATATAAAAAGAATTAGGCATACAACAAATACAATAACAAATACGAGATTTGCACCAAAAGAGTCAAATCCCAATCCAATAAACAGATACCTAAAAACGAGAGCTATTAAGCCAATCCCCATTGCCCCACAGATGATTAAAAAGATATTATCGGGATCTTTGTAGTTCATATACTAATATTTTGTAAGCTTTTCCCTTTCGGAATTGCTTTAAGAATATTCTTTTGCACTGACCTGATAGCCGGACATAATTCCCCTTCCATCATCTCAAGAGTAGTTTTCAATTCCTGGGTTAACTCAGGAATAGTACGACAGAGCTCGTAAGCTATTTTCATACAGAGAGACTGAACACCCGGTAATTCTTTAACTGAGAGCATTCGCACCAGACAGAAATCCAGAAAATCAACCCTCGGAGGATTTGATAAGGGCTGTTTATAAAGCAGATTGAGGATAACCCTCCGTTTACCTCCATGCTCACACATCATCACTTCGTTAACAAGCTCATCATGTTTTTCATACAGCCATTTATTAGCTTCCGGAGAAAAATGTGTAAAGATCCAAGCCGCATGATATCCTATTTTTTCATCTTCTCCAATAACTAAATCATATAATTCTTGCTTTCGCTTATCACTTTGTTGGGTTAAACGAAGTATTTCATGGATATCATCCATACCAATCCGCTCCGATAATTTAGCTTTGAAATTCATTGCTATTCTTATTTCTTAATATAATCCTGGAACTTCTTCTCTTCTAAGGCAAGTAACTCCTTATCTATTTTGAACTTACTATCCCAAAAAGAAATATCAAAATCAATCCCTTTCGCTTTCTTAATCTTTTTCCAATTACCTACACCATGGCCATTATACAGTATAATTGATTGAAATATACCATAGTTATTAAAAGCTTTCGGATGATGCTCTAAGTCTAAAACATTTGTCCTATCCTTGTAGCTGATAAGATACTCATCATATGCAGGAAGGAAGTGAAGTATATTTGTATCCGAAGAAGCGCATTCATTATAGTCTTTGTGAATATATAATTCAGTCGAACCGAAGTGATCTTTTATCAATTCATTGTCAATTAGGCTAAAAGCGTGTCTGCAATCTTTGATCGTCAACCCCGACCACCAGACAAAATCTTGTAAGCTTGCAGGAGAATGACTCTGCATATATCTTTGAGCTAGCTTAGCCAGCGCTTCATCCTTGTGTATATCTTTGCTTTGGGGAGCTCTTTCGTCCAGTAGTGCATATGTTTGTTTTTTCTCTTTCAATGAACCACTGCATATAATGCCATCAGCTTCAGCCAACATTGTAAAGAGGTATATATGCCTTTCGGTAGCCCTGAATCCTGCTTGCTCGAATGTTTTTGTAATCTCGTCCTTAGTCTGATGGTTATTGTCCCCCAGTGTCCTCTCTAGCAGTTTATAACATTTTGTAAGTTCCTGTTCATCAACCTTCAGATCTTTTACATATTTCCATGCGCCTTTAATTCGCTCTCCTGTCAATTTCAGAAGCCACCTGATATCGTCTGAAGAAACAAAATGCCAGGTTGGGCGCATGATATGGGTTCGAAGAAAATCCCCTCGGTTGAAAGCGCCTTCGATATCTTGTTCTGTACATTGTTTCGATCTGATAGCAATAGCCCATTTTGCCATAGTGAAATCCTGAGCTTGCATTGCTCCCATCCACGACACCACTTCTTTTGGTGTATCCAATGTCTGTTTTAATAGTTGTTGACTCTTTAGCCGTATGTTTTTTATAGTAATATTCATATGTGGGATGTTTACTTTAAATTTATCTTATTGCCTGATTTTCAGTTTTGTTGTTACCCCTATCAATTATTCTGGTTTATCAGATTCACAATAACTTTTACCATAATATCTTTTTCCTCTGTACGGCTTTCCGCAATCATCAGAGTAAGAGCAACGAGCGTATTGTTTTCAATAAGTCTTGTGCTGTCACTTTTGTACAGAATACCATTTTTCTCTAAAAACCAAAGGAATAGGAATGCTGCAATTCGCTTATTTCCATCGCTGAATGAATGGTTTTTAGTCACTAAGTACAGTAGCATAGCTGCTTTTTCTTCTATGCTGGGATATAACTCTTCTCCTCCAAATGTTTGATAAATGGTACTGATTGAACTTTTGAAAGACTGGTCTTTCTCATTTCCGAACAAACCTCCACTTCCAAACTTATCTCTCAATACATAGATAGCTTCCATCGCATTGTCATAATTCGCTCTGAAAGGTTCATCGACCGTCGTTTTTTCAATCTCAAGTTTTTGATAATCGTATCTATCTAAGGTGTCTAAAGCATAGGTATAGTCTGTTATGACACGCAGTAGTCCTACTCTTTCATTCTCTGATAAAGTATTGCCACTTTCCACTTTTCCTTTATTATTCATGGCTATTCTGATTTAAAAGGTATTCTTCTTTTATTTTTCTGATTACTTCAACAGGGATTCTTCGCTCTGAATCAACGACCTGTAGTCCATCGTCCATATAGAACTGTATCGGATAATTACCTACAAGTTTATCTAAGTCTAGCTCTACACCTAGTAGTATGGCTTCTTCTTCATTATAAAAATCCTCTCCTGATTGATATCTAATTTCTAATTTCTCAAAATCGAAGATATGTTTCTCTGTTTTAAAAGGCTTATTGACTAACACATATTCTAGCTTATTAGGGTAAAGTATAAATATCTCTAACCCTTTTCGTTTCCACCAATAGGAAGAGAAAAAATAAAGGATTACAAATATCTCTAAAAGTGATACAATACTATTAATTAGAATAAATTTCAGTGTAATATCAAGTATGGGCAGAATCAAGATTAACATACCTATGTGAAAAAGAAAAAGTCCAGAAAATAATACGATACAGCCTAAAAATAGTAATTGATTACAGTTTTTAGGGCTAATCGTGAGTCTGAGTGTATCTCCTTTTCGATCAAAAGTATATGGATATAGTACTTTCTTTTTCATATAACCTTTTATTAATTCTTCTATAATTATAAGTTTTATTATTTCAAACTTATTTTATTTGTTGACTCTCTTATATTGAATTTATAATAATCCATCTTTCCAAGCATAGTAACATCCTTGACTGAAAAGTCTAGCAGAATTACTTTCATTGATCCAAGAATATTTTTCATTTATATATGACAGTACAATTTCCTTGAGTTGCTCCGACTCAATTCTTTTTTTCTCTAATGTTTGGTTGATAAATAAATTTATATCTTTCTGTACTTTTTTCGAGAATGAATCTAAAAAGTCTGCTTGGTTTAAACTCAGACTCGGTAGCTTAAGCATTATTCGTTCTTGTATTGGAGCCAACCAATGTTCACCCCATTCCAGAGTTAATTCAAGGCTCATATTTAATATATTTGAGTCAAAGTCCTTTATCTTCATATGTTCTTTACTTTAAACTAATTTTATTTGCAGATTCTCGTTTCTTCGAACTAACCAAATCCGCATATATCTGTGTTGTAGAGACATTTTTATGAGTAAGCATCTTACTCACAGTGTAAATATCTGTACCTAAAGCGATTTGCAAGGTAGCAAAAGTATGCCGAAAGCAATGGAATGTGATGTGTTTTGTTATTCCGGCACTAGCAACCCATGCTTTTAAAGGTTGTTGAGTCATACTTCGTTGTAGACCTCTAAAGACTTTTCCTTTTCCTCGTTTGCCACATAAATCCAAAGCCTCGTCGCTTATTGGCAAGGTTGTTTCTGTTTCAGTCTTTTCTATTCGTAATCGCATGCAATAGCCTCCATCCGAAGCCGGCTCTATTTCTTTCCAATCGAGTTTCAATATATCACTGATTCGCAATCCGGTCATGCAGGAGAACAAAGAAGCAGTTTTCAATATCGGGTAATCATCGCATGGGGTGTTGGCTAGCAACTTGACTTCATCCAACGTGAGATATTCTTTCTTTACATCAGTTGTTTCTATTGAATCAAGAAAGTCATTCAAATTCTCTCTAAAAAACTTCTCTTTATAGGCGACCTTCAATAATGCTCTGAAGGTAGAGAAATATCCGGATGCTGAATTCTGCGATATCCGATAGTTCTTGTTTTTCAATTGCCTTGCATCCTGCAAATAATCTCTAAAACGATTGCATAGATCTACAGAGACTTGTCCGAAAGCGCATTTGCCTTTGACGAAGTTAGAAAAATGCAAATACACCTTCATCCATTTCTGATCTTTCTTTTCTGCTTTAGTTTTGAAGTAGATAAGAAAATCCGCTTTTGCTTTATTCTTGTCTAAAAAACCGAATTCCTCATTAATGATGGATTGTACCCTTATGCTTCTGATAGCCTCAGCTTTCATCAACATTTCGTTGTTGAATTCTTTTTCGAATTCATTTCTAGGCTTTGCATAAATGTAAATACCCAAATACTCACGCCGTGTCATCTTCATGGAGTGAGGATCACGAATTGCAGGGTAGTAGTCTAAATAGAGGCTTATCCTTCCTCTTGTTACATCTCGTTGTCTGAGATGAACTCTCGTCAGTGTTGCCATATTATTGTGTTATTTGAGGGTTAAACAATTTGTCGAGTTCAGGCTTCGATATCTTAATGTATCGACCATCTTTCATTTTGGGTATATCATGATACTTTATATAATGGTATAGTGCATCACGAGTCAGGTTGTATTTTTCCATAGCTTCTTCTACTGAATAATATTCAGGCTCCTTGGGTTTTTCATATCCCTTTGCTACATCGAAATCATGTTTGGAGTATAAAACCATTCGCCCATCCTTCTTCTTGGGTATTTGATTCTCTGAGACAAAGCTGTATATTGCATTGAGAGTCAACCCATACTTTTCCATAATATCCGCAACTGTGTACCATTCTCTAATATCCTGATAATCATTAATGCCTTTCTTTTCAAAATATTTATCAATGTGCTTCTTGCTAAAATAGGATTTTCCCCGAATCAGAGTTTTAGGTATATCATTCTCTCTGGCTACTTTGAATAGCCAGGATTCTTTAATATTGAATTTTTCTTTGATCTCAGCTACTGTATAGAATTCGGTGAGCGGTTTTGCTTCGACACTCGGCCTGGCCTTTGACTCATATTTTTCGGCATTATCAAACATCGCATCAATATCTGAACGACGAATAAAAGTTTTGCCATCCATCCGGATTCCTTTTAATTGTCCGCGATGTAGATAGCGATAAACAGTGGTCCTCTCAATACTTAATAGAAAAGCTGTTTCTACCACTGACAGAAACTCTTTATCCTGAATTTCTTCGAAGCGTTCACTGATCCGTTCTATCTCCTGCATAACGGCATAGTTGAGACCTACGACCTTTCTCTTCTTCTTATCTTCTTTATAAGCCCTCGAGTTACATTGGTGAGAACAATAACGGGTCGTCGTTCTCTGTGCTACGAATCTTTTTCCGCAGTACTCACATTTTTTTATAATCTCTAATTTATTGCTCATAATTCTATCCTTTAACTTCGCTAAAAATCTGTTGCCTTGTGTTGCACTTTGTATCACAGCGTTGCTACATGTTGCAAATATGCATAATCTATGTTATTAATCCAAACGAGAGTGCAATTTTTTCGATGATCGGTACAAAAATGACATAAATATCATCAAAAAAACTATAATTATTGATTAGCAAAGATAGAATAGAGAAAAAGAAAAGCCACCATAAAATGGTGACTTTGTGATGATTGATAATTATTATCGATTAATATTGATTACTTATCATTTGCCGATACAAAACTTACCAAATATATTCCCCAATATCTCATCAGTAGATATCTGTCCAGTTATCTCACCCAGATAATGCATACATTCCCGAATATCCTGAGATAAAAAATCCCCGGATAGATGTAACTCCAGCCCTTCCCCTACTCTCTTTATAGCAGTTAATGCATTCTCCAACGCTGCATAATGGCGCATATTAGTTACAATAATATCCTGCTCTCCTATTTCCGGGATATTAGCCGCTTTCACAAGCAAGCTCTCCAAGTCATTCGTTCCCTGTTCATATTTTGCTGAAATGAAAATACGATCCGGAATCTCTTCCTTAAGTAGTCTCTCTTTATTATCTTTTCTCTCGGCAGAAATCATGTCAACCTTATTGAACACCAAAATCAACTTCTGATTCTTTATAGCAGGTAATATCTTTTCAGCCAAATCCCGGATATGCTCATCCGCTGTTCCTACATCCGTTATCCACAGTATAATATTGGCTTGCTCTATCTTTTTGAATGTACGTTCTATCCCGATACTCTCTATCTCGTCAGTTGTATCACGTATCCCGGCGGTATCGATCAGGCGGAATGTCAGCCCTTGTATATTAATAGTATCCTCTATCACATCACGGGTTGTACCATGTATATCCGAAACAATTGCTTTCTCTTCATGTAACAACAGATTCAAAAGAGTTGACTTTCCCGCATTCGTCTCACCTATGATAGCTACAGGAATACCATTCTTCACAGCATTTCCCAATTCGAAAGATTCTGCCAGTTTCCTTATATGCAGTTCAATATCATAAGCCGTTTCTTTTAGTCGCTCCCTGTTCGCAAATTCAACATCTTCCTCCGAGAAGTCAAGCTCCAGTTCGATCAGGGATGCAAAATTCAGGAGCTCAGTACGCAGCTCAATTAATTTATTACTAAATCCTCCGCGCATTTGGTTCATAGCCAGTCTGTGCGTGGCAGCCGACGACGATGCAATCAGGTCTGCGACAGACTCAGCTTGCGACAGATCCATCTTACCATTCAGAAAGGCCCGTTGTGTAAATTCTCCGGGTTGAGCCAAAGCAGCACCTTTGGATATCAACAACTGCAAAATATTTTGCTGTATATAAACAGAACCATGACAGGAGATTTCTACAACATCTTCACCGGTAAACGAATGCGGTGCTTTGAAAACACTAATCAGCACCTCATCCAATACAGTACTATCCTTTATTATGTACCCGAAATGGATTGTATTTGCCTTTTGCTCTCCAAGTTTTTTATTTCCAAGTGGCTTGAAAACGAACTCTGTCAACTCAATACACCCTTTCCCGGATAAACGAATAATGGCTATACCTCCCACACCGGCCGGAGTGGATATTGCTGCTATAATATTATTTTCCTGCATATTTTGTTCTCTCAAGTTATCTCCTCAAAGTTACACTGTTTCTGTTACATAAAAAATTAATCATCTCCCGAAGAGTAAAAAAGTAACAAAGGTAACAGGGAAAACAATTAAGAATGAAGAATGAAAAATTAATAATTAGCTTATCGTGTTGAGCAGAGCAGGGTATCCTGTTTATAAAAAACTCCGTGTTACTCCGTTTACTCCGTGGTTAAAAATAAAAGGTAACAGGTTTTTCATTCAATTGTTATCAGTTAGCAACTTGTATCTCGTGTCTTGTCTACCCCCGTATCTCATATAACTTTTAACTTATTACTCATTACTTACTACTTCCTCAATCTGTCCTCGATGTGTATCCCGGAGGCAGAAACGGATAAAGATTCACCTTGGACTTCTCCACCGGAGCGTCAGATTGTTGAGCAACAGCTGACTCTTCCTTGACTTTATCTTGCCCATTTTTCACTTTTAATTCTTCACTTTTCACTTTTAGTTCTTCTTCCAGTTTCCTGTCCACGGCCGCCACTACCTCCGCATTGAGCGAGCCGCCCGGACGGAAGCCATTCTCCTGTAAGATCATCAGTTGCCGTTTGGTTTCTTCATCCTGTACTTCGATGACCAGCGGACGGCGCTCCGATGCAAGTAACCGGTCTTTGTCTTTTTTCCTTTCCTCCCGGTCGAGTACATACTTTATCGCACGGATACTCGGCGGACAGAATTTCTTTTCCACCACACGGCATTTCTCCACATCGTTCAGCGGATCGTTCTTATCGGGGACATAGGTGACCTTCTCTTTTTTCTGCACGTAGCCCTCGAGCAGTTGTTTCAGTCCGATACGTGCCGAGGCTATCATCACGTCTTCCCGGTGGTCGATGGCTTCTTCTACTGCTTCTTTAAACCCGGGCTTTTCTTTTTTCCATTCGTAAAATGTTTTACGGCTGATTTTAAATGATTTGCAGATTTCTGATATGCTGCACAAGTCCTGCTCTATCATCCGGATAATCTCTGTTGCGATCTTTTCTTTATACTTCATAAGATACTTAAATATTAATGTTTAATAATTAGTTTCTTATATAGATAAAGATATTTGGTTTTGATAAAAAGCCCTGCCTTCGTCCTTTCGGATTTGCAATCCGAAAATTTCTACTATCAGGATTTATAATCCGTTAAAGAGCTTATGATAATAAAAAGCGGGGGATTACAAGTAGACAAGATACCCCCCGCTCGCGAAGACGTCCCGTCTGTGTATTTGAGCAACATAACAAGGCTAAAATCAGCAATAAAAATAAATATCTCATTATTATTAGTTTTAATTATAAAGTTATATAAACTAGAGAAAAAGCCGTTCGTTTTTCCATATTTATTCAGTACAGATTTTTCATGACTCGACTGATCGCACAGGCTCTCAGCCTGTAATACCTATTACCTCCTTCCATTATCAAAAAGAAACACACACACTATTTTATCACATTACAAAATACTTATAACTTATAACCCGTAACTTACAACTTATTTTTACCTTTGCATCTCAATTTAGTAATAACTTAAAAGGTAACTTATGATTACATCAGACCAACTCAAAGAAGTGTTGGAACGCGAGGACGCGTTGAGGAGGCATCTTTGACGTCGATGCAAAGAAAATACAACTCGAAGAAGAAGAATTAAGAACACATGCACCCGGTTTTTGGGACGATGCAAAGACTGCGGAAGCCCAAATGAAGATTATCCGCGGGCTTAAAGGCTGGATAGAAGGATACGAAGAAGTAAAAGGTGCTGCCGAAGAATTACAGTTAGCATTTGATTTCCAGAAAGAAGGCGTTACTTCCGAAGAAGAAGTAGACGCAGCATATGAGAATGCCGTAAAGCTTGTCGAAAATCTGGAACTGAAAAATATGCTTCGCCGCGAAGAAGATAAACTCGGCGCAGTATTGAAAGTAAACAGTGGAGCCGGAGGTACCGAAGGACAGGATTGGGCGTCGATGCTCTTTCGCATGTACCAGCGATGGTGCGATGCCAGAGGTTATAAAACAACCATCACCCATTGGCAAGATGGAGATGAAGCTGGTATCAAAACAGCTACATTACAGGTCGAAGGCGAGTATGCGTATGGTTATCTGAAATCGGAGAACGGCGTGCACCGTCTTGTCCGTGTATCGCCATATAATGCTCAGGGCAAACGTATGACCTCATTTGCTTCGGTCTATGTAGTACCCTTAGTCGACGATACTATCGAGATCGAAGTAAACCAGTCCGACATTACATGGGATACGTTCCGTTCCAGTGGAGCCGGAGGTCAGAATGTAAATAAAGTAGAGACAGGGGTTCGCCTGCACTACAAATACAAAGATCCTGAGACGGGAGAAGAGAAAGAAATCGTAATAGAGAATACAGAAAGCCGTTCCCAGTTCGGAAACAAGGATAATGCGATCCGTTTGCTGAAATCGCAGTTATACGAAATGGAACTGGAAAGACGTAGTCGCGAACAGTCGAAGATAGAGGCCGGTAAGAAAAAGATAGAATGGGGTTCACAAATCCGAAGCTATGTATTCGACGACCGCCGCGTGAAAGATCACCGTACAAACTACCAGACATCCAATGTCAATGCTGTAATGGATGGCGACCTGGACGATTTTATCAAAGCATATTTAATGGAGTATGGAGAAGAAGCCTGAAAAGGTTTCTTTTTCATTTCACAATCATAAACTAAAAAGACCTTAATTATGATCAGGGAAGCATATCGGATGAGTGCTGTTCTGTGCGTTGCACTATTGGCAGCAATGCCGGGAATGGCGCAGAAGAAAGTGTTAGACCATTCTGTTTACGATACATGGAAGAGCCTTTCCAATATCGAAATAACGAATGACGGAAAGTATAGCGTTGCCATAGTAAAGGAACAGGAGGGAGATGATTATCTCCTAATCCGGAACCTGAAAAGCCAAAAGGAGCTTATGCTTCCCCGCGGTTATACATATACCATTACTCCAGACCAAAAGTATGTAGTAGCTCAGATAAAAGCGCCTTATGCTGTAACCCGTCAGGCAAAAATAAAGAAAACGGCCGATGAGAAATTGCCTAAGGATTCGCTGGCAATAATATCCCTCGATAAATTTACACTATCTAAGATACCGAATGTGAAGAGTTATAAGCTGGGAAAAGATTATTCCGACTATATTGCCTACACATTGGACGACACAATAAAAGTAAAGGACAAGAAAGACGTAAAGGCATATTCGCTTATCTTCCGTAATCTTTATTCGGCAAAAGAAGATACAATCAAACATGCGACCGAATATGTATTCAGCCGCAACGGTAAAAGTCTTGCAACGATACTGAAGCCGAATGCCAAAGATACGGTAAATAAAGCGGGAGTATTATTCATCAACCTGAGTACTCTGGATCAGAGAACAGTTTCGACAGGAAAGACAACGTATAAAAATGTTGCATTATCGGAGTCCGGAAGTAAACTAACCTTCCTTGCTACAGCCGATAGTATCAAGAAAGAAATCAAAGACTATGGTCTCTTTTATTTCGATGCTACACTCGATTCAGCCATGCTTATGGCAGATAAAAGTACATCAGGAATGCCTGATAAATGGAGTGTGAGTGAAAATTATTCGCCTGTTTTCAGTAAAGATGAAAAGCGCCTGCTGCTAGGTACCGCACCCGTAAAATTGCCAAAAGATACAACTATACCTGATTTTGAAAAGGCTCAACTCGACCTTTGGCATTGGCAGGAACCACAGATACAGCCCATGCAGCTGATTCAACTGGAAAAGAAAAACAAACAAACTTATCTCTCATATATAGATTTAAACAATAATAAGTTTTATCAGTTGGCAACCGAAGATATTCCCGAAGTAAATATCTCAGGAGAGAATAACGGAAAATATGCATTGGGAGTTTCTGACCTCAAATATGAAATTGAGCAGCAATGGGATCTTTGGGCAGGATCGAGAAATGATATCTGGCTCTTCGATCTGGAGAATAATACAAAGAAGCAAATAAGAACGGGCTTAGAAGGACGAATTTACTTCTCTCCCCAAGGCAATTATCTGTTATGGTATACTCCCCAAGATAAAAAATACTATGCTTATTCCGCCAAAACAGGACAAGAAGTCTGCCTGACAAACAGCCTTGATGTAAATTTCTGGGACGAAAAAACAGATACACCGATACAGCCTTATCCATACGGTCCTGCTGCTTGGATGGAAAATGATGCTGCCGTTCTGGTTTATGACAGATATGATATATGGAAGCTTGACCCTGATGGAGTAAAGAAACCGGAAAATCTGACAAAGGGGATTGGGCGCGAAAAGAAAACCGTACTCCGGTATATTAAGACTGACCCGGAGAGCCGCTTTATAAAACCCGATGAAAAATTATTACTGTCAGCTTTTGATGAGACCAGTAAGGAAGCCGGATTTTATGAATGGAATAAATCGAAAGCAGTTCCTCTGATAATGGGTAAATATACATATACTACGCCGATAAAGGCGAAAGATAAGGATGTATATTGTTTTACAAAAAGCAATTTCAACACATCTCCGGATTTATATGTAACTACCGATCTATGGAAGACAGATGCTAAACTGTCGGATATCAATCCACAGATGAAAGAATACAACTGGGGTACGGCAGAATTAATGTCGTGGACCATGTTTGATGGCAAGACAACACAGGGTATTGTATATAAGCCCGAAGATTTTGATCCGGCAAAGAAATATCCTGTAATGATTTATTTCTATGAGCAGCATACAGATAATCTTTATCAGTATTTTCCTCCAGCGCCCAGCCGTTCCATCATCAATATCCCGTTTTATTGCAGCAGGGGTTATATTGTATTTACACCCGACATAGTATACACAACAGGACATCCCGGCGAGAGCGCCTATAACGCTATCGTTTCCGGTGCGCAGAAACTGGCTGAGAACCCATGGGTAGATAAAGACAATATGGCTATACAAGGACAAAGCTGGGGTGGCTACCAGACAGCTTACCTGATTACCCGTACCAATATGTTTAAAGCTGCGGGAGCCGGAGCACCGGTATCCAATATGTTCAGTGCATATGGTGGTATCCGTTGGGATACGGGAATGAGCCGCCAGTTTCAGTATGAGCAGACACAATCACGTATCGGTGCTACTATGTGGGAGGCTCCGGAACTGTATAAGGAAAATTCTCCGGTTTTCTTTGCCGATAAAGTACAGACTCCTTTGCTTATCATGCATAACGATAAAGACGGCGCTGTGCCGTGGTATCAGGGTATCGAATATTTTATGGCTCTCCGCCGTTTACAGAAACCGGTATGGATGCTTCAATACAATAATGAAGCACACAATCTGAAAGAGCGGAGAAATACCAAAGACCTGAGCATACGTTTACAACAATTTTTCGATCATTACCTGAAAGGCGCCCCGATGCCTGTATGGATGAAGACGGGAGTGCCCGCCACCGAAAAAGGGCGGAATTATGGCTTAGATATGGAATGAAAATATGAAAATATATAGGAGAAGACAGGCTAAAATAGCCTGTCTTTTTCATATCTTGTCTTCTTTGAACAAAGCATAGATCAAACCGTTAATAACATAACCGGTCCGATAAATAATATTAACTTATGGCTCATTCTTCACATACCTCACATTCCCTCCTGCGCAAGCGCGGTGAAGGAATTGCCACTGTGTCTTTCTCCGAGTTGCTGTTCGACCTGATATATGTATTTGCCGTCACACAGTTGTCTCATTACTTTTTACATCATCTGAACTGGACAGGCTTTTTGCAAAGCGCCGTACTCTGGTTTGCCGTATGGCTCGGCTGGCAGCATACCACATGGATGACAAACTGGTTCGATCCGAATATCCGCAGTATAAGGGGCATCTTATTTGTGCTGATGATGATCGGGCTACTGGTTGCGGCAGCCATTCCGGAGGCTTTTGGCGAAAGGGGATGGATATTTGCCTTTTGCTATGTGGCCATTCAGGTCGGACGTACAGCATCCATTCTATTTATGCTGGGCAGGAAGCATCAATTAACACCAAATTACACCCGTATATTCGGCTGGTTTATCATATCGGCAATCTTTTGGATCATCGGCGCATTTCAGGAAGGAGATATGCGCCTGTTATTATGGGCGATAGCTGTCCTGTGTGACTATACCGCACCTATGTTCGGCTTTTACCTTCCGTTTTTGGGACGGTCAGATTCGGCCAAAGACTGGACAATAGACGGGCATCATCTGGCCGAAAGAAGTCAGTTGTTTGTTATCATTGCCTTTGGGGAAACAATTTTAATGTCAGGCGCTTCATTAAGTGAAATCGAAGTATGGACAGCTCCTATTGTTTTGGCAGCACTTATATCATTCGTCAGTAGCCTGGCTATGTGGTGGATTTATTTCGATACAAGCAGCGAAGCCGGAGCGGAAAAAATAATGAAAGTGGATAATCCTGGCCTACTGGGTTTGAAATATCACTCGATACATGTTATCTTAGTAGGTGCATTGATATTATGTGCCGTGGGTGATGAATTGGTGGTCAATCATCCGTTGGGGCATATGACTGCATCTGCCGTATTTGTCGTGATTGTGGGACCGATCATCTATCTGATTGCGAATATGGTATATAAATGGTTTACATGCAGGATTATAGCAAAGTCTCATATTATAGCGATTGTGGCCTTAATTGTCCTTATTCTGGTTAGTCCTTATCTAAATCTTATCGTCTGCAATGCATTGTCTGTATCTATATTTGTATTTATCAGCATTCATGAAGTTATTGATTCGAAAAAGAAAGGTCATAAGAAAATAAAGGAATAAACAATATGCAACTGCAGGACGTTTATTAATAAAATACAAACTAAAAAAACTTATTCTGCAATGGAAAATTACGAATTAATCAACAATACAGATGAGAATCAATATGAGTTTCATGTAGGAAAATATCTTGCTAAGATAGAATACATAAAAACGAATAACGGAGAAATATACCTGACTCATACTGAAGTTCCTGTTGCTCTCGAAGGGCAGGGTATTGGCAGCCAGCTTGTCGAAAAAGTACTTACAGATATAGAGAAGAATGGGTTGCGCCTTATCCCCCTTTGTCCTTTTGTGGCAGGATATATCAAAAAGCACCAGGATTGGAGACGTATTGTGATGAAAGGGATCAACGTGTAACAGAGGAAACTATAAGATCTACTAAATATACAAAACTAAAAACATGGAAAAGAAAATTGAATACACCAATGGTGAACTTACCATTGTTTGGCAACCTGAGCTTTGTCAGCATGCAGGTGTTTGTGTGAAAATGCTGCCTGAAGTATATAATCCTAAAGACAGACCTTGGGTAAAACCGGGAAATGCGACTACAGAACAATTAATTGCTCAGATAAATAAATGTCCTTCGGGGGCGCTAAGCTATAAGCTGAATAATAAAGGTTGACCAGAGCCAACATTCATATCATAATTATAACCATAACGGCCATAAAAATAATGGCCGTTATGGTTATAATTGCTTCTTCCTAAAGCTATTTTTTCGTTGCTTTTTCTTCTTCTATTGTTTTAAGTATATTTTCTCCGATGCCAATACGGTAACCTTGCGACGAATATAATATGCCTCCGTTTGTAGACAAATAAACAGTCAAAGGAAAATTGTTCGAGAAATCTATTTGCAAAGCTCCCGCGACAGCATTAAGCAATACGCGGTTATTATCAGTCATCCACAACGATTGTTTAGGTAAGCCTTTAAACACAGAGGCATCAAATGCTTTGCTCAGTTTATCGTCAGGCACTGCAAATAATAATCCTCCGTTCCAGTCCTCAATAGCCTGCTGCACGGCCGGCAGATCCTGAAGAATATGCTTGGTCGGTTCTTTGTCAGGATCGGCGAAGCAGATAACCAAACCTTTTTTGTTGGTCAGCTCTTTCAATGTTTTTTTGCTGCCGTCATTCAATGTGACTATAGTATTCGGATCTACGATACCTTGCACCTGAATGCGTCCTTCTACTTTAGGTAATTTGATTTCTATGGATCTGGATTCCTTTCCTTTCACTTCTATATAGCGTGTGTCAATGGTTACAGAACCATCATTCCCCCTGCTGCCTGTCATTATACGGTAATACCCTTCGTCAACGGATATTTTTGCAGGCAGGCTCTTTATCTCGTTCTCATAGTCGAATGTGACAAAATTCCCATTATCGAAACGGGCGATTGTAAAATGAGTATAGTATCCCGGTTTCACTATATTATCCTTTGCACTAGTGAATGTTATGGTCGCTTTTGGCTTTTCTGCGGCTTGTTCTTCAAAAAATACATCTGTCCACAGATTATCCTCTGCCCTGAGATATTGGGGACGGCTGGTAGCCGGGTCTATACGTGTCAGTATATCCATCGAACGACATAAGGCGACAAAGAATATATCTCTCGAGTGTTTATCAGAAACCTTTAGCTCGTACACTCCTTGAGGCGAGACAGGACATTTGAAGTAGTTTTGTTCATCATCCACTTTTATATTGGTTCGGACAAAATCTACGACAGTCTGTATATCGGAGCGTGATTTATTGATAAAATCCTCAGTCAGCACCTTTTTGAAGTAGCCGCGCCACGGGCGAATTAGTTCCAGACCGATGCGTGGTGATAATATATATTGTGCATAACGCTTATGGAAGTCAGGTATTCCTCCCGGCCAGGAGCCATTGACGATCAGATGATCTGACAAATATCCGGCTGGAGTATCACGCAAGTCTTTGTCTTTTAATGATTCTATGAACGGGTATAAGTATCCGTTGCCGTTTTGAGATTTAAGGAATACAGATATCTCCTGCCAGTTCCCTTGCGATTTAGATAAATACTCCCACGTTTTGTCAGCATTCAGATTATTCTCTCCGGCAAATTTACGAGCGTCAGCCTCATTTATAAATGTATTCATATACCCATTACGGATAGAATCTTCATGGGCAAGACGTTTCGCATTCCCGGCAATCTTTTCAGCTGACAATTCTTTTACTGATTGTTCGGCCGGGGCTTCCATAATGATGGACTCTTCGAATTCCCCGCCTTGTTTTTCTTTTAGGGTAACTGTTAATTCCCCGCCATCCGGTGTCGATTTTGCATAGCCATATATGTCATCTTTATTTGCCCACACAAGTATATCCCCCATACCGGAAACAATGGACGCACTACCGTCCTCTTTTGTTATACTTTTAGCAACAGGATAAAATTCAGCATAGTTATATACATTAAAGTTCACCGTTGCTCCGGGTACAGGCTTGCCTGCTTCGTCCACTACCTTTACTTTTACATCACGGGTAGCAGTATAGTTACCTAACAGATTAATCACGGAATACAGACCCGTTTGTACATTTTTTTCTTCAGGGCCATTGTATAATCCGAAAACATTGGTATGTACCATCATTGCCCGCTTTACAGGCGCGGAAAACCATGCCACATCGAGTTCGGGTTCGGGTTCACAAGCGCCGATATAGTGCCATTTCCCGTCTACCCATGCTTCAACCCAAGCGTGGTTATCATCGGTGTGTACCCATCGTGGGGTATAACATTGACGGGCAGGAATACCTACAGCCCGTAAGGCTGCTGTAGTAAATGTAGACTCTTCCCCACAACGCCCCCAGGAGGTTTTAGCTAAAGCCAAAGGGGAAGACGTGCGTCCGTCCGTTCCTCTGTATGTTACTTTTTCGTGGCACCAGTGATTGACTTCGAGTACTGCTTGTTCCATTGTCAGGTTTTTCACCCGGTCTTTTAATTCTTCGAAAAAGACCTGGCGTGCAGTATCCAGATTTTCATTGTTTACCCGGTAAACCAGTACAAAATGGCGGAAAATATCATCTGGTATTTTCTTTCCCCAATCAAAATAGTCACGGGCATTGAATGCCGCATCTACTTGTCCGAGAAAAAAATCGCCGTCATAGTCAGCCAAATCGGAAAGCGGCATATAAGCATACAGAAATTCCAATGCTTCTCGTTTCTCTACAGGCAAATCTGGTCTATCGAGAACAGAGAATAGTTGCTCGCTACGACCGGCAGCCAGTTCTTTTCGTTTAAGGAATTGCTCGTGTACTTCTTTTCTGTACTTTTCGTCTTTCAGAAAATGAAGATTCGACTCACTACAGGCACTGATAAAAATCAATATAGAAAATAGGATAATAGAGTAGATACTTATTCTTTTCATGTCTATTAAAATTATGCCAATCAGGATTCCTAATTAGCTGTTAACATACAATCTTACAAAAAAGGTAACAGAGGTAACACAAATATCAGCTAACAGTCAACAGTTATCAGTTAACAACTTGTATCTCATATAACTTTCAACTTACTACTCAACACTTACTACTTGTTAATAAGTAACAAAGGTAACGGAAAAATCAGTAAACCGTTAGCAGAAATACAACTTTTTAGCTCCGCCGATTTTTACCCGCCTACGCTTTATCTATTTTTAATTGGCTAGCGCCGAACACTGTTTCGCTTTGTTCCGATTCAACTTATTACTTATTACTCATAACTTTATACTCAAAAAGTAACAAAGGTAACGCATTTTTAGCTATTAGCTGTTAGCCGATAGCTTATGTACAAAACCTGACAAACCTGACGACTTTTTACACAATTTTTATTGTCACTTTTTCTTCTAAAAACTCCGTGCTACTCCTTTTTGGCTCCGACCGTTGGTTCTCCATGTTTTAAAATAAAAGGTAACAACCAACCGTCACAGGAGCGAAGCGTATGTAAAGGTTACAGATTTTACATTCTCTTTTCTAATAAATCCTTAAATCCTCTCAGTATTTCAAAGAACAGGAAGCCTGTACTACTACTTTTATAGATAAAACATTTGATAGATTATACTATAAAAAATAAAGGTGACATACTAAAAGTCACCTTTACCTTTTTTAGCTTGCCGTGGGAGATAATCCCTTGCTCACTCTGTGTGTTATTCGTAGAACAAATATTTTACTTTCCTTAAACAAGCACAGCCGAAGCCCTGCTATACTTATCATTTTTTAATCTTATGAGGTTTTCTTTGCCTCGTACTTTTTGTTGTTGTAGACTTAGGCATTATAATCCGGTCTGTATATTCTATTGACCTTATTTTCATGTCTTTAAAATGATTATATAAGTCTTGAGACCAACCAGACTGGCTTCTTTTTGTATATTCATCCTCCGGAATAAGATTTTCAAATTTCAGATATAATCCGTTATAGGTATTCTCCGACATCATCAGATATCGTGCATAACCAGATGAATATATATATAAATATATACCTCGTATTTTACCAAAATTTTCTCTTCCCATAATTTTGGAACGGTTAAAATCTTTAATAGGTATTTGCAAATCTTCGGACACCTCTTTCAATGTTTTCCCTTTATAACAATCTGCCCTGTCCCTAAAATTATAAGTCATAAAAGCAACTGTATCTGTACCGAATGCAGATAAAGGTTTATAGGGTAATTCACATTGGGACTTTGAATTTAATGATGTTATTATCAATAATAACAATAATATAATCTTTTTCATAATCATTTACATTTTGATAATTTATAATTATATGTTTTTCCATTGGCACTATATACCTTATCTACCTTTATTTCCTTAAACTGCCCCGATGCAGATTCCTTTATGTAGATTTTTATACCGGAATCCTGCCCATCAAGGAGACTCATCATGCTATAAATGTGCGCATAATTTTGGGAATAGCCTTGATCTAAGAGATTAATAATTATATCATCATACATCCCCTGAACTTTAGAATTAAGAAAGTCATCATTTGAATCTACAGCAAACAATTCTTTTTTCCCATATAATTTTTCTGCCTTTTCATAATCCTCTACATGGATATAATATTCCGATCCGTCACAGGCAAAGATAACCGTCCCTTCATAATAATCTGATTTACCCACGGCATTGATAGTATAATAAACATCAAGGGCAGAAGGACTCGCGAGACCAATACTACAATTATAATGGGTATGGACAGAGTATACCGTATTCCGTCCTATTTCCATATTAATACCTCTTGAAGTACCCTTTTGCACTCCTCCGGAATTAATATAACCTTCATTATCAGCATCTATCAACATTCCGTACTCTACGGATTTGGATGACGCATAAAGCCTCAATCTTGATATATACTCCTTAATATCATTAGTACCGACTAAGCCTTCTTCCAGTTCTTGTGCCGCTTGCTCAGACTGTGCTGTGCAATCGGTACGCTCCCCGGGCTTCTTTCCATCATCGAAAGGTGTTGGCGTTAACGGTAGATTGGGACTACTTGTGCTTGTATTGCCGCCACCGCCGCCACCGGTAGATGCCGGGGGAAGAGGAGGATCCATACCGATGCCGTTATCTACATACACCGTTACATAAAATGTTTCTGAATGAGTGCTATATCCTATAACCTGATACTCGCCATTGACATAATGTCCTGTCTCCTGTCCCCATTGATATGTAATGCAAATTTCATAAGCTATCAGTTTTTTTGTCTTCTTCCCCTCAACCGGAGAATTAATACTTCCCGTCACCTTTCCTCTCTCGTATACCCGGCCGTTTATAAGCTGGCCATCCAGTGTATAGAAGAATATGTAACCGTCGAGATCAGAATCCGGCGACAGATAGGTACTCTTATCCAACTCATCGCCTTTACGCAGCATATAGTCCAGTTCGGGTATCACAGCCATGATAAAATTGTAAGTCTCACCTGTCTCCTTGTTCCTGAGTACAACCAGTTTCAGTACCTGTTTTGCAACTCCGTTTCCGTGCGCATTGGTATAATCACCTACTTCGGGAGTCATAATCATCAGATTACGGTCTCCGAAATCCAGTGGCGACTCTACGGCATACCATCGTTCGTCGGTAAATAACTCCGCGAGGTCTCCTAATGGCTTGTACGAAATTTTGTCGGAACTATCGGCTGTACTTTTCTGCTTAGCCAGTACGCCTACACTTGCATTGTACCAATCCATCGCCCCGCTGACCGTCAGGGGTTCTACAGGCTTTTCAGTGACAGCATGGCCGTCGTCATCGGAGGAACAACCATACAATACGGCTAATGTAACCAGCATGACCATTATCCGTTTCATCGTTTTTCTGTTCATGTTTTTCAGGTATTATACCGGCGATTTCCCATAACCGGCATTTGTTTTGTAATGTTTGTAAAAAGAAAAAGACATGGGAACTATTATAAATGCCTCTTAATAAATTCGATAAAATGTAATCGGATTCTCAACGCTATGATGCAACCGATCACAAGGATAAAATTATAAATTATTTGTTAAATTAAATAAATATTTTTATTTTTTTTGAAAGCTTGTATAATTACCCGGCATAACTCAAAAGTAATATTTGACTTTTAATTACTGAGTCGCACGGATTAAGGTTTTTAAATTAAACACCCGTCAGCAAAAATAGTTGACAGGCGATAGACCGGATTAATCCCAGTTAGGATCATAACTGGACGAACGGCCTCTTTGCTCATATTTCAAGTCCTGCAATAGGGATGAGCTTGCCCTTAACGACACAAAATATGACTTGTATGCTCCAACAGGGTTGAAGCTGGCGGTGATTGACCAGCAATGGAGGTTGCGGGTAAGGTTACAGCTCATATATGCGATTTTTTTAGCATCGAAATCGTAACTGGTGTTGAAATTGAAATTCCAGTTTTTTGTAGGTTGTATGCTTCCGCTTAATCCGAAGTTCTTGGTCAGGCGGCCTTTGTATTCCATCTTATCATAATCAAAATCCCCATAGTTATAGTTCATGGAGAAGTTGAAGGCCAGGTTCCATTTAATATCATTTTTCACATAGCCGTCTTCATCATATTGATTATCATCTTTCTTTTTTTCCAGCAGGCTACCCTTTTTCTGTTCTCCGGCTTCACCTTCAGGGTTGTCCGTATCCGTCTGACTGCCTTCTTTTTTGCCGCCTTCTTTCTCTACATCTTTACCAAACAGCTTTTTAAAGGTGTCCTGGTTGATGGATGGGGATATGGAATATCCCGTACTTTTCAGTCGCCCTATACCCTTACCGTGGCTGATACGCAGCTTGTCAACCTTTGTAGGGCTTCCATATTGGTCCAATCCATACATATACGGATCGAAAGCGGCGCCTATATTTACTACAAATGATTTGCTGAATTTGAAACGGGCATTTACAGCGATGTCGCTCCATTTGAGGGAGTCGGCCATCATATTGTTGCTGAAATTGATGCTGAGATTGTCTATCAGGCTTATCTTTTTGTATCCGGTCGAATCTTTTTCGGACGCGACTTTCATTTCCAGATTATTTTCAAAGTTGAATGAAACCATTCCCGAAGCACCCATCGGAGCTGTACCGAACATTCCCTGTGAATAAGGGGAATATACATATTCCATCTGCTGCCCTTTCGAGTCGATATATTTATATCTTTCGTAGAATCCGAACATAGGGTCGCTGAAGTCGGGAGCATAACTCAGGCTGATACTGGGAGTAAATACGTGGCGGATTCGTGTCGTTTTGGAAAAGACAGGGATATATTCTCCGTATAATTTAGTCTGGAAACTCAGTGCTGCATTGAAATCATAGACACGCTTGAATGAATATGTGGTATCGCCCCGCATACTCATATGTGTGTTTGTCTGGGGATTCCATTGTTTTTGTATCTTACTGGTATACCAACGTTCCGTATAATTTATAGATGGTGTGATATTCAGATAATTGAAAGCGCTGAATGTCGCGGAAACCGGAATAGTATGTTTCATCGCATTTTTCCAGTCTTTCTGTAAGTTGGATTTCAACAGGAGGTTTTCTTTCGTATCGATGCTGTTCCTGAAATCTCCGGTATAACTTAGTTGTATCTTCTCATACCAACGTTCTGCTCCCGCCGCTTCTTTTCTTTTGAACGGTGCTACACGGCTCATTGTTACGGTCAGGTTCGGCAAAGTCATGGAGATGGACGAGTCCTGGCTACGCTGTGCCACATTCATAGAGGCTGATATGCTCCACGCCGAATTTGGTATCTTCTGAGTCAGGTTGACACTCGAACCTTTCGTGTTACTTGTACCTTGCCGGGTATACCGATTATCGAGACTGTTGTTATTATAAGAGCTTGTTGCAAAGTTCACACTTGCAGAAAGCGTCCTGAACATATTCGCTTTAGGGTCTTGGGAGTGTGTCCAGTTGATGGCGAGGTCTTTGCTTATAGACTGGTCTACATCCTTTTCTCCATATTTGTTGTACAGGTAATTGAAGTCGAACGAGCCGGAATATTTATAACGTTTACGGTATGATGAACGTGCTTTGAGCGCCCATGAACCTTTTGTGTAAATATCTCCCGTGAGGGCAAGGTCTATATTGTCATTAATAGCGAAGTAGTATCCTCCGTCGTGCAGATTGAATCCTCTGTCCATCTCGTCTCCGTATGATGGCATGATAACCCCCGATGAATATTTGTCGGAAAAAGGGAAGAACCCGAAAGGAAGTCCTAGAGGCAGGGGTAATCCTTCAATAACGAGATAAGCAGGTCCTGTTACTACATTCTTTTTCGGTTTGACCTTTGCTTTTGTCAGTGCCAGATAGAAATGCGGGTGTTCGTGGTCGTCGCAGGTCGTGTATTTACCGTCGAGCATAAAGAAAGAGTTGTCCTCCTGCTTCTTAGCTCTTCCCGCTATTACATAACCCTCTCCCTGAGTGGTAATAACATTGGTGATATATCCTTTTTTTGTTTTGAAGTTATACTTCATATCTTTCGACTCATAATCCGTGCCTCCATCAGAAAAGACAGGATAGCCGAATTCTTTCCCTACCGAATCCAGTCCGTATGTGGCATATACCAGACTACTATCCATGTTCATGGACAACTTTTCACCTTTTAGTGTTATTTCGGTATATTTTACTTCTGCTGCGCCATATAAATAGCCCCAATTACTAGCCATAAGTACTACGGAGTCATTGGCGGTATAGTCCACTACGGCATCCAGCGCATTCTTTTTTTGTGCGGTAGAGTCTTGTAGCAAAGAGTCGTTGCGGAGCTTCAGGGAATCATTCTTCAGGAGGGAATCACCCTTCACACGGGGCAGGGTGTCGTTGCTATATATTGAATTTATAGCACGATGCTTAGTATAGGCATATTGTGCACCCCAAAAAGGCACAGAGAACAATATACATAGAAAAATGTATGCTAAGATGCGAACTTTTCTCATCTACAAAACCTCATGCTTATATATTCGGATGCAAAGCTAATCAATTAAACATGAAAGCAGAATACGAAAAAACAAAAAAAGTATAAATTTTTGTATTCAGACTGAATATTCACGATCAATCTTATTGCCCTGAGTCCGGATATTTATGTATATATTTAGAGCTTGTTTAAATTTTATTCGTTCCGATTTTCAGAACTATTTTTAGAATGATTTTTTCTTTTCTGAAGTGCGAATAGCGGGCTATTCAAGCTGAAGAAAGGGGAAAAATCAGATAAAAAGAGACTGAAAATGAACGAAAAAAGAGTTATAATAAAATATTTTGGTAAAATTTAAACAAGCTCTTACTATCTTTGTTCCTTATTAAACGAATCTTTCTATGAAATATTTTTTACTTGCCCTCGCGCTCTTCTTTTCAATAACAAAATCACAGGCTCAGAACTTTGAAGATTATTTCGTCGATAAAGCGTTGCGTATCGATTATATTTTTTCCGGAAATGATGAATCTCAGGTTGTGGCTCTCGACCAGTTGAACCAGTTGCCTCATTGGGCAGGGCGCAGACATAACCTCTCACAGCTACTCCGTAAAGGTAACGGACAAATATGGGTGACAGATGCAAAAACCGGGACATGTATCTATACCGATGCTTTCAGTACCCTGTTTTCAGAATGGCAGACTACGCCTGAGGCTAAGGAGGTTAGAAAAAGTTTCGAAAACTCATTCCTTATACCTTATCCTAAAGGGAAGATATCAGTGGAGATAAAACTGAGAGATAAGTTTGGTGCGTACAGAACTGCGATCAGGCACGATATAAATCCGGATGATATTCTGATAAAGAAAAAAGGATTGAAGAACATTCCGGCCTATACAACGGTACATCGGGGCGATTCGGTTAATAAATGTGTGAATGTAGTTATTCTCGCAGAAGGATATACAGCTTCTGAAATGGCAAAATTCAGAGAGCATGCACAGATTACCTGTGAACAAATATTCAATCATAGCCCGTTCAATCAACTGAAAGATAAGTTCAATTTTTATGCGGTAGAAACAATTTCAGAGGATTCAGGCGTAAGTGTACCGCGTGAAAACAACTGGAGCAGAACCGCCTTCAGTTCCCATTTCGATACATTCTATTCCGACCGCTATCTGACGACATCTCATGTAAAAGATATACATGATGTCATTGCCGGGATACCATATGCACATATTATTATATTAGCAAATACAGATGTGTATGGAGGCGGAGGAATATTTAACGCATACACACTGACGACCACCGGCCATGCTGCCTTCAAACCTGTTGTAGTCCATGAATTCGGGCATAGCTTTGCAGGTTTGGCTGATGAGTATTTTTATGAGAGCGATGTACTGGACAATATATACCTTCATTCTGTAGAGCCATGGGAGCCGAATATTACCACGTTGGTTGACTTTACCCTAAAGTGGCAGGATATGCTTGTGCCTCAGACTCCGGTACCCACAAATACCGATCTTGCAGATAAATTTAGTGTAGGAGTATTCGAAGGTGCCGGTTATTCGGCAAAGGGTATTTATCGTCCCGCTATCGATTGCCGGATGAAGACAAATACATGCAAAGACTTCTGTCCTGTATGTCAAAGAGCTATATTGCAACTCGTAAAATTCTATACTGAGTAAAAAAAAATACAGTCAGGATTTTATTTATAAGGATAAAACCCCTATTTTTGTCGCTGCTAATTCTGAATATTAAAATATATAACTAATAATACAATGTCTTCTAAAAAGAAACAAGCTGAAATACAGGAAGAGAAGGACTGGGGAAAAATCGACAGTGCTGTTCATAAATCTGAAAATTTTATCGAAAAATATCAGAAACAGATATTGATCGGAATTGGTATTGTTGTGGTAGTTGTCAGTGGCTATCTGGCATTCCGGCATTTCTATCTCGGGCCAAAGAATGTAGAAGCACAGGTTGCTTTATTCAAAGGTGAGCAATATTACAGAAACGGACAAGATTCGCTTGCTATCTATGGTGATGCAAACGGATATGTAGGTTTTGAATCTATCATCAGCGACTATGGTTCTACCGATGCCGGAAATCTTGCAAAATTATATGCCGGCATCTGTTATGCTAATATGGGCCAATACGATAAGGCTTTGGATCATTTGAAAGGATTTAGCGGAGGTGACAAAGTATTGTCTCAATTAGTAAATGGAACTATTGGAGACTGCCTTAGTAACACCGGAAAAGAAAACGATGCTGTTTCTTATTATGTGAAGGCAGCTAAAGGTGTTGACAATCCGTCACAAAGCCCGATCTTATATAAGAAGGCGGGGCTTATATACCGCAACCAAGGTAACTACGACAAAGTAGTTGAAACGTTTACTACGATCAAAAATCAATATATGAATTCACCAGTTGCAATGGAAGCGGATAAATATATTGAAGAAGCTAATCTGATGAAAGCAGGAGGAGCTAAATAAGAGGAAAGAAAAAATTATCCAGATATACAAAAAGCGCAGAAGTTGATACTTCTGCGCTTTTGTATTTAATACTATCTTAGTCTATTTAGAAATTATTACTCATCACCTGTATACCGTACTTTTCAGCTTCTTCGTATTTTTCTTTTATAAATGTGTACAGATTCGGGGATTTATGCGCTCCCGCTTTTCTTGTTTCATTCAAAGGCTGAATATAGCCGATCGACAACATTTTACGCTGAAAATTACGCCTGTCTATCTCCCGTCCCAGAATGGCTTCATATATACATCTCAGTTCGGGCATAGTGAATTTCTCAGGTAGTAATTCGTAACCCATTGGTATAAATCCGATTTGTCTACGGATAGTGGACATAGCAGTATCTATAATTTCTTTATGATCTGCATATAACGACGGTATTTCATTGATATCGAACCATCCGGCCTCTTCATACTCTTCGTTAGTAAATAATTGAGCTTCGTTATATTTAATGAGGGAATAATATCCCAGGCTGATAAAGCGGTCGGTATACCATTGGCCTTTATCTTCCCGGATATTGAATCGCTTAAGCATATCAGCATTCTCCTCTACGCCTATACGCCCTTTTTTTCCAAAAAAATAGAATTGTCTAAGATACACATCTTCAAGTCCGGTGCGACCTTTTAGTACCCGCAAAGCAGATTCATCGGGATCCTCGTCTTTTGCTACAAAGCCTCCCGGAAGCATCCATTTCTCACTGACTTTAAATTTGCATAATAATACTTTAAGACGACCCGAATCAAAACCCAGTATGATACAATCGACGGATACATTCGGTATGAATATACCCGATCCCTGATCCAGGGTCTCAAAAGGTGGCTTTTCTTTTTCCATAAGTTTTTTCATTTGATGACATTGTCCTGGCTTTCTTTGTCTTTTTTATTATCGAGATAATAAATATGATACTCTGCTTTCTCTTTAGCTGTTTTCAGACTGTCGAGTTGTAACATCATTGTTGATAACTGAAAAGATTTAGAAATTGCGGACTTCGTAGTTTGTGATAAGGTGTATGTATATTTTCCCTGTCCCTCAAGTGTAACAGTCAGGGGATTGTTTGAATTTGTGAATATAAATCCGGCTATGCCATTTTCGCTGGGCCCCGCAAAACGGATGATCTCATATTCTTTTCCCATATTAGAGAATCGATAATTAAGACCGTCGTCGGTCACCGCTAACGATTGAGCGAAGGAACCGTCTTTTGCAGATACTTTTATGCGGTTATGTTTTTGTTTTGACCCTACAAAAACACTCTCTATGTATAATACGCCATCCTCTCCTACTCCCGAGCGCAGCATTGTACCGGCAATAACACCACCGGTAAGGCTTTCTTTAGGAATAAACACCCCTGTTTCCTGATATTCTTTGTTACGCTGAAATGAAAAAAGGGTTTTTATTTTATCCAATGTGGGTTCATTCATGGCAATGAGTGAATCGCATTGGGTGATTACCAGCTCGTTCTCTGCCCTTCTTACCGTGTCGAGAAAAGCCAGACTGGCCCGTATCTGGTCAAACGCTTTCGGATACAGGATTTTCACACTGTCTATCTCCTGTTTAGCCAATGTATACTCTTTGTTGGTATAGAAACGACGAGCCGAGTCTAAACGCAGTTTAGCTCCATCATCTTTTGCTCCGCAAGCAAACAAGAAGATAAAGAGAAACACGATTGTATTTCTTAAAATTTTTTGCATAGGATGTTGCTCTGTTTTAGAGAGAAAGTATTCCGGGTAATCTTCTTTAATTGTGTACCAAATTACAAATTATTTTGATTTTAACAGAATTATTCTCAAATAATTTAACTTCTCAACACTAAAAATAGACAAAAACATCTTTCGGCATACACTTTTAACAGGAAAAAGAAAAAGATGTTTTTAATTGGTTGAAATTTATCATCCGGAGATGTATCATTCTTGTTTGATAATTCTTATTGAGGCAGAATTGCGGTATGATAATTGATTAGTAGAATTTATTATCTTTGCACTTTCTAACCTCTCGAAATCAGAGCAATTGTGAGATTTATTACTTAAATAGATTACTCCGTTGGTCAAAGAGAGTTATGCAGTAAAATTGAAATGATAAACCTCAACAATATAGAAATACAGCGTGAGTTGAAAAAGAAGTTCTCCGGGAAAACATTTGAAATAATTTCTCAGGTTGCAGATGATATGCAATTGGAGTGTTATGCTATCGGAGGATATGTCCGTGATATATTTTTACACCGCCCGTCAAAGGATATAGACATTGTTACGGTAGGCAAAGGGATCGAACTGGCTCAGGCTGTGGCCAGGACACTAGGCAAAAAAGCCCATCTCTCTGTATTCAAAAACTTCGGGACAGCACAGATTAAATACAAGGATACCGAAATAGAATTTGTAGGAGCACGCCGCGAATCTTACCAGCGGGATTCCCGTAAGCCGGTTGTAGAAGACGGAACATTGGAAGACGATCAGAATCGCCGCGATTTTACGATAAATGCTTTAGCCGTTTGCCTCAACAAAGACAGGTTCGGGGAATTACTCGATCCGTTCAACGGGCTGAAGGATATGGAAGACCTGATTATACGCACCCCTCTCGATCCGGATATTACATTCAGCGACGATCCGTTGCGGATGATGAGGGCAATCCGTTTTTCTTCACAGCTGGGCTTCAATATCGAGCCGGGAACATTCGATGCCATCACGCGTAACAAAGACCGCATCGGTATAATATCGGGCGAACGTATCATTGATGAATTAAATAAGATCGTACTGTCTCCCAAACCGTCTGTCGGATTTCTTCAACTCGACCAGACAGGCCTCTTAGCAATTATATTTCCGGAATTAGTGGCACTCAAAGGTGCTGAGACTAAAGAGGGGGTCGGGCATAAGGACAACTTTTATCACACATTGGTAGTTCTGGATAATATCTCGAAGAAAACGGACGACCTGTGGTTGCGCTGGTCTGCTATCCTGCATGATATAGCCAAGCCTGCAACCAAACGTTTTGATAAAAAGCTGGGATGGACTTTCCACAATCATAATTTTATAGGAGAAAAGATGATTCCGGGAATATTCCGCAGGATGAAACTTCCCCTGAATGAGAAAATGAAGTATGTGCAAAAGATGGTGACATTGCATATGCGTCCGCAGGTACTTGTGGATGAAGACATAACCGACTCGGCTGTGCGCCGCTTATTGTTTGAGGCCGGAGATGACATTGAAGACCTGATGACGTTGTGCGAAGCTGATATAACATCTAAAAATCCGGAGAAGGTACGCCGTTATTTACGAAACTTTGAACTGGTACGCCATAAATTAAAGGATATAGAAGAGAAAGACCACGTACGTAATTTTCAGCCGCCGATCGGCGGCGAAGAAATTATGGAGATATTCGGACTCGCTCCGGGTGTGGAAGTAGGTCGGTTGAAATCATCTGTAAAAGACGCTATCCTTGATGGTGTTATATCGAATGAATATGACGCCGCTTATGAATATCTGGTTGCAAAAGCTAAAAAGATGGGGTTAAAACCGAAGGAGAAATAAAATTTCGTAGTTTGTTGTGGATTTATTTACTAATTTGCCTCTTATTAAGAAAAGCAAATTACCTGAATCTAAAAGAAACAACATTATGAAAACTAGATTTTTTATCGTTCTGGCTTTAATTATCCTGACAGGATGTAGTTCTTCGAAACAATCGGCTAAGAAAGGCTGGGGTACTTACGGTAGTCCTAATGTAGAGCAAAAACTCTTGAATAATGAAACTTTCGTGGTCGACGTTTACAGCGATGATGCCACATACGGATACACTCAGGAGAATCCGATAATGGTGGGAGGTGGTGTCCTTAGTGGCGCCAGAAACGAAAGACGGTTTCTTAATGCGCTGATGGGGCCGGACGGAGAGCCGATCACCTATACAAGACTGGGAAGCTGTTGTGGGTTCAAAACAAAAAACGGATTATTGGATGATGGCGGACTTCTTGATATGTATCAGGTTGCGCACAAAGGTTTGGAGAAAGAAGTTATCTTATATATTAATATGTACGACTCGGATACATTGAAGATCCCTGTCGGATTTAAGAAGAAAAAATAAAATATGACAGTAAAATCCATTATAGTAGCAACGGATGAAGAGAATGCAATAGGCAAGGATAATAACCTGCTTTGTCATCTGCCTAATGATCTGAAATATTTCAAAAAAATAACGGATGGCCACCCTGTAATAATGGGACGGAAAACATTTGAGTCGTTGCCTAAAGGGGCTTTACCCAACAGACGGAACATTGTAATTACCAGGAATAAAGAATTACATTTCGACAGGTGCGAGATGTGTTCTTCTGTTGAAGAAGCTGTTGCGTTATGTAAAGACGAACCTGAAATATTCTTTATCGGCGGCGGTTCTGTATACAAGGAAGTTATCGATGTTGCCGACAAACTATATCTGACCCGCATCCATCACAGGTTCGAAGATGCCGATACTTTCTTCCCTCTGGTTGATCCTCAATTGTGGGTGAAAGTATCGAAGGAAGATCATCCTATGGATGAGAAACATAAATATGCATATAGTTTTATGACTTTCGAAAAAATAAAACGTTAATATTCTTGCTTATATTAAATAAACATCCTATTTTTGCAACCCGAAACTGAACAAGAAATAATAACAGAAAATATATATAGCGATGAAAAGAACTTTTCAACCATCAAACAGAAAGAGAAAAAACAAACATGGTTTTCGCTCAAGAATGGCTACAGCAAACGGACGTAGAGTGCTTGCAGCCCGTAGAGCCAAAGGTAGAGCTAAACTTTCAGTTTCAGACGAATACAGCAAATAATATTTGTAAAAAGATATTTTGCTCAGGCAAACAAAGTAGGAATTAGTATTAATTCTTACTTTTGTTGTTTATAGATAGCCCTTTATGGAGTTGAACTGGTTCGATCTGGTAGTTGTAATTCTCGTATTGGTAACGCTGATAAAAGGATTCTTTTCGGGATTGGTGATGCAAATCGCTTCTCTCGCAGGGATTATATTGGGCGCTATCTTCGCCGGAAAACTATCGGAATACATCGCCCCCTGGCTTATTAATCTGATCGATGGGTCGCCCCATATAATAGGGCCTCTTTCATATATTGTAGCATTCATAGCGATATTGGTTGCATTATTCTTTGCCGGCAAGCTATTTGAATCTTTTGTGGATGCACTGAAAATGACTATATTGAACCGATTGGCGGGAGCCTTGTTCTGTGCCGCAAAATGGATTGTGGTATTCAGTATTGCCCTGAATCTTGTGGCCGAGTTTGACCAACATAAGCGAATAATAAAAGAGGATGTGCGTGAGAAATCCCATACCTACCCTCTTGTAACTGAAATAGCAAAGACTGTGATCCCGTACCTGCGTTTCGACTGGATCAGTTAGCTTTCTTTGCGGAGTATTCCTTGATTACTTCGACCAGTCTATCTTTCGATACCAGTCCCATAATGCGGTCCACTTCTTTTCCATCTTTGTAAACGACTATGGTAGGCAATGCCTGTATACCCTTGTCTATCGAGAATTTCTTGTAATTGTCTACATTTACCTTGCCTATCTTAACAGAATCCTTATATTCCGTAGCGATTTCATCCAGGATTGGAGCCATGCGGCGGCAAGGGCCACACCACGCCGCCCAGAAGTCTACAAAGACGAGCCCTTTGGAAGTTTCACTCTCATAATTTGATGCGGACAATGTTACGACAGGCGATTTACCTTTCGGTTCATCCTTAATCTTTCCCGATACATTGAGACTTGTCAGGGTGAATATGCCTAGTAATGCGATGCTGAGGATAGAAAATAATATTCTGTTTTTCATTATTCTATTATTATATATTTTGTAATAAGAACACAAATATAATAGGTAAAATCAATTAAAACATATCAGTTATGACTATTTATTGATTTTTTGAAGTAATAATAACTCAAAATCAATTAATTTTGTGATTCATATGATTTTTCAGAAATGGCTCAAGAACCACTTATACTGAATTTAGATAAAGTACTGGAAGAAAAAGCTCCGAAAATTTATAATAAAATACCACGCTTTATTATAAATTATCTGAAGCGTAAGGTTCATATCGATGAGTTAAATGAAATACTCAGGATATATGCAGATAAGGAAGGTGTCGATTTTATGCAGGCCGTAGTCGGCTATTTCAATCTTACACTGGAGGTGAACGGGCTGGAGAATATACCGCAAGACAGACGTTTTATATTTGCATCCAATCACCCGTTAGGAGGGCTCGACGGTATTTGCCTCTCGGCTATAATTGGAGAAAAGTACAATAAGAAGATAAAGTATGTGGTAAACGATGTATTGTATTTCATCCGGAATCTGCAACCGATTTTTCTTCCGGTTAATAAATACGGCCGGCAGTCGAAGCAGGCAACCCTTACATTGAATGAAGCTTATGACTCCGATGATCAGATCATCACTTTTCCCGCAGGTCTTTGTTCCCGGAGGGAGAAGGGACAGATATACGATTTGCCGTGGCAAAAGAATTTTATACTGAAAGCTGTTGAATCCAGGAGAGATGTTGTTCCTGTCTACTTTGATGGGAAAAATTCAAATTTCTTTTATAGATTTGCAAATATAAGAAAGCGGTTAGGGCTAAAGTTCAATGTGGAATTGATACTTTTGCCCGACGAAATGTTTAAGAATAAAGATACAAGTTTTTCTATTACATTTGGCGAGCCAATTCCATATTCGACTTTCGACAATTCGAAAAGCGCTTCGCAATGGGCCAGCTATGTAAAAGATAAAACATATAAGTTAGCGAAATCAAACAGATAATATTAGATGGAAAAAATCATCTCACCAATAGATAAAAGTCTCTTAAAAGCCGAATTGACGAAGGACAAACTTCTGAGGCATACCAATAAGGCAAATAATGAGATTTATATAATCACACATCACAATTCACCTAACGTGATGCTGGAAATAGGCCGCCTGCGTGAGATTGCGTTCCGTTATTACGGAGGAGGAACGGGATTGTCTACCGATATTGACGAGTATGATACAATGGACAATCCGTACAAGCAGCTAATAGTCTGGAATCCCGACGCGGAAGAAATAATAGGAGGATACCGTTTTATCTGCGGGCCGGATATTTGTTTCGATGATAATGGCGAGCCGGTTCTGGCGACCTCCCACCTGTTTCATTTCTCCAAGAAGTTTATAAAAGAATACCTGCCTTATACGTTCGAGCTCGGACGCTCATTTGTCACATTGGAATATCAGTCCACTCTTGCAGGGTCGAAAGGTATATTCGCACTCGATAATCTTTGGGATGGATTGGGGGCATTGTCTGTGGCAGACCCGTCTATGAAATATTTTTTCGGAAAAGTGACCATGTACGATACCTATAATACTCAGGCCCGTGATATGATCCTTTATTTTCTGGGTAAGTATTTCCCCGATCCTGATAAGTTGGTTTGGCCGAAGCAGGCACTTCAGATAGAAACAGAAGAAAAGAAACTTATTCGTTTGTTCGATGAGGATACTTTTAAGGCTGATTATAAAATCTTAAATACATCTGTCCGCAGGTTAGGGCTTAACATTCCGCCACTCGTAAATGCTTATATGAGCCTTTCACCTCAGATGAAAGTATTCGGTACGGCCGTAAACGATACTTTTGGCAACGTAGAAGAAACGGGCATACTTATCAATGTGGATGAAATACTGGAAGAAAAAAAGAAACGCCATATAGAATCATACCTGAGAGACAAACCGTCGAAACGTTTCCTTAAACGCCTGCGCCAGATGATAAACTGGAGTTGGTCGAAATACGAAGATAAACCAAAGAAAAAAAATGAAGGCTTTTTTACAATCTCCCGTCGGAGTAATAGAAATAGAAGAGACTAACGGCTTTATTTCTGCTCTGCGGATTGTCTCAGAAATGAAACAAACGGATACGATCTTAGCTCCGGTTCTTGATGAGGCTATAACGCAACTGAAAGAATACTTTGCCGGTGAGCGCAAAATATTCGACTTGCCTTTGGCTCAGGAAGGGACTTCTTTTCAAGAAAAAGCCTGGGATTATCTAAATACTATTCCGTATGGCGAAACCGTCTCCTACAAAGAAGAAGCAATAAGTATAGGCTCTCCGAAAGGGTGCCGGGCTGTCGGCTCCGCGAATGGGAAAAACAATATAGCCATAATCGTTCCTTGCCACCGTGTAGTGAATGAAGGCGGGAAGCTGGGCGGATATGCCTACGGCCTTGAAGTGAAAAAGAAATTATTGGAATTGGAAAGCCGTCAAAAAAACTTGTTCTGAATGCTCGATTTGTCAAAATATAAGATCATACTTGCATCCAATTCACCTCGCAGAAAGGAACTTCTTTCAGGATTGAATATTGCTTACGAAATAAAAACGCTTCCCGATATCGACGAATCATATCCTGACAATCTGCACGGAGAAGATATCGCTATCTATATCGCAAAGGAAAAAGCAAACGCATACAAGGCCTGTATGAAGGATAATACACTTCTTATAACAGCGGACACAATCGTTCTCCTCGATGGAAAGGTATATGGCAAACCTCTTAATGAGGAGGATGCCAAACAAATGCTCCACGATCTTTCGGGTAAGACACATTCGGTGGTAACAGGCGTTTGTGTAGCAACAAAGGATAAGCAGAAGGCATTCGGCGTCTCATCCGAAGTGAGATTTGCAAGGCTCGAAGAAGATGAAATAGAATATTATGTAACGAAATATAAGCCGTTGGATAAGGCCGGGGCATATGGTGTGCAGGAATGGATCGGTTATATCGCCGTGGAATATATTTCGGGGTCTTATTTCAACATTATGGGATTACCCATACAACGCTTGTATCAGGAACTGAAGAAATTCTGATAATCAATATTATTCCCGTCGAAAATGCGTTAAAGAATAAAACAATTATCTTTATTGCATGAAAATATTTGAGAACAATAGGCTCTTATTGCGGTACATCCTTATTATAGTGGCTATAATAATAGCTTTCGGGTCGCTTATTGTCTCTCATTACCTGGTAAAAGACCTTTCTAAAGAAGAACGCAACAAGATCGAGATCTGGGCTGAGGCCACTAAAGAAATGGCCAGTAATACCGAAAATCTGAATATGAACCTGGTAGTCCAGATCCTGAAAAGCAACACGACTATCCCCGTCATTTTATATGACAAGAAAGATAACTACTATACTTCCACAAATATAGAACTTCCCGAAACCGATGAGCAGGAGTTTCTGAAACAGCAGTCCCGAACTTTTGAAAAGAGACATAAACCTATTGTTATCGAAGTTGAGGATTTTGACCAGTATGTATATTACGACGATTCTTACACCCTAAAGCGGTTACAATTATATCCGTATGTTCAGGTGAGTGTACTGATCATATTTATGATAACTGCCTTTTTTGCATTGTTTACCACGATGCGAATGGAACAGGACCGCCTTTGGGTAGGTCTGTCGAAAGAAACGGCACATCAGTTAGGAACGCCGATATCATCATTGCTGGCATGGCTGGAATATCTGAAATTAAAAAATGCCGATCAGTCTATCTTGTTGGATATGGAAAAAGATGTGAACCGCCTGCAAATGATAACGGACAGGTTCTCGAAAATAGGTTCTGCTCCATCTTTGGAACGAAAGGATATAAATGAAATCGTAACTCAATCTATAACCTATCTTGAAAAGCGAATTTCGAAAAAAGTCATTTTTGAACTTCAGTTGTCATCTGCACCTCTTTATGCAAACGTAAGTGAGCCTTTATTAAGCTGGGTGATAGAGAATCTGACAAAAAATGCAGTGGATGCAATGGAAGGTCAGGGCGAGATCATTTACACCTTGTCCGATAAAGGTAAAATAATAAGTCTGGATATACGGGATACGGGAAAAGGCATTCCTAAATCAAAATTCAAAACGATCTTCAGTCCGGGATTTACCACAAAGAAAAGGGGATGGGGACTGGGGCTTTCTCTGGCAAAGCGCATTATAGAATCGTACCATAGAGGTAAAATTTATGTGAAGTCATCGGAGATAGGTGTCGGCACTACTTTTTGTATTGAGTTAAAAAGGTCTAATTAACATATTCCGTAAAGCGCATAACCTTTCTAAACAGGATTATTTTCTTATTTTTGTGACGATTCGTTTAAATTTTAACAATTCTATCAAATCTAATGACTAAATTTTCAAGGGCCTTTTGGGTTGCCAATTCCGTCGAACTGCTCGAACGGCTGGCGTATTATGCCGTATTTATTGTAATCACCCTCTATTTATCCAATGTTTGGGGTTTCTCTGATATCGAAGCCGGTATTATTTCGGGTATATTTTCAGCAATGCTCTATTTTCTTCCCACTTTTGCCGGAGCATATGCAGATAAAATAGGCTTCCGTTCATCCATTATACTAGCATTTACCTTATTGACAGTTGGTTATGGAGGTTTAGGCCTTTTGCCTACTCTGCTGGAGAGTGCGGGACTGGTAAGTTACGGGATGACAGCTACTTTTACCGGCCTTGAAACAAGTTATCTGCGTTGGAGCATCGCTCCTATTCTGGTGCTTATCGTTATAGGCGGAGCATTTATAAAAGCTGTGATATCGGGAACGGTAGCGCGTGAGACTACATCGGAAAACCGTGCACGCGGATATGCTATCTTTTATATGATGGTAAATATCGGGGCATTTACGGGCAAAACCGTTGTTGACCCGCTACGCAGAAGCATGGGTGATGAAGGGCTTGTATACCTTAATTTCTTTTCCGCGTCAATGACTCTTTTGGCTTTGATCGCGGTTTTCTTTTTCTATAAATCGGTAAAAACCGAAGGTAAAGGGAAAAGTTTTGCCGAGATAGGAAAAGCCCTGTGGAAAGTTTGCCAGAACGGACGTCTGATAGCATTGATACTCATTATTAGTGGTTTCTGGATGATTCAGAGCCAGATGTATGCAACTATGCCTAAGTATGTGATCCGTATGATTGGCGAAGGAGCTTCCCCGGGTTGGTATGCCAATGTGAATCCGTTGGTGGTATTTGTATGTGTCAACTTTGTCACTTCATTTATGAAAAGGCGTACTGCTCTCACTTCAATGACTATAGGGATGCTGATTATACCGTTCTCGGCATTGGTAATGTCGTTTGGCAACCAGATCGGGACTGATTATGTAATGGGATTGCACCCTATTGCCTTTATGATGATAGTGGGTATTGCCATGCAGGCATTGGCAGAGTGTTTTATATCACCCCGTTTTTTAGAATATTTCTCATTACAGTCGCCAAAAGGGGAAGAAGGCCTTTATTTAGGATTTAGTCACTTACACTCATTCTTTTCATACCTCTTTGCATTCGGACTGTCGGGCTTCTTATTGGAAAAGTACTGTCCGGACCCTAAGGCATTTGCATCGCAGGTAGAATATGCCGCAGCTACAGTAAACGCGCATTATATATGGTATGTCTTTGTCGGAATCGGTATGGTCTCTGCCATCGCACTTGTCATATATGGACGGGTAGTGAGAAATCTGGATAAAAAGAAACTGAACCCGGAGACTGAATAATAATAAATTACTTTATCTATATGTGTAGCTTATGGCTAATAGCTGTTAGCTTATCGTTCTTTGAAAAAAATAATTAGCAAATAAGTGAAATAGTGTAACCTTTGTTACTTTTTAACAAGTAGTAAGCTGAAGAAGACGTATTTATATTAACTGTTAATTTATGACTGTTAACAGCAAATGACTACTTGTCAGTTTTCATACGTTCCTTATCCTGCTTTTTTGACAGAAATATACTTTGGCACGCATTTCGCTTATCTCTAATCAGAAAATATTTAAAATTTAATATATAACAATTTAAAATCTTAAAGAATCATGAGTATTAAACCATTAGCAGACAGAGTGCTTGTAAAACCGGCCGCTGCAGAAGAAAAAAGTGTGGGAGGTATCATTATTCCTGATACTGCAAAAGAAAAACCGCTTAAAGGCGAAGTAATTGCCGTAGGAAATGGAACAAAGGACGAAGATATGGTGGTAAAACCGAAAGACAATGTGCTTTATGGTAAATATGCCGGAACTGAAATAGAACTGGAAGGTCAGGTTTACCTCATCATGCGTCAGTCGGATATTCTTGCAATTATTTAATTGCGAGTGTACTAGATAAAAGTTTACCAGCCTGCTAGAATTGCTTATAACTCTAATGACTAGTAAACTATCAAATCCTAGTAAACCAGTAAACTAGAAATCTTTAAAACTAAAAATAAAATGGCAAAAGAAATCAAATTTAATATAGATGCTCGCGACGAGCTCAAAAAAGGTGTTGATGCATTGGCTAATGCTGTAAAAGTAACCCTTGGGCCTAAAGGCCGTAATGTAATTCTGGATAAGAAATTCGGCGCGCCTCACATTACAAAGGACGGTGTAACTGTTGCTAAAGAAATAGAACTGGAAGAACCATTCCAGAACATGGGAGCACAACTTGTAAAAGAAGTAGCTTCTAAAACAAACGACGATGCCGGTGACGGAACAACTACTGCTACAGTATTGGCACAGTCAATCGTTAGCGTAGGCCTTAAAAACGTTACCGCAGGAGCAAATCCAATGGATTTGAAACGTGGCATCGACAAAGCCGTGGTTAAAGTTGTTGAGAACATCAAAGCGCAATCGGTAACAGTAGGCGATGACCTGCAAAAAATAGAAAACGTAGCTAAAATTTCTGCAAACGGCGATGAAACTATCGGTAAACTGATTGCTGAAGCTATGGGCAAAGTGAAAAAAGAAGGCGTTATCACAGTTGAAGAAGCAAAAGGTACTGAAACTTACGTTGACGTAGTAGAAGGTATGCAATTCGACAGAGGTTATATTTCTCCTTACTTTGTAACTGATACAGAGAAGATGGAAGCTGATCTTGAAAACCCGTATATCCTGATCCACGATAAGAAGATTTCCGTATTGAAAGATATTCTTCCAATACTTGAAGCTGCTCTTAAATCGGGCCGTTCACTGCTTATCATTGCTGAAGATATCGATTCGGAGGCTTTGACCACATTAGTAGTAAACCGTCTTCGCGCAGGCTTGAAAATAGCTGCCGTTAAAGCTCCGGGCTTCGGAGACCGCCGCAAGGAAATGCTGGAAGATATCGCTATTCTTACAGGAGGTACAGTGATCACAGAAGAAAGAGGTCTTTCTCTGGAAGCTGCTACTCTCGATATGCTTGGTACTGCTGATAAGATTACTATCAACAAGGACAATACTACTATCGTAAACGGAGCCGGTGCAAAAGAAGCTATCGCCGCACGTGTAGGCCAGATCCGTTCACAGATGGAGAAAACAACATCAGATTACGATAAGGAAAAACTACAGGAACGTCTTGCTAAATTGGCAGGTGGTGTAGCAGTTCTTTATGTTGGCGCCGCTTCTGAAGTGGAAATGAAGGAAAAGAAAGACCGTGTTGACGATGCTCTTTCTGCAACCCGTGCCGCTATCGAAGAAGGTACAGTACCGGGAGGTGGTGTAGCTTACATCCGTGCTATCGACGCTCTTGAAAACATGAAAGGCGAAAATGAAGATGAAACTACAGGTATCGAAATCGTAAAGCGGGCTATCGAGGAACCTCTTCGTCAGATTGTAGCTAACAGCGGAAAAGAAGGAGCTGTCGTAGTTCAGAAAATACGTGAAGGTAAAGGAGATTACGGTTACAATGCCCGTACTGATAAATATGAGAACCTGAATGCGGCCGGAGTAATCGACCCTGCCAAAGTGGCTCGTGTCGCTCTTGAAAACGCAGCTTCTATTGCAGGTATGTTCCTTACTACAGAATGTATCATAGCAGATAAGAAAGAAGAAAACCCTGCTCCAATGCCTCCAATGGGCGGTGGAATGGGCGGAATGATGTAATCAATCCAATCTAACATACCATTAAAAGTAAAGCGGACAATTCAAAGAATTGTCCGCTTTCGCTTTTATTAGGTTTACTCTTGCAGGCTTGCGCCAAAGAGGGCACTTCCGGCAATAGATACGACCTGATCCATATTCTGCTTATACTAATTAATAAGGATTAATTCCGCTAACCGCCGCCTTTCGAATCATAAATGCCACTGCATTTAGTTCTAAAGCCGCATTATAAACATAACGGTTGTTGGTACTGCCGGGCCCATAAAGTTTAGATGCAGGCAAGTTGTTCCTGTAAATTGCAGGATATGCACCGGTGCTTGTATCACTGGTACTGGCCCCTGTACTATCCCCAAAATATACAAAGTTTTTACTATTATTGTACCATACAATTGATATGACGGGATCTATACCGGGTTTTGACGTGGACTGCGCTGTACAAATTTGTACGGAGTTTGGAGGCAAAGAAGACATTACAATAGAGTAATTAGAAGTATTATCCTCACCCCAATACATTCCCGCAAGATTACCGAATGGCCCGTTTATGATAGGATCAGAAGAATTGTTTGCTATTGGATATACATTATCATCCCCTCCTCCTGTTTGATTCTGAGCCGGTGATATTCCAAAAAGACCACTCATCAATGTATTGACGGCAGTGGCTGTATTATCAGAGGAACCATATATTACACAACCTCCCGCATTGATATAATTAAGAAGTGCCGTAGTTAATGCAGATGTCGGATCCGCACCATATGCGAAGTATAAAACAACATCAGGATATTTACCACCATTTATGCCGTTGGTTAGATTAGTTGTAGCGGTGGATGTACTGGTAGTACTCCATAATTGTTTAAAACTTTTTATCCTTACGAGGCCATCAGGGCTAAAGCTGGCGGAACCCGTATTCGATAGAGCATTTGTTCTTGGTGTTGCAGCCCAGGACCAAACTCCGCTGCCTATTATCGCATAGGTCATATCCGGCAATATGATAGGAATCAAGACGGAACATTCCGCAGAACCCAGCGATGTATTTGCTTTTATTACGACCTGAAAGTCTTCATTTATGGTAGGGATTCCGGTACCCGGCAATTCTACGGTTTGTGTTCCTGTAGCGGCAAATGACCCCGAAGCCCTAAAACTGATGCCATTTTTTGTTTCCGTATAAATATTATATGAGCCCGGTTGGGATACATTGATATTCATTCTTATTTTATTCGAAGTTGTTAAAGCCTGGCCCTTGAAAAATTGACCTTGTACCACAGCCGATGAGCAGACCATCGTATAGGCGGCAACCATTTCCTGTACCGTTATTTCCGGCTCACAACCGGAAACCAGACTTATTCCACTGAATGTCAATTTATCCGTTTGTACTAAAGCCGGTGTTCCCTGTGCCGGTACTTTAACTGTTAATGTCCCTGTTTCCAAAGCGACCCCTGTGTAATAAAAACTATAGCCGTTGCCGGATAAGACTGAAATAACGAAAGAACCTTTTTTGGTTACAGTCAGGTCTATTTCCAGATAGTTGTTATTGTTGGCAGGTACTCCTTCTATGTAGGAACCGTTTATCCGGATAGCGGAACAGTTTACAGGCTGGATAATTGCCGCTCCGTCCTGATTCAATTTCACCCATTCATCAATCTGCCACATATATAAGCCTTCATCCATATTGATGGCGTCAGGGTTGACGTTATAAACAACCATTCCCGTCGCTTTCAGCTTCTCTTCGGCTGTGGATTCGTCGGACCATACTCCGGAACCATCGTCGGAACCGCCATATAAAGGTGTAAGTTTAGAAGCGTCGCGAAGGAAAACCTTTGGATGCAGGACTCCTTTTGTAGAATTTTCGAGACTGACCACATCCTGTGTAGGACTTGTGACATCTCTTTCTTTAAAATCCAATAATGCCCCTCTCTCGGGAGGAGTTCCTGCCCCTATTGTCACCTGGGCGGATAAATTTGTATTTCCTGACAGAATTAGCAGGAGGAACAGAGATAAAATCGATAGTTTTGTTTTCATAACTTTCTTTAGTTTAGTTAAGTATGCATGTCATTAATATCTTATTACCGGTGAGTTGTATTATGCAGGAAAAATTCAATGCTCCAAAGTATTTATTTACCACTTTCACAAGCAATAGACAAAAAAATGAAGATAAATTTATCGAAGACAATAAACGACAAAGCGCAGGCTTCTTTGAAGACATTGAATTTTTATATATGCTTTTTTTGTTTTTTGTGGCCGGAATGGTTAATATGTGCGCATATACACACATTACGCGTGCGTATATTGTACGTGTAATGCTAAAGTATGGATATAAAAATATCAGACGAACCTGAAAGGACTCGCAAAGTTGAATGTAGGAAAAAAGATTTGAATTAACACTTAGTCTCTCTCTCTCTCTCTCTCTCTCTCTCTCTCTCTCTCTAACAAAATAGAGTTAATAGCCAAATTTTCAGAAAGAAAAGATGGCGTATAGTGTATTGTATCTTGTGAAAAATATGACATTTTTTGTCTTTATATCTAGAGAATATTTCGTAAAAGTACATTCAAAAAGAATATTAAACAAATTTTTGAACGAAAATGTTAAAAAAAACACCATTTAAGCCATAAGATTATATGGAAAGGAGACGCTACTCTATTTCTTTTAAATACAGCCTTCACAATATTATTATCCGAAAGATAAATTTATAATCTCCAGAAATCCAGATATTTCTTCGCCACTGTCACGTAATCGTGGTTCGTTTCAACAAATTGACGGCTCTTTCCCGATATCTCCGGAATATCTTTTTTGTTCAATACCAGCCATTCCAACTTATCAAACACATCGTCTTCGTGCGGATGTACGTTTACAATCGGCTGATTGGACGTGTCACCGTATAAGTCATAGATATATGGCTCTCCTCCGCCTACAACTACTTTTCCCTGAGCCATTGCCAATAATGCGTTCATCGCCGGAGTGTGCGAATATAGCTGGTCCAGCACCACATGTGCCTGTGACATCAGTTGCTGATATACATCATAGCTGACAGATTCTACCCGCGTAACGATTACTTTATCCGGATATTTGTCTTTGATTCTGTCCAATGCTTTCTCCATCACATCGGTACCTTTAAACTTCTCTCGGACCTTATTGATTCCGATAAAGAAGTTCACTTTTTCAGGTTCATCGGGTATCGGCTGAAATTCTATTTCCGCCGTGTTCATCGGTAGAGGAATATATCTCAGCTTATCGGAGAAGAAAGGTTCATACGCTTTATAATATTCATACAGGCAGGCTACAATCCCGTCCGCGTCTTTTGCCAATGCCCGGTTAAATGTTTCGAGCGGCGTGCCTATCCATTTATCGATGAACCGTTGATTGAAATCGACATTGATCGCTTTGCCATCTACAAAAAATTCAGAATAGTCGAATATCTTGTTTCCCAAGCATGCGCTTACCCAATACGAATCATCACCGAAAGCACCCATAAAGACTTTCTCATTGTTCTTTTTCAGCTTCTTATACAGGTAATTGTTGACCCGCACATTCTGGGTAGTAAAGCATGGATTTATAAGCTGCACAATGTCATAGCCTTTAAACTTCCTGAATTTACCAAGGACAGATATCATACTGGAAAGAGTATCTATCACTCCCGAACTCTTCCGGCTCAAGTCCACATCACGCGGATAATTTTTAAAGCCATCGCCATCCGAAGCTGTCAGCACCTCATGTCCTAATGAACGTAACCCTTCTGCCAAAGTCAAATGAGCACGACTGTATTCGCCTATCAAAAGAATCTTCATATAGTTTGTATTATATTTAGATGCAAAGATAGGGATTTTAGTTATGAGTTATAAATTATAGGTTATGAGTTTTCTGAAGATTTGGCAACTAGCCGGTGATTATCAGATCTTTCTTTTTGATGATAAACGTGTATTTATCATCTATATACAATACCGGGATCAGTGCATCTTCGCGCCACGTAGAACTCCGCCTGTTCAGATCCCTGTTGGTATATGCCCTTATATAAAGATCGGAACCGGTTTCATCGTTATCGATCAGTATTGTTTTTTTCCTGAAGGGAGCATTATGATTGTTCAAAATATCATCCGTAGATATATCTTTTATTTCATCTGTAATATAGTATTTGTTATGCCTGTGACTGTCTTTTACAAATGCGGCATAGGTGTATCCGTCTTTTTCCCCGATAGGTTTGGCCAGACAGATAAGGAAGGAATCGGGCCTGTTAATCGCCGTTTTCTGAATATGCTTCTTCATGGCTTTCAGCAATATAGTACCTACTACGAAGAGTAATAAATATGGGATAATGTACCACGATACCAGCTTGTCGAGGTTAAATAAGTACAATATGCCAACCAACCCGACAAAGAGTAGGCATACAGGTGGTACCATCAGTATATTTTTCCACCATAGGGTACTATTCAGATAATTCTTCTTGAAACTATAATCTTTTTCGAGTTTTGCGTAATCATTCGGTTTCATATTGTAATTGCTTTGTTTTCAGATAATAATTAATTCTATGCAAAAATAGCCTTAAGTATAGTTCCATTTTGATTTTACATCCTTTTTTTTACCGGATTGTTACATTAAATTAATTTCCTTTCACACCTCTTAAGGTCTCAGACCTTTTTATTGCTTTGGTAAGTATAACAACCAAAGAATGTTATAAACTAAAAGTATATCATTAAATACTTTCTTTTACTTATTTATTGCATGACAAAGTTAAATGCTTTGCCTGATTTTCTGTTGCTTAATGCTAACCAAATTGAGAAAAATAAAAACATACGGCAAAAAAAGACGTTATACTATCAGAAAAGAATTAATTTTACACCCGATTATCAAGAATAATGTATTATCCCTTTAAACACATATAAGCAGTACGGAGCAATGGATAATAACAATAACCCTACATATAATGCAGATGGACTGACCTATTCCAAGTTTAAGCGACTGGTGAAGGGCCTGACGGCAAACCTTACGGCCGAAGAACTGAAAAAACTTCGCTCGGTGGTGAAGAGAGCCATGTCGGAAAATGTCTATCAAAAGGATGAAAAGATAGGCAGTATAACAGATCTGACAGTAAGTACAAGTATTATACTGATGGAAGAACTGGGGCTAAAGAGCGCGTCTATAATCGCATTGATTCTTTATCGTCCTGTTGTTCATAAAATAATTACAGATGCTGAAGTAAAAAAACTTTTTGGTCAGGATATTGCCGATATCGTTACCGGGCTGATAAAGGTAAATGCACTGGAAATGAACGAGTCGGCAATAGCATCGGACAATTATATAAAATTGCTGATCTCATTAGCTGAAGATATGCGGGTAATCCTTATCAAGATTGCCAGCCGCCTCCATAAAATAAGATGTGCCGAGAAGTACAGTGAACAGTACCGGCTGAAATTAGCGGTTGAGGTGTCGTATCTGTATACCCCTCTGGCTCATAAACTCGGTCTGTACAATATAAAAACCGAACTCGAAGACCTCTACCTGAAATACACCGACCGTGAGGCTTATGATTATATCCTCGGTAAATTGAGTGAGAGTAAGGACGCACGTGATAAATACATCGCGGAATTCATTGAACCCATAGACGCCAAACTGAAAGAAACAGGGCTGAAATATGATATAAAAGGACGTGTGAAATCCATTTCCTCCATTAATAATAAGCTGAAAAAACAGAAAATAGACTTCGAATCTATTTACGACCTTTTTGCCATCCGTATCATCCTTAATTCGGAGATGGAAAAGGAAAAAGCCGAATGCTGGCAAGTATATTCCATTGTGACGGATATGTACACCCCTAATCCAAAACGACTCAAAGACTGGCTGTCCATACCGAAAAGCAATGGTTACGAATCGTTGCACACCACAGTTATGGGACCCGAATCACGCTGGGTAGAAGTGCAGATCAGGACAAAGAGGATGGATGAAATAGCCGAACGCGGACTTGCTGCCCACTGGAAATATAAGGGAGTGAAAAGCCAGTCGAAGATGGATGACTGGCTGACCAGCCTCAGGGAAATGCTGGAGAATAAGAATCTGGATTCGGGAGAGAAACTTGAGAATTTCAAATTAGATCTCTACGATGAGGAGATTTATGTATTCACGCCCAAAGGCGATTTGCACAAATTACCGTATGGGGCTACTATCCTCGATTTTGCCTTTGCCATCCACTCCCGCATAGGTTCTACCTGTGTATCGGGAAAAGTGAATGGAAAGAATGTATCTATCCGCCATAAGCTCAAGAACGGCGACCAGATAGAAATAGTTACTTCTCCTAACCAGTCGCCGAAACAGGACTGGCTGAACTTTGTCACTACCTCCAAAGCGAAAAATAAAATTCGCCAGAGCCTGAAAGAAGAGGCCAACAAACAGGTGGAGATAGCGAAGGAGATGCTCAAGCGCCGTGTAAAGAATCGTAAAATAGAAATCAACGAGTCTATAATGATGCGGATGATAAAGAAGCTCGGCTTTAAGACCATCACCGATTTTTATATAAAGATAGCGGAAGAAAGCCTCGATATAAATTCGGTGATAGACCAGTACGTAGAACTGGAGAAAAAAGAGACCGAACAACATGACAGGCATGAAGCCGTCAGCGCGGAAAATTACGTTCCCCAGAATCTGGAAATAGTAAAGGAGACGTTAAGCAAAGAGGAACTTATACTCGACAAAAACCTTACAGGTGTGGACTATAAGCTGGCCAAATGTTGTAATCCTATTTACGGGGATGACATATTCGGCTTTGTATCTTCGCAGGGAATTAAGATACACCGCAAGAACTGCCCGAATGCTCACGATATGTTTTCACGCTTCGCATACAGGGTTATCCCTGCCCGATGGTCGGGTAAATCAGGTTCTACCTATACGGTTATCTTACGTGTGATAGGAAATGACGACATTGGTATTATCAATAACCTGACATCTATAATTTCCAAGGAATCGGGTATCAATATGCGTTCTATCAGCATCGATTCCAACGATGGGCTATTTCACGGAAGTATATCGGTTATGTTGAATAATACGGATATGCTGAATGGATTGATTAAGAAACTGAGGACAGTAAAAGGAATAAAAGAAGTGAGCCGGTTGAGTTGATTTTTTGGAAAGAGAATGATATACATATTGTGGGGACGAATTTCAATTCGTCCCTACTTTTTTGAAAGAACTTTATCTATATTATTTAGCTGATAGTTCTTTGATGTATTGATTGGCTCCGCCCCCGACTTTAGCCTTGAATAGTGGGAATAAATAATGATAGAAAAAGTGTTACTTTTGTTACCTTTTGGGAAAAGCTGTAGGGGCGAATTGAATTGTAAATTGACGGAGTCAAAATCGACGAAGCCAAATATCTTTCGCCCATTGTCGATTCGGGCGAATATTTATTCGCCCCTACAAAAGACTGAAAAGATTGTTACTTTTGTTACCTTTTAACAGTTGCAGGCTGTTTACTATCTCGGTAGCAGGTCTTTATACAGGTAAGCATTTTTATCCACATGGAAGATATATTTTCCGTCTTCCACCGCTTTTTTCGCATTCTCGTCAGATACATCATAGCCCATTATTTCGGAGATGATGAATATGCTGTTCGAACTGTTTATCAGTGAAGTGTCAGGGTCTACATACCGCCTCACAATGGAATCGACAGGAACAGGGCTATTGTTGATAGTCACCAGTGGTGTATCGAACAGGTTGTGGTCCATCACCAACACTCCATGTCCTCCGCCTTCTACCAGTTCGGCATGATCGGAAAAGTAATAAAGGACAGACGAGCTGTCTTGCTTCATTATCTGATAGATAGAGCGCATCAGCCTGTCGGTATGGTGGATTGAGCGGTCATATTCTCTGGTCTTGGTTTTGCTGCCAGGCAATGCTCTTTCATCCACATCATCGTAACGCTCGCCATAGGGTACATGGCTGCCGTTGAGATGGATAACGAAGAACTGTTTTTTATCCGGCTTGTATGTTTCTTTCAGGTGGTCAAGCAATGTAAAATCTTCCCTTACGATAGCTTTCTCGTACATCGACTGAGATGCGTTTGCCGACACGAAGCCGATGTAACTGTCACTTTCGCCCAGCTTATCCTGGTTGGAGAGCCATATAGTCTCGTATCCCGCTTTATTGGCCATGTCGATAATATTGAAATTCTCGAAAAATGGCTTTATATCGTTTGGTGTGGAAAACGAAAGGATGATACGCAGGGCATCACGGGTAATGGATGCGGGAGAATATGCATTGTAGTAATCCAGAACTTTTGGTTGAGCTAAAGCCAGGCTATCGAAAAAAGGGCTGGTCTTTTCTTTGTAACCATAAAGCGAATAGTGTGACCGGGAGGCGCTTTCTCCTATGATGAAGAATATCTTTTCGGGACTTTCTTTGCTTTCGTCGAAAGTGATTCCGGCAGGCATCCGTTTCTCCAGTTTCAGGAACTGTTTCATCTGGTATCTCTCGTGCTGATATGCGATAAATGTGGAAATGTCGATGTAAACAAGCGGAAAGTTGGCTGCGATAACGGCATTGGTCCCGATTACAGGAAATGTTTCTATAAAATTCTCCCATTTCAGGGATTTTACTTTCCAGTAACCGATAGCGGGCATTATTATAACCCAGTAACCGAGTAACAGGATGACGGATATTTTTCGCGAAAATTTGCTTTCTTTCAATTCCCTCTGCGACATCAGTATAAGGAAAGTACTTGCAGCCAGACATCCCAAGGCGACGAATATGGCTTCAGACATTACACCGACCGCTTCCGAAACATTTGTCTCCAGTACGGATGCCATTGTGCCTATCGACATCTGATTGGAATATACAAAGGCAAAATAGGCATCGAACGAAACGATAATGGACAGTATGAGTGACAGCCACAGGGTATATCTGGTCTTAGCCAGAATATTGAGAACAAGGATGAACGATAATGCATTGATTAAAGCAGGCTTGCTGACTATGTACAGCGCCAGAACCGATATTGTACAGAAGTAAGCAAGACAGAGGATGGTAAACTTATATTTATAAAGAAAGTTGCCTGCCTGTTTTATATAATCAATGGATTTCGACATTCTTATCTTGAAAGAGTTGTGTTATTGCTTATTACTCAAGATACAAAGATAGTATTTAGTCAACGAGTTCAGATATATTGTCATTATTAAAATTTGCTTCATCACTGCCTTTTCCCTTTTTGAAAGGGTATAAGATAGCAGCAGCTATTCCATAAAAAATAAGCCAAAAGCTAGAGAATGACCTCAGACTTTCGGCATTATAAGAATGATATTCATTTTCAGTCAATACTTTCTCTATACTTCCATGATTATGCAATACATATTGTCCATCTATGATGTCGGGTACACCAATATATGCATTCTGGTGCAACCAAAAGCTCAAAAAACCATAAAAGAAACACAAAACGGCAAGTGTTGTAAGCCAAATGGGAGCTCGCCCAAAGATGACTTTTAGAAAATCCAAGGAAAAAAATGTTATTTCATCTTTAACTTTATTTTCTTTTATGGAATAGATTATAGCCGGGAACCATACGATAAATATAAAAATACTAAACAACCATATTTGGGGGAATCTGTCTTCGATGTCAATTCCTGCATATGATACTAAATGTATAATAAGGCTTATCAGCCACCCAATAACGGACATAAAAAAGAAAACTTTTCTCATCAGTATTATTTATTAAAGGTTGTTAGGGTGTGGGTGTAAATATATAATTTCTACGTAAAATAACGGGGGTTATTTACTTAATACTTCTTTGAGATTTTTTACAGCCTCTTTTATATTAATGCTTTCTTTCAGCAAAGTAATGAACTTACTGCCGATGATCGCCCCGCTGGCATTTGCCTGTGCTGCATCCAATGTCGCTTTGTTAGAAATGCCGAATCCGATAAGGCGCGGATTGCGCAGGTTCATGGAATTGATACGGCGGAAATAATCCTGTTTCTTTTCGTCAAAACTTTTTTGAGCGCCTGTAGTTGCAGCGGATGATACCATGTAGATAAAACTGTCGGTATGTTCATCTATCAGGCGGATGCGCTCTTCCGAAGTTTCAGGCGTGATAAGCATCACTATTTTGATATCGTATTTATCGGCAATGGGTTTGAATTCATTGATGTAATCATTGAAAGGGAGGTCGGGAATAATAGCCCCGTCTATACCGGTTTCTTTACATTGTTTGCAGAAGTTTTCAAATCCGTATTGCATAATGGGATTCAGGTAGCCCATCATAATAAGGGGGATATTCACCTCTTTGCGGATATCTATCAACTGGCTGAACAGGATTTTGAGCGTCATGCCATTCTTTAATGCTATTGTTCCGCTATCCTGAATCGTAGGGCCGTCGGCCATAGGGTCGGAGAACGGGATGCCGATTTCGATAAGGTCTATGCCGTTGGCTTCCAGTTCGCGGATAACATCGCAGGTGTCGTTCAGATTGGGAAATCCTGCTGTAAAGTATATGGATAATATGTCTTTCTGTTTCTTTTCGAATAATTGTTTGATCCTGTTCATAGTACTAATGCTTTTATAAATTGCTGTAATCGTGTTATATCTTTCAGTCCCGGCTCTGTCTCGAATTTGCTGTTGAGGTCGATTCCGTAGAACTTCGGGTGTTGTATTTTTTTTATGCTTTCAGTGTCTCCGGCGGAAATCCCTCCACTGAGGAAGAAATTGCGTTTGCCTGTATATGCATCCAGTATCTGCCAGTCGAATTTTAGTCCCGAGCCTCCATGTTGAGGAGTCTTTGTATCGAAGAGGAAATAACTGCACGCATCTTCATATACCTTTGTCTGGCCAAAGTCGGAGATGTCCGAAACATTGAAAGCCTTAATGACGGGTATCGTTTTATCCAGTTCTTTACAGAAAGCGGCAGATTCGGAGCCATGTAGCTGTACGAGGCCGAGATTGTACTTATTCACCTTCTCCATGATAAAATCAATGTCTGCATTGACGAATACACCTACACGCTGGATATGAGACGGCAATATATTTACATCGGCAAATGTCAGCCCATCGGCAAACCGTGGCGATTTATCATAGAATATCATTCCCATATAACAGACCGGAAGTTTGGACAAATCCCTTATATTACCGGGAAACTTCATCCCACAGACTTTTATCTTCATGCCAGTTGCTTTATAAAGTCTTCGAGAGCCTCGCCCGGATTACCGGTTTTCATAAAGTTCTCACCCATGAGGAATCCTTTATATCCGGCCTGCCGGAGATCAATTACTGTCTGAGGTTGTGAAATACCGCTTTCCGATATTTTGACAAACTCGCCGGGGATTTTATCTGCCAGGTTGAATGATATCTGCACATCAGTGGCGAAGGTGCCGAGGTTACGGTTGTTGACACCTACTACATCTACTTTGTCATTGATATGGCCTAACTCCTGTTCGCTGTGTATTTCAAGTAATACATCGAGACCTAACTCCTTTGCTTTTACCGCCAGTTGTTTCGTTTCCTGTACAGTCAATGCCGAAGCAATGAGAAGTATCGCGCTGGCTTCTGCCAGTCTTGCCTGATAAAGCTGATATTCATCGATCATAAAGTCTTTTCTCAGCAGAGGGGTTTGGGTTAATTCTCTTGCTTGTACCAGATCGGTGAGATTGCCTCCGAAGAAGTCCATGTCGGTGAGGACTGATATAGCACTCGCTCCGTTTTTTGAGTAAAGTGGAATAACATCGGAGATTTCAGCATCCTTAAATATCCAGTCGCGGGATGGGGAGCGGCGTTTAAATTCGGCGATGATCCCGGTCGGTGATTCTGCCAATGCACCCTTAAACGAGTTGATGCGGATATCTGCAATCTTTTTCTCCATTTCACCGATAGAAACCAGCATTTTTTGCCTGGCAACCTCTATCTTTTTGTTGGCGATTATTTTATCTAATATGTTGCTCATTTTATGTCTGTTTTACGTGGTTCAACCTTATCATATTTGAGTATCTTAATAGTCGAAGCTAATACAACTATACATATTCCGAACAGTCCTATCAATGCATAGGAATAGCGGAGGTTTGTAGCACTGGCAATATAACCGATAAGTGGCGGCCCCATGAGGAATCCGAGAAAGCTGACACTGGATACGATTGTCAGGGCAATACTTGTCGGTATCTTAGTCTTTTGTCCGGCAATGCTGTATATGGTAGGAACGATTCCGGCCGTTCCGAAACCTATAATCATAAATGCAATAATGGTAGTTATAAAATGAGGAAAAGCAACTGCAGTAAACAGACCGACAGATATAAGGATTCCTCCTGTTTGTATAACCCTTTTTCTTCCCCACTTCTGAGTTGCTTTATCTATCAGGAAACGACCCGATGCCATGGTTATCATATACGCGGCCAATCCTATTGGCGCCAGATGATTTGGAGTGCCTACCACATCGATAAGATAAAGTCCGCTCCAGTCCGACATGGCTCCTTCTGCTGCCATTCCGCAAAATGCGACTATTCCTAACAGGAAAAGGAATGTTTCGGGTTTGTCTTTTTTCTTATTGGCTGCCTGCGCTGGGTCTTTCTCTTTCTTCAGGTCTGCCTGCAAAAACGGTCTGTTAATGATTAGCGTAATAAAGACAAGTAGTCCGATTATCGCAAAATGGTAGATAGGTAATAGTTTGAGTGAGGCCATCAGTAACCCGACACTGGCACCAGTGAGTCCGGCGAAACTCCATCCTCCGTGAAAGGATGCCATAATAGGTTTGTTGTAAGTCGTTTCCAGAGTTACCGCCTGCGTATTGACTGATATATTGCAGAAGTTTCCGAAGAAACCGAAAACAATAAGGCTGATAATCAGTGCATATTCACTGGCCGAGAATCCGATAAATAGCAGGGCTACTACATATCCTATAAGAGCTATAGGCAATATCTTCTTACTTCCGACTTTCGAAATAAGCAGGCCGGAAATTGTCATTCCGCATATTTGCCCTATTGGTATCATCAGCAAGATTGTACCCCATGCTGCATCTCCCAGTCCTAATGTTGTTTTAATGTCGGGGATGCGGCTCGCCCAACTCGAGAAGCATAGTCCTGTGCAAAAATACAGGCAGAAGATTGCTATCCGTATGCGTCCTTTTGATATTGTTTGTTTGTTATCTTCCATTATTTACGAGCGATAAGCTCTATTTTGTTCAACCATTTTTCCCGCTGTTCGGGAGTCGATGTTTTTATTGTTGCCAGATAAGTAGTCCGGATATTCTTTATTCCGCAGAATGCTCCGATATCTTTCCTAATCATCTTTCCTCCAATGTCTTTTACAATCCATTTATAATAGAAGACAGGAGCGTCCATTGTACTGATTATTTCGGAAGTTTTTCCTGTAAACAGCTTTTGGGGAAACGGCGACTTTTCCTGATACTCGAATGTAAATCCCGGGAGGAAAATACGTTCTATAAACCCTTTCAGTAGAGCAGGAGGTGACGCCCACCATGTAGGGTAAATCCATACAATATGTTCTGCCCATTTTAGCTTTTCCCATGCTTCCAGCAAATCAGGCTCTAACTCTGTCCGCTTACGGTAACCATACATCAGTATAGGGTTAAAGATCATATCCGTAAGGATAATTTCTTTTACTTCATTACCTTTCTCTAAAGCGCCCTTTTTGTAGCTTTGGTGCAATCCGAAACAGAAACTTTCCTTGTCGGGATGGCCGTTAATTATCAGTACTTTTTTCATCTTAATAATATGACTGCTTTATTTCTTTATATAAAGAATCAAACTCGGCTAATTCCTCATTGATAAACGCATTTATCATAGCCCTGTACACTTTCTCTGCCACCACAGGGTTTAGTCCGGATTCTTCGGCCAGAGTTCTCACTTTGGATATTATGGAGCTTACCCTGTCTGGAGCAACAACATCCTGCGCCGATTGTTTGAACCGGGCGGCTTGTGATACAAATTTACTACGTTTTGCAATCAATCGGACCAGTTCCGCATCTATTTTATCAATGTTCATCCTTACTTCGTCGAGAGAGCAATGCCGGACTTCATTCTGTGATTTCATACCAAAACAGTTATGTATTTAACGTCAGGAACTTCAAGAATGTTTCCTTTGTTTTTCCACTCTCTAACGATTCACGTGCTTCAGCTATCGCACCTTCGAAAGAAAGTTGCGGATTTATAGTTTGTATTGCTGTTGCCGCATTCGCTATCACGGCATTTGTCTGAGCTTTGGTTGCCGCGTTGCTGATAACATTGTCGAAGATCTTTGAAGCATCTTCGGGAGTATTACCTCCATCCAGTTCCAGTTCCAGACAACGGTCAAATCCGACCTGTTCGGGAGTATAGATTTTCTCTTCAAATTTATTGATTATCTTGAAATCCCCCGTTAGTGAGATCTCATCATATCCGTCTAAACCATGTACGATAGAATAATCGACATCGGTCTGTTGGTACATGTAGGAATACAACCGCGCCATTTTCAGGTTGAAAACGCCCAATACCGTTCTTTTGGGCTTTATAGGATTTACAACAGGTCCCAGCATATTGAAGAATGTCCGTACTCCCAGTGCTTTGCGAACGGGCGCAACCACTTTCAGGGCATTGTTGAACAATGGGGCATGCATATAAGCGATATTGGTTTTATCGAGCGACTCTTCCAGCTTGCTGACATCGGCGGTGAATTTCACTCCGTGTTGTTCCATCACATTGGATGCGCCACTGACAGAGGTAGCCCCGTAGTTACCGTGCTTGGCCACCTTGTATCCTGCCCCGGCCGTAACGAAACAGGCAAGCGTGGATATATTAAAGGTATTTTTGTTGTCGCCGCCCGTACCTACAATGTCTATCGGGTTGTATGCGGCCAGTGCGTCTACATTTGCCCGCAAATCCAGCAGTGCATCTGCAAATCCGAGGAATTCGTCTACACTGATACTCCGCATAAGAAATACGCTGATAAACGCGGCAATCTGGGATTCATTATAGTTGCCTGCTGCCATATTGGTCAGTATTTCCTTTGCCTCGGTGCGGTTGAGGTACTGATGTTCGAAAAGCCTGTTGAGTATCTGTTTCATTTTGCTAGCTTTTAGCTATTAGCCAATAGCTGTTAGCTTATAATAAGAAACTAACGGCTAATGGTTAATAGCTTTATTTTCATACTAATTTTTCCAATGTATCCGTTGTTTTGGCAATTTCCTCGTCGCTCAACTCATGGTTAGATAATTCGCCATCGAAATAACGGTCATAAGAAGCCATATCGATAAGCCCATGCCCCGACAGGTTGAACAGGATTGTTCTTTGTCTGCCCTCTTCTTTTGCTTGCAATGCTTCCTGAATGGCCGCATAAATGGCATGAGAGGACTCAGGAGCCGGAATTATACCTTCCGATTTAGCAAATAATACGGCGGCCTCGAATGTATCCAGTTGCTTCACATCCACAGCCTCTATGTATCCGTCTTTTTTCAACTGGCTGACGATAGTTCCCGCCCCATGATAACGAAGTCCTCCGGCATGGATATTTGCAGGAGCAAAATTGTGGCCTAAAGTGTACATCGGCAGAAGAGGGGTATATCCTACTTCATCCCCAAAGTCGTACTCAAATTTACCACGGGTTAATTTCGGACATGACGCCGGTTCCGCCGCCACAAGACGGATATCTTTTCCTTCGGTGAGTTTATGACGCAAGAATGGAAACGTAATTCCGGAGAAGTTAGAACCGCCTCCAAAGCAGCCGATTACCACATCCGGATATTCTCCTGCCATTTCCATTTGCTTTTCCGCCTCCAGACCGATAATAGTCTGGTGAAGCGATACATGATTCAACACACTGCCTAAGGTATATCTGCAGTTTGGAGTATTTAAAGCCAGTTCTACCGCTTCGGAAATTGCAGTACCAAGACTACCCTGATAATTCGGATTTTCTGTAATAATCTTACGACCTGCTTTGGTACTCATACTTGGCGATGCTATAACCTCCGCGCCATATGTCTGCATGATCGAGCGACGGTAAGGTTTTTGGTGATAGCTTATCTTTACCATATAAACAGCCAGATCCAGACCAAAGTGATTTGCCGCATATGATAAGGCCGCGCCCCATTGCCCTGCGCCGGTTTCAGTTGTAATATTTGTTATCCCCTGCTCTTTACAGTAATATGCCTGTGCTATTGCCGAATTCAGTTTGTGCGAACCTACTGGGCTGACACTTTCATTCTTAAAATAGATATGAGCGGGAGTATCCAACGCCTTTTCCAAGCCATAGGCACGTACCAATGGTGTAGGGCGGTAATTTTTATATAATTCCCTTATTGGTTCGGGGATCTCTATCCAGCGGTCAGTATCGTTTAATTCCTGCCTGGCAAGTTCTGTCGCGAATATTGGTTCTAAGTCACTTACTTCTAACGGTTTTTTTGTTCCCGGGTGAAGTGGCGGCAGCGGCTTGTTTTTCATATCCGCTACAATATTATACCAGCTCCTTGGAATGTCATTTTCGCTTAAAAGGATTTTCTTGTTCATGATATGTTTCAGTTAGCAGTCGACAGTCAACAATTAGCAGTATCGGTTAAATAATTAACTCGTTTACTCGTATCTTGTTTACTTGTCAACTTAATTTATAATTAGTTGTTTAAAAAATTCCTTACTATTATTTCTCCTGCGGGCGTCAGTACCGATTCAGGATGGAATTGGACTCCATGTATATCATATTCTTTATGTCGGAGCGCCATTATCTGTCCGTTATTATCTACGGCCGTAACTTCTATACAGCCGGGTAAGCCTTCCTTGTCGACAATCCATGAATGGTAGCGGCCTACTTCCAATTCTCTGTCCAGTCCTTCGAATAAATAGTCGGGTTTTATCACCTCTATTTTCGTAGCAACCCCATGATAAACATCTTCCAGATTGGACAGCTTCGCACCAAAGGCTTCTCCTATTGCCTGATGTCCCAGGCAAACACCAAGTATAGGTTTCTTTCCCGCATATTCTTTTATCAGAGGCAGAAGCAATCCGGCTTCGGATGGGATGCCGGGCCCGGGAGAAAGAATTATCTTGTCATACTTTACAATATCTTCCAAAGCAATTCTATCGTTTCTATATACATCCACATCAGTAAAACCTAATTCTTTAACCAAATGAACGAGGTTGTATGTGAATGAGTCGTAGTTGTCGAAAATCAATATTTTCATATTTTAAAGCTTTTAGCTATTAGCCGTTAGCTGATAGCTTTTTTACTATAATCATTGTTTATTCCTTGTAGCTAATAGCTAACGGCTATCAGCTAATGGCTACATTAATTCCTTAATTCTACTGCTGCTTTCACAGCTTTGGCCAGTGCTCCCAGTTTATTTTTCACTTCCATGACCTCTGTTTCAGGATTTGATTTGGAAACGATTCCTCCTCCTGCCTGATAATAAAGCGTACTGTTACGGCTAAGGAAAGTACGGATAGTAATGGCCTGATTGAGGTCGCCATTGAATCCGATATACCCGATACAGCCGCCATAGACTCCACGCATTTGCTTCTCTATGTCGCGTATCAGTTGCATGGCTCTTACCTTAGGTGCACCGGAAAGAGTTCCTGCGGGGAAAGTGTCTGCAAAAACAGAAATGTTATTCCTGTCATTGTCTACTATACCGCTCACACGTGAAACCAAATGGATAACGTGTGAATAGAATTGTACATTCTTATAGAAATCCACTTTCACATCGTGGCAATTGCGGCTGAGGTCGTTGCGGGCAAGGTCGACAAGCATGACATGTTCGGCATTTTCCTTTTCGTCTTTCAGCAGGTTTTCTGATAATATACGGTCCTTTTCATCGTCACCAGTGCGGAAATAAGTCCCTGCGATGGGGTCTATATATGCTTTCCCTTTTGTTATTTTACAATGTGTCTCGGGTGAAGAACCGAAGATACGGAAAGAACCGAAATCGAAGTAAAATAAGTATGGGGAAGGATTAATGGAACGCAAGGAACGGTATACTTTAAAGTCATCTCCTGCAAATTTCTGCGTGAAGCAACGTGAAAGGACAATCTGGAACACATCCCCCCGTTTGCAATGGGCTATTCCTTTCCGTATCATTTCCTGATGTTGCTCATCACTGATCATGGATTGCTCGGTACCGATGGCCTCAAAGTTATATGAGGCTATATTATTATTCATTACAATGGCTTCTAACTCAAGCGTCTTTTCTTCTGTTCCTTCAACAACATTCTCAACGATGGTCAATTCATTTTTCAGATGATTGATGACGAGGATAAAGCGATACAGAATATAGTAAAACTCAGGAATATCGGCATTGTCTAATTTATTATTAATAGGGTCAACGGCCTCAAAATACCGGATTGCGTCGTATGATGTATAACCGAAGAATCCGTTTATATTTGTCTTGTTTTCACCCTGCACATCGAACTGGCCTATAAAATCGTGGAATTTATCCGTTAGTTTTTGTCCTTCTGATAAAGTTTCCTCTTTTGTCGTATTATCAGGGTATGTATAAGTTATTTCATTATTGTCTACCTTGAAGCGGGCGATAGGACTAATCCCAATGAATGAAAAACTGTTTTCTCCACCATGATAATCGGAACTTTCGAGTAAAGCCGATTCGGGATATATATCTCTAACCTTTAGATATATGCCGACAGGTGTCTGCATGTCTGCAAGGAGGTTTTTAGTTTTGACGTTTATCTTGTAGTGCATGATTAAAGACTTTTATAATTTATATACGTTTCCATATCCTTATCGCCACGTCCTGAGAGACAAAGCACAACAACATCTTCCGCTTTGAATTTCATTTTATCCAAAGCACCCAATGCGTGAGCGGATTCTATAGCCGGAATGATTCCTTCCAGCCTTGTCAGTTCGAATGCAGCCTGCATCGCTTCATCGTCCGTTACGGCTAATACTTCCGAACGTCCTGTCTGTGCCAAATGTGCATGTATAGGACCGATACCCGGATAATCAAGTCCGGCGGAAATGGAATAAGGCTCTTCGATCTGCCCGTCTTCCGATTGCATTATCAGCGTTTTGCAACCATGTATGATACCTAGCTTTCCTAAATGGATAGTAGCAGCCGATTCACCCGAATCTATGCCTTTACCTGCAGCCTCGGCAAGTACGATTCTCACATCCGGTTCATCTATGAAATGGTAGATTGTCCCTGCGGCATTGCTACCGCCACCCACACATGCCATTACATAGTCAGGTGTCTCGCGGCCTTCCTTTTCAAGTAATTGTTTGCGAATTTCCTCACTGATAACAGATTGCAGTCGTGCAACCATATCAGGGTAAGGATGAGGGCCGATAGTAGAACCTATCACATAGTATGTATCGGAAGGATTGGAGCACCAGTCGCGGATGGCTTCATTTGTAGCATCTTTCAGAGTCATGTTGCCACTGGTTACAGGAACTACTTTTGCTCCCAGCATCTCCATTTTTTGTACATTCAATTTTTGGCGTTCCACATCTGTAGCCCCCATATACACAATGCATTCCAGATTCATCAGCGCACATACTGTTGCAGTGGCTACACCATGTTGTCCGGCACCCGTTTCCGCAATGATACGGGTTTTGCCCATACGTTTCGCAATCAGGATTTGTCCTATCGCATTGTTTATTTTATGGGAACCTGTGTGATTAAGGTCTTCCCGTTTCAGGTATATTTTACAGCCATGTTTTTCGGAGAGTCTTTTCGCTAGGAAAAGGGGAGAAGGACGACCGGCGTAGTCTTTGAGCAAATCTTCATATTCTTTCCGAAAAGATGGATCATCTATAATATCTAAATATGAATTCTTTAATGTTTCCACATTGTCGTAAAGTATTTCAGGGATATAAGCTCCTCCGAAATCTCCATAAAAACCATTTGAGTCAACTGTAAATTTTTTCATTGTATATTTTGTTTTATTTTTCTTGTCATAAAAAAAGCCTATCGTGAGTTACGACAGGCTTTGTATCTTTATAAATTTTCATTTTAATACATACCGGATTAGCTCACGACTTTTTGAGTTGAGAGTGCCACCACCAATATGCATTTGTTGATTGAAAATTCATTCTACTTTCTTTTTGTTTTTGCAAAGATATAAAAAAAATGAAACGAACAAATAATCATTTATATTTTTTATCTTAGATGATTATTTAAAACTTCAAAAAACGGAAACCATGCGCTATTTAATTATTGCCCAATTATTTCTTTTTTCATTATTTATCCAATCCCAGAGTATACCGTTAAAATTTAATCAAAACGGAAATTTTAAGATAATACAGTTTACCGACATTCATTATCAAAAAAACAATCCGGCTTCTGCTGTTGCCATTGAGCTGATAAATGAAGTATTGGATACAGAGAAGCCTGACCTGGTTGTTTTCACAGGAGATATTATTTATGCAAAACCTGTAACAGAGGGACTTGATGATATTTTCAACCCTGTTATTGAAAGAAAGATACCGTGGGCATATATTTTCGGAAATCACGATGATGAACATGGAATGTCCCGGGCAGAACTAATGGATTATACTGTGAATAAACCTTTCTGTCTGGCCCAAGCCGGAGATAAATCGTTGAAGGGTGTAGGCAATTATGTACTGGAAGTAAAGTCCTCGTATGAAAACAAGAATAGTGCAATCCTCTATTTCTTCGATTCAGGTGCGTATACTCCGATAAAAGGCTTAGGTACTTACGATTGGTTTGCCTTTAACCAGATAGAATGGTATAGTAATCAAAGTGCCGCATATACAAAAGAGAACGGAGGAGCTCCTTATCCTGCACTGGCCTTTTTCCATATTCCACTAGCTGAATATCCTCAGATGAAGGCTGAAAAATATGATCAGTTAATAGGGAGTAAAGAAGAAAAAGAATGCAATGGCAAGTTAAATACGGGTATGTTTGCAGCCATGCGTCAGGCAGGGGATGTAATGGGAACATTTGTAGGTCACGACCATGATAATGATTACATCGGTAATTACCATGATATATATCTTGCATATGGCCGTTTCTCAGGAGGAAATACGGAGTACAATAATCTTGGAAAGAACGGATGCCGGGTGATAGAATTAAAGGAAGGTAAACGGGAGTTTTCTACTTATATCCGTCTGTTGGGTGGAGAAAAGTTATATCCTGTAGAATATCCGGCAACCTTTACCACAACGAAATAACAACCAGATTTATAGCAACTTGAAGGTATAGCCTTGCTCTTTCAGCCATTCTATGCTACGGGGCAGGGCATATTTCATATTCTTCTCGGCTTTTAATGAATCGTGGAATACTATTATAGAGCCGTCGCGGGTGTACCTTTTCACATTCTCCAATACCTTCTCAGGAGTCATCAACTTACTGTAATCCCGTGTTACGACATCCCACATAACGATTTTGTAGTATCTTCGTAAAGTGAAGAACTGCGGTATCCTCATATGTCCGTGAGGCGGGCGGAACAGGTCTGATTCAATATATTCCGATGCCAGCTTCGTATTTTTCAGATATCTCTTCGAGAACGTTCTGATCCCCTGGATATGGTTGAATGTATGGTTGCCTACCCGGTGGCCACGGCCTAGTACCATCTTATAAATATCCGGATACTTCCTTACATTATCGCCAACACAGAAAAAAGTAGCCTTGATGTTGTATTTATCCAACAAGTCGAGTACCCACGGTGTGATTTCGGGTATTGGCCCGTCGTCAAACGTGAGATATATTGTCTTTTCACCTTCAACAGGTTTTCTCCAAAATGCTCCGGGAAAGAGCATACGGTATATAAATGGCGGTTGTTCTATAAACATGACGAACATATAGATAAAGGATTTTCGGGGTATTCCCGAAAATCCTTTATCTACCTTATTTTATTTGCTATAATATTTTTGTAAAAGCTCAGGTTTATATTTCTGCATCATTCCTCCGATACGTTCGATCTTAGCCTCCGCATCTTTGCGAAGGGCTGTATCGCTTTCGGTCATATACAAACCTCTCATCAAGATACGCATCAGATAGTCGAGCGGATGGCTTCTGTCACTAAAGCTAACCCGATTGCTCATGAACAGTTCAGCGTTGGCCATTACTTTTTCCAGATATGCTTCATATTTAGCCTTATCGTAACGTTGATATGTATCCAATATCTGGATTTCAGTGTTCACCAAGTCTCTGATCTCGGAGGTACAATTAATCATAAGGCTCTGCTTCATACTAGCGTACCATTGCAGGCTACCATCGACCCGGTACAGAATTTCATCAATTACTTTCTGTGCTTTTTCCGGTTGCCCGAGTTCATAATATGCATCGGCGAATGAAACAGATTCTCCTCCACGAGGAACTGTATTAGCCGGAATTGCTTCCATACATCTATCCAAAGCCTGTAAAGCTTTGTCTTTCTTTCCTTCCATCAACAGGGCTGTAACCAAACGGTCAAACATCAGACGGAATGTACGGCACATGCGCAGGTTGTTTTCATCCAGATATACTTTCGGATTTTCGATGCCTCCCCATTTGTATTTGTTTACCATATTGTCAAACATCACTTCGGTATTTACCCCCGTGCTGTCTACAACTCCCGGTGTGATGCGGTAATTGATACCTTCGAGCATCGACTGGGTGGTAAGCCTTAATGGAGGTTCGCCAATGGTTACGGCATAATAGATAGGACGCTTCCAGTCATCCTTATTAATATTATACAACATGTCTATGATCATCATTTCCTGACGATATATGCCACCTTTATTATCGCCAAGATTGAATATAAATTCAGGTTTTGGTCTTGTTCCCAATGCATTCCAGTCTACTTTCGATTCATCGATTGGCATTCTGAAAGTGCTTGAAGGAACTATTATCCCATTCTCAACATACGGATTGCGCGGAGCGTAGTTATCCATCGTTTTCAGAATGTTCAGAACTTCGCTCACTTCCATTGTGTCTTTGAATGCCTGAGTATCATAATAGTCTGCGTAATTGACTCTTCCCGCCCATGCTGATGACTCTTTCGTATTTTGTAAGTCACGGGCCAACAGACGTTCTATATCACGTTTAGTGAATACATAAGCCGATTGTCCTTTATCCCCATGATAGCGGTCTTCTTCCCATTCTATCGGTAGTGGAGATGAATCATAAGCCTGACGGCGCATTTGATCCACATACCAGTCGGTTTGCAGGTAACTTAAGTTACATACACGCACATCGGTGCGGAATCCTTCTACTTCCTGAGCATACCACAGCGGGAATGTATCGTTATCTCCCATCGAAAACAGAATACTGTTCGGTTCGCAACCACGCAGGTAATTCATCCCGAAGTCACGCATTGTGTATCTGTCCGAACGGTCATGATCGTCCCAGTTCTGTCCCGCCATTTGTATAGGAACCAATACGGTAACTACAGTTGCTATGGCGGCGGCAGGAGTTTCCGGTAATACTTTCTTCAACAGACGCCAGAGAAATGCGACCCCGAATCCTATCCAGATACAGAACGCATAGAACGAGCCTGCATATGCATAGTCACGCTCCCGCGGTTCGATCGGTTGCTGGTTGAGGTATATGATAATGGCGATACCGGTCATAAAGAACAGCATGAATGTAACCAGGAATTGCTGCTCTCCCTTTTTCCCTCTTGTCAATTGGAATGCTATACCCAGAATCCCGAGTATAAGAGGCAGCATATAGTATTTGTTATGTCCTTTGTTTTCTGCTATATCAGGAGGCAGATTGCCTTGAGGACCACGTCCGAGCAATTCATCCACAAAGCTGATTCCTGTTATCCAGTTTCCGTTACTAGGACCTCCGTGTCCTTGAATGTCATTCTGACGTCCGGAGAAGTTCCACATGAAATAGCGGAAGTACATAAAATCCAGCTGGTAATCGAAGAAGAATTTCAGGTTCTCGAACATTGTCGGAGGTACGGAAGTATCTTTTATGTCCGCCCATATCTGATAGCCGAGCAGATGCCTGTCTTCGGTAGAATACATGCGGGGCAGCAACATTGTATTGGTATAACCATAAGTAGGGATAGTACCTGTTACCACATACTCGTCCTTTTGGTCTGGTGATTTTTTCACAACCTTATCAAAACTTTGTTTTTCACTCACAGGTGGTTCGAGGCGGCCATTGGCGTCTCTTTTTTCGGAAGAAGCATATGTCTTGCCATAAAACAATGGTCTGTCTCCATATTGTTCACGGTTGAGGTAACTGGCCAATGTGAATACATTTTCCGGAGAGTTCTGATCCATCGGAGTATTGGCAATGGAGCGTATAGGAATAAGTGCAAACGACGAATATCCTATCAGGATTACCATCAGGCAAAGTATCGTCGTATTCAGAAATCTGAAATTGACTTTCTTGTAAAGAACAAAGAATGCTATAAGTCCGCCAAACAATACTATCCATAGCAGAATATTATCCCCGATAAAAGTAACGCCACTCAGAGCCATACAGATTATAAATGCCACTTTGGCTCTCCCCAGGCTGCCTTTGGCCGAAAGGGTCTCATAAAGTCCCCATATAATAGATATTACTATCAATAGTATATATGTAAGAGCTCCTGTGTTGTAAGAGAATCCGAATCCGTTTACGAATAGTTTTTCAAACCAACCACCTACTTTGGTAAAGCCCGGAATGATACCATACATCAGTATTACAACCAGAAACAGGGAGCCCGCCAAAGCTATTAATGTACCTTTAAGACTTACATTTTTCGATTTCTTAAAGTAATATACCAGTACAATGGCAGGGATACACAGCAGGTTGAGCAAATGGACACCGATAGACAATCCCATGGCATAAGCTATAATTACCAGCCATTTGTCAGACCCTTCCTTGTCCGCTCTGTTTTCCCACTTCAGTATCAGCCAGAAAACCAGCGCGGTAAACATAGATGAATAGGCGTAAACTTCTCCTTCCACAGCCGAAAACCAGAATGTATCGGTAAACGTATATGTCAGAGCCCCGATAAGACCGCAACCGATGATAGCGATAAGCTGTCCTAAAGACATTTCCTGTTCGTTGTCCGTGTATATTAGTTTTTTAGCAAGGTGGGTTATTGTCCAGAAAAGGAACAGGATAGTAGCAGCACTTAGCAATGCCGACATACTGTTTACCATCATTGCCACCTGTGATGTATCAGAAGCGAACAATGTAAAAAACTTACCTGTAAGCATAAAGAAAGGTGCCCCAGGAGGATGTCCTACCTCTAATTTAAAGGCTGACGTGATAAACTCGCCACAGTCCCAAAAACTGGCTGTAGGTTCGATGGTCATTAAATAAACAATAGCGGCTACAGCAAAACTGAACCAACCAAAGACGTTGTTTATCAGGTTATATCTCTTCATAGTTGAAACTGGTATATGATAATAATCGTTTATTAAACGGTTGTTTTTTATACATTTGGGTGCAAAGATAGTTAAAACACTGAAAGTATTGATTAGGCGTGCTTTGTTTTTGTTTGTCAAATTAAAAAACTTCTTAAAAAAAGGATAAGTTGCATAAGATGGGATATGGATTACTTTCATTATATTTGATAAATAATAATAAACCCAGTTTTTATGAAAAAGCATTTATTGGTAATATTAATGCTGGCTTCTTTAGGTTGTTTTGGACAACAAGACATAGCTGTTTCTGTAAAAATGAAAACGGTAGACGTATTATCATCTTCTAATAAAGTGCCGGATTTTACGCATTTATCTCATGCAAAGATCTTACCAGTAGGATACGCTGAAACGAAAAGGACAAAAGTCAAAAATCTTCCCAAGCCTGTATTTGTTATTGATGGTCTGGTAATAGATCGTGATAGCGTTTGCAGAGTAGATCCAAATACAATCAAATCTATATCTATAATAAAAAAGGAACAGGCTGGTATAGCTGGTTTGCTTTTTAAGGATTATATAATAATCACAACCAACTTTAATAAAAAAGAAACTTTGGAAGGCTTAAAAGAATATGAGGTTATTGTTTTCGATGCAGGTTACGAGGCATTCTTAGCCATACAAAAGCCAATAGAGTTTTATTCTCCATTTACACTAAAGGCGAGAAATGCAGTTATGACTTCGGAATGGAATACCCGGTGTAGCCTTCCGTCTATTTATGATTCTCGTATTTATGAGAGTAAGGTAGATTATAATTCAGAAATCGAGTATAATATGGAGGTCGAGTATAAGTTATATATGTTCTTTAAATATATGGAGAAGGAATATAATATTTCGCTAGCAGGAACAATGCTATAAATAAACGTTGAATTACATTAGTCGTTTTTCGAGACTCGGCATAATCAAAATTTATTGATACACCCTCGTTTATTTTCATTATTCGGACAGCACTCTTTCTTCTTCCAGTCCTTCATGCTCCGATATAATCTTTCGCCAAGTATCAGGAATAGGCATCGACGCCTGTGTGTGCGCATCGTATGTTACGAAAACAGATTTGCAACGGCATTTCACTTCTCCGTTTTTTACATTCCTTATTTGCTGGAGGAATACTCCGCTTTTATCTCCCAGTTTGGTGACTTTCGAGTCTACAACTATATTTTCCCTGTAGTATACAGGGGAAAGGAAATCGACTTCGATATGAGCGACCACAATCAGGCCGTCTGTCCAGCTGATATCGGATTTTCCTTTTACTGTCTCGAAATATGTAGTCTTGCCGAGGTCGAAATAACTGAAATACACATTGTTATTGATATGCCCTAAAGCATCTATGTCACTAAAGCGGATTTGAATAGGAAGTGTTTCTTTAAACGTTTCGGGTTTTATTTCTTTCATTTTAGAGTTTGTTTAAATTTTATAGCTGAACTTTTTTATAATTATTTTGAGATGTATTTTTTGATTTTTCCCTTGCGGATTTAGCGGGCTAAATCAAAAGGAAAAAGTAAAAAAGGCGCTCAAAAGAATATAAAAAAGCAGCTAAGATTTATTTAAGAGCCTTTAGAGAAATTTTCGCTAAAATTTAAACAGGCTCTTGATTTATCTGAATATGATATCATTTACTACATGCATACCCGCATGTTCATTCAATTTAGTTATAAGCCTGTCTTTTGCCATCATTAATTCGGAACGGAGAACGGATGAACTCAAAGACACATAAAGAACACCGTTTCGCAGGTAAATGTTTGTCGTATATGAATTAATCATCTTGCCAAGCAATCTCGGCCAGCCTGTAACAGCCCTGCTTTCGGCTAATTTTCTCTTTATAAATTGATTTTCCTCAAAATACTGCCTTAGCACTTCCCCTATACTTTCCGTATTCCGTTTTCTCATAGCGCAATATTCTTTTGGATTACTTCGCCTTTTTCTACTTCATACAGATGATAGTTGCTGTTTGTGCGTGAGAGTATTTCATCCAGATGCTCACGATTAGTGTCGGTTACGAATATCTGCCCGAAATCTTTGTCCAGTACCAGTTTAATAATCTGCTCCACCCGGGACGAATCCAGTTTGTCGAAAATATCATCCAGCAATAATACAGGAGTAGTCTCAGTGGCTTTGTGCAGGAAGTCGAACTGCGCCAGCTTCAATGCCACTACATACGTTTTATTCTGTCCCTGCGAACCAACACGCTTAATAGAATAGCCGTCCATCTGCATATCCAGATCATCTTTATGTATGCCGGCAGTTGTATAACCTAAAATTTTATCCCTCTGCCTTCTTGATTTAAGCAATTCCGGGAAATCGGGATTTTCGAAATGGGATTCGTATTTCAGCTCCACCTTCTCGTTCGAAGAACAGATAAAATCATAAAACTTCTGGAATGTAGGAATAAATTTATCGATAAAATCCTTCCTCTTCCTATAGATAATCTTTCCCTCATTGGCCAGTTGCTCGTCCCAAAGGTCGAGAAGGGTGTCATCGACCGGGGCATCCACTTTCAGCAACGCATTTCTCTGTTGCAGAGCCTTGTTGTACCGGATAAGCGAGTACAGATATTCTTTATCGAATTGCGAGAGGAACAAATCCATAAACTTGCGTCGCTCGTCACTACCTCCGTTTATCAGTTCGGTATCGGAAGGCGAAACCATTACCAGCGGCAATAAACCGATATGGTCCGATAACCGCTCGTACTCTTTCTTGTTCCGCTTGAATTGCTTTTTTTGTTTTCTGCGCAGACTGCAAAAGAATTCTTCCTGTTTATCTCCGATTTCATACCAGCCTTGTATAACAGCAAATTCTGCATCGTGCAGTATATTCTGAGAGTCGATAGGGTTGTTGTGGCTTTTGCTGAACGACAGATAGTAGATCGCATCCAACAGATTGGTTTTTCCCATACCGTTACTTCCCAGGAAACAATTTATCTTGGGCGACAGAGTAAGCTCGGCTTGCTCTATATTCTTATAGTTAAGTATGGATAAACGCTCTAATATCATGCATGCAAAAAATAATGGTTTTGCAAAAGTACAATTTTTTGCCGGAGGAGACAGCTTTTAAAGATAAGTAATTAGGGCAAACACACGAAAATTACTCTTTTTAAAAAAGTTTATCTATATAGTGAGCTAATCGCTGTTAGCCTATCGTTCTTTGAAGTATTGGAATAAGTAAGTGATGAGTTAGCCTCTGCGTTTTCGCGTAAAAATACTCTTAACTGAAACATGTGTTACCTTTGTTACCTTTTTGAAATAGGTACGAGTAGACAAGGCATGAGGTACGAGTTGTTAACCGTTAACTGAAAAAGGTGCTATTTTGGTAAAGACTGTAGGGGCGAATGTTTATTCGCCCGATACTCATTGTGGGCGAATGTTTATTCGCCCCTACAAAGCCATAAAACTGTTACCTTTGTTACCTTTTAACCAAACATAGTTAAAAGACATAAAAATAACAAGATGAAAGCAGTGAAAAAAGTGTCAGATGTGTCAGGTTTTAACAATACATGGTTAACTGATGTGAAAAACAATGAATGATTATAGTTACCAATTTCCCTTTACTCTAAATTCGTAACTATATATTCGCATATCTCTTTATTTTTTTATTCTTTTGTGATTTTATAGAATATTCACCGACTAACAAGGTAGAGTAATTTAAGCAAATTAATATAGATCAGAATGATGTATCTTGAAACGCAGGATATCGTAAAACAGTACGGAGACTATACCGCCCTTAACGGAGTAAGTGTGCAGGTACCCAAAGGCTGTATTTATGGATTACTGGGGCCGAATGGGGCCGGCAAATCGTCTCTTATCCGCATAATAAACAGAATAACAGCTCCCGATCAGGGAAAAGTCTTTATCAATGGCAGGGAATCTGTTGCCGATGACATTTTTAATATAGGTTACCTCCCCGAAGAAAGAGGCCTGTATAAGAAGATGAAAGTAGGGGAGCATATTATTTTCCTCGCCCGCCTGAGAGGTCTGTCTGTTGAAGATGCGCACGAGAAAACCCAGCATTGGCTTCGCAAGTTCGATATTCTGTCATGGGAAAACAAAAAGGTAGAAGAGTTATCGAAAGGGATGCAGCAAAAAATACAGTTCATTGCCACTGTAATACACGAACCTGAATTGTATATCCTTGACGAACCTTTCAGCGGATTCGACCCGGTAAACGCAGAGTTGCTTAAAAATGAACTTCTCGAACTGAAAGCAAAGGGTAAGACAATTATCCTGTCCACCCATAATATGGAATCGGTGGAAGCGCTTTGTGACGAGATTTCCCTGATCAATAAATCGAAGGTTGTTTTGCAGGGTAATGTGAAAGAGATACGTGCGCAATATAGAAAACACATTTTCAAGCTCAATGTATCAGGCGATAGCTTCGATCTGGAATCTGTCCATTTTACCATATTGTCACAGTCTGTTGATAAAAGCTCAGTGGAAGTACGCATTCAGCGGAATGATGATGCGTCCAACTCCGATCTGCTACAGGAAGTTGCCCGGAAATATGAGATTATTTCTTTTGAGGAAGAATTGCCTTCCATGAATGATATTTTTATTCAAGCAGTAAGCAATAGATGAAGTTTAACAATATATTATCAAATCTAACCTGCGATTGTTGTTTTACAACAAAAGTAATAAACAGGTCTGCGACCTTCTCAAAACGAGCCGAATGAAAGCATTGAAATTAATTATAGCAAGAGAATTCTCTTCCAGGGTAAAGACAAAGGCTTTTATCCTGACCACATTATTGACCCCCTTCCTTTTTGCCGCAGTTGTTGCATTACCTACTATATTGATGATGCTCAGTGACAATGATGATATAAAGAAGGTTTATGTAATAGATAATACAGGATTGTATTCCGGCTTGTTGGAATCGTCCAAAAACTATGAATTTGTACAGGTATCCGCCGCTGACAGTACGGCGACAGGTAAGGAAAAGGGTACAGCGTTGTTGCAAATAAACGGAGATTTGAATCAGAATCCCAACGCGGTTACATTCTTCTCGGAAAAACAACAACCTCCCCGCGAGCTGACTGCATACATAAACGATGTATTGACCGAAGCGGTAAGGAATAAAAAAATTGACGATTTTACCTCAGAGAGTAATCTTGAACCACAAGTAGTAACTAATTTGCAGGAAATACTGAAATCTAAAGATAAAATTCATATCTCTACTATCCGCTGGGATGAAACAGGGAAAGAAACGGAAACTCTCGGCGAAATAGCTACTGTTGCCGGAATGGCTCTCACCTTCTGTATGTTTTTCTTTATCATGATGTACGGTTCTATGGTGATGCAGAGTGTGGTAGAGGAAAAAAGCAACCGTATAATCGAAGTGATTATTTCTTCGGTTAAACCTTTCGACCTGATGATGGGTAAAATAATAGGAGTCGGGCTTGTGGGGCTTCTTCAACTGGTTGTATGGCTTGTTATAGGCGGAGGTGTAATGATTGCTATTCAGATGATCTTCGGTATCAACATGGATATGAGTGCTTCTGTGGACACGCAACAGGCAATGGCATTAATGAAAAGCAGCAATGTTGAGATGGCTTCTTTCCTTAACGGCTTTTTCAGCATCAACTGGGTACAGGTTGCAATATGTCTTGTCCTTTATTTTACAGGGGGATATCTCCTGTTCGCATCCTTGTTCGCCATGTTCGGTTCGGGTGCGAATGATTCGCAGGAGGCCCAGCAACTTATCATGCCTGTTATGATTATACTGATGGTAGCGTTTTATACAGGCTTCGCGGCCGCCCGCAATCCGGAAGGGGCTATGGCATTCTGGTGTTCATTGATACCATTCACGTCGCCTGTGGTAATGATGGTCCGCGCTCCGTTCGAGATACCTTTGTGGGAACTGGCATTGTCTGTTGCATTATTGTTTGCCACATCAGTCCTGATGGTAAAACTGGCAGCTAAAATATACCGTGTCGGAATACTGATGTATGGCAAGAAGGTTTCTTTTATGGAAATGCTGAAATGGCTGAAGTATAAATAATCTCCAGATGGCAACAGAAATATGCTACTTTATATCTTTACCCCCAACGAGAGATAGACACTATTGTTTCTCACTTTGAGATTGTCATTTAGCATATCTCTTTTCCATATTCGGGTAAAGCCCGTATCGGAGCCGATAATGAAAACGAATCTCGATAATTCGGCCTGTAATTCTATTCCCAGTCCTACATCGGGTCTGTTCCATAGCCCGTCACCGGCAAAAGTATTGCCTTTATTACTTTGGGGAGTGCCGTCGAGCGTGGTCAATGTTGTCTTTCCCGCGACTCCGTAAGCGACATACGGCCCCATGGCAAAGCCGAAATGGGTATTGTTGGGGAAGTTGAACTTATATGTGAAATAGATGGGTAGCTGGATATACATCGCCTCCATTTTTGCCTCCATATTTCCTGCCGTTGTAGATAGCCTATTCACTTTCGCTCCTTTGGTGGTAAAGCTAAGTCCTGTCTGTAAGTAAACATCATTACCCAGGGTAATATCGGCAATACCACCGAAGTTATATCCGAACCTGACTTTTCCGCTCTTGAACCCGTATTCATTTTTCCAGGCCGAAACATTGGAGAGGTTCATTCCTCCTCTTATCTGAAAGGTGATATACTTTTGTTTTTCTACAAAGAATTGTGCATTTGCATTGCTGCTTATCAGTATTATGATCGAAATAATCAGTAGTCTCAAAGATGTTTTCATAGGAATTCTTTTTCATTTATATAGTAACGATATAGTGCCTGTGTTATTATTCGTGCAATTACCACCTCAGGATGATCCGTTCTCCGAGAGCCTTTGCCAGTGCTTTTTTCACTTCTTCCAGTTCTTTTATCTGCTGCATCAGTTCTATGGCTGTATCCCAGTTTCCTTCTTTTTGCTTAACAGCCATTTCATCTTTTATCTCCTTTATCCTCTTGGTTATGTATGCATTCTTCAACTCTGTGACTATGCGCGGAACATCTTTCCCTAAATGCTTTTCTTCGGCAAGCGGGGTGTCTTCTTTCTTTGCATTTTCTCCGAATTGTTTGATATGCAGTTTGCTTAACTGATACCTGTCGCTAACCAGTTCGGCTGCTATCTTGCTAACCTGCGCATCGGTGTGTGCCAAAAAATAGCGGGCAGGAATAAACGTTTCATCTACCGATCGTTCTATCGCTTCTTCCAGCATCAGTGTATATAGAGGATTGGTAAACCAGAAGCCATCGCGCTGAAGATCGAATTTCACCCAGTCTATTACAGTAGTAGGCATGTCGCCCGTAACGGGATTTTCATCCCCTCCCTCCAGCATTATCTCCATACCGAAGCGAACTATATAGTAAAGGATAGCCAGTTCGAATTTGTCTATCGGAGTTTTCTTAACTACAGCTTTGCTGTGTATTATCGGCTGCGACAAGTCATTATGGACAGCCCGCATTTCTTCTTCCATTTTTTGCGGGGCTGTTTTTTCCAGATAGGCCAGCCGCTTCTTGGTCACTTCCTGTACCAGAATACGCTCATCTACATCCAGCAGGATACTGCAATCTTTGATGTAGACTGTGCGTATAATATTGTCGGGTATAATGGAGATACTGTTTACTATATCGGAAATAAGGGCGGCGCGTTTGATGGGATCATTACCGGCTTCTTCCAGCAATAGCTTTGTCTTGAAACGCATGAAATCGACCTCGTTGGCTTTGATATAGTTGGTCAGCGATTCCGCATTTTGTTTCTTGGCAAAGGAATCCGGGTCTTCCCCGTCGGGCAGTAGTATAACTTTGATATTCATACCGTCTTCGAGGAGCAGGTCTATCCCCCGTAATGCTGCTTTTATTCCCGCGGCGTCACCATCATAAATAACCGTGACATTGTCCGTAAAGCGGTGAATCAGCCGTATTTGCCCGTTTGTCAATGCTGTCCCCGAAGATGCGACAACGTTTTCTATTCCTGCCTGATGCATGGAAATAACATCGGTATAGCCTTCCACCAGATAACAGCAGTCGGCCTTGGTTATGGCCTGCTTAGCGAAGAAAATGCCGTATAGTTCATTTCCTTTATGGTATATCTCACTTTCGGGTGAATTGACATATTTACCTGTATTCTCAGCTTTTTTAAGTATACGTCCGCCAAATGCAATTACTTTGCCCGATAGCGTGTGTACAGGGAACATGACACGGCCACGAAAACGATCGATCAGTTGGTTGTTATGCTCGCTTTTTATAGCTAGTCCTGTTTTTACGAGGTAATCTTCTTTATATCCGTTTTTTAATGCTTCTTGAGAAAAGGCATCTCTCTGTTCGAGACTATAGCCTAACTGAAACTTTTCTATAATATCTTCTCTGAAACCACGCTCTTTGAAGTAGCTTAATCCGATGGATTTACCTTCGAGATGGTTGTGGAGAGTGTTGACGAAATAGTCCCGCGCATAATCGTTGAGGATAAAGAGGCTTTCACGTTCGTTATATGCTTGCTTTTGCTCATCGGTGAATTCGCGTTCCTGTATTTCTATATTATATTTCTTAGCCAGATATTTTAATGCTTCGTAATACGAGAGTTGCTCGTGCTTCATTATGAAGTGAACGGCCGTACCACCTTCGCCGCAGGCAAAGCATTTGCAAATGTTCTTGGCAGGGGAAACGTAAAACGATGGCGTTTTATCTGTATGGAAAGGGCATAAGCCCACAAAGTTTATCCCCCTTCGTTTGAGGGTGACAAACTGCGACACTACATCAACGATTTGAGCAGCGTCCATTATACGGTCTATTGTACCTTGGTCTATCATGATTTTTTACTGCTACGAAAGTAATAAAAATATCCCGATCAAGATATTTAATTTATGTGAATAGGAATCTTAATGGTTACTGTTAGACAAAAATTAAACAATGTATCTAAATATTTTTTGTACTTTTGTGCTTTCTTTTTAGAGTCTAAAAAATATAAAACGAAAAGTCGTGGCTAATACGAAGTATATATTTGTAACAGGAGGAGTTATATCTTCCTTAGGTAAAGGTATTATAGCCTCCTCGTTAGGTAAACTACTACAGGCAAGGGGTTATAAAGTGACAATCCAGAAACTGGACCCATACATCAACATCGATCCCGGAACTCTGAATCCATATGAACATGGAGAATGCTATGTGACTGTTGATGGCCACGAAGCAGACCTGGACCTTGGTCACTATGAACGTTTCCTTAATCAGCCTACACATAAGGACAACAATATCACCACAGGACGTATCTATCAGAATGTGATAAACAAAGAACGGAAAGGTGATTATCTCGGAAAAACGGTGCAGATCGTGCCTCACATCACAGATGAGATAAAGCGTAACATCAAAATGCTGGGCACAAGATATGACTACGATTTTGTAATTACCGAAATCGGAGGCACAGTAGGCGACATAGAGTCGCTGCCTTTCATTGAGAGTGTACGTCAGCTACGTTGGGAGTTAGGCAAAAACTGCCTGTGCGTACATCTTACCTATGTGCCGTATATTGCAGCGGCAAAAGAGGTGAAAACAAAGCCTACACAGCATTCTGTGAAGCAGTTGCAGTCGGAAGGAGTGCAGCCCGATATGCTGGTTCTCCGTACCGAGCATCCGTTGAATAAAGACATACTGAAAAAGGTGGCATTGTTCTGTAATGTAGAAGTAGATGCCGTTGTACAATCAGTAGATGTGCCTACAATATATGAAGTGCCATTGAATATGCAGGCGCAGAACATGGACGAAATCGTGTTGCGTAAACTGGGTATGCCTATCGGTGATAAACCGGTAATGCAGCCTTGGCGCGATTTCCTTGATAAGAAAAAACATGCCAAAGAGACGGTTCGTATCGCACTGGTCGGTAAATATGTCGAACTGCCGGATGCATACAAATCTATCAATGAATCGTTGTTGCAGGCAGCGATATACAATGATCGCAAGCTTGATTTGCATTTTATACTCTCTGACAAATTGACCGCAGACAATGTGGAAAAGATGCTTGGTTCCATGGATGGCATAGTTGTTGCTCCGGGATTTGGGCAGCGCGGTGTGGACGGGAAAATTCAGGCGTTGAAATATGCCCGTGAACACGATGTACCTACATTCGGCATCTGTCTGGGTATGCAATGTATGGTTATCGAATTTGCCCGCAATGTACTGGGACTTGAGGATGCTAACTCAACGGAGATGAATCCTCATACACCATTTAAAGTTATTGACCTGATGGAAGAACAAAAGAATATCACAAATATGGGTGGGACAATGCGTCTGGGAGCCTATAAGTGTGAGTTGGAAAAAGGTTCGCAGGTGTATAAAGCATATGGAAAGAAGCTGGTAGAGGAGCGTCATCGCCATCGTTTCGAATTCAACGGTGATTATAAGGAAGATTTCGAAAAGAATGGAATGAAGTGTACCGGAACAAATCCGGACATGGGACTGGTAGAGGTTGTGGAAATTCCCGGAAAGAAATGGTACCTGGGTGTACAGTTCCATCCTGAATACAACAGCACGGTAGTATCGCCTAACCCTTTGTTCATCAGCTTTATAAAAGCAGTAATTGACAATAAGAAAAAATAAGATTGAACGTTTTAAATAGCGGAAGCAGAAGCAAAATTTATTTTGATTATGCCGGGTCATGCAAAACGCCCAATAGAAATTGAAAGGAAAAATCGCAAATATTAAATTTATAAAAACTATAAATGGATAAGAATACGATTATCGGGTTTGTACTCATCGCTGCCGTAATCATTGGATTTACGTTACTGAGCAGACCTTCGGCGGAAGAACTTGCTAAGCAGAAAGAACAATATCGGAGAGACTCGATAGAATATGCGCAGACTAAAGAGCGGGAAAAAGAACTAAACAACCTGAAAGATACTGCAGCGGAAGTAAAGAATGAAAATCCGGTGGATGATTTCTTCGCGGCTCCCGTTCAGGAAGCAGATTCTGTTCTTGCAGTAATGGATTCAGTACAAATGGGTTCGCAGCAGGCAGAACAACTGATAACACTGGAAAACAGTAAGCTGAAAGTTGTTTTCTCTACTAAAGGGGGGAAGATGGTAAGTGCACAGTTGAAAGAATATTCCCGGTATGATGGAGATTCTTTGTACCTGTTCAATAACGATGCCGAATTTTCGCTTCAGTTGACCAATAAGCAAAATAAGGTACTTCATACCAATAATCTGATATTTACGCCAATCAAGGCAGAGGGAGACAATTCTCTTATCATGCGTTTTTCATATGCAGCAAACCAACATGTCGATTTTATCTATAAACTGGCAGAAGACGATTATATGCTGAAATATGATGTCAATCTGGTCGGGTTGCAACCGATGCTGGACAGGAACAAATCGGATGTGATAGAATTATACTGGGCGCAGAAGATGCGCAGACAGGAGAAAAGCGTGAAAAACGAACAGCGCTATTCGCACATCTATTATAAATATGTAGGGGGTGATGTAAAAGAACTAAGCAGTGATAAAAGTGAACAACTGGAGGTGAAAGAACCTGCTAAATGGATTGCTTTCAAGAATCAGTTCTTTGCTCCGATACTGATTGCGGACGAGAAGATCGAAACAGCCCTTCTTGATTCTAAAGTTTTAGTTACTGATGAAAACAGCGAATACCTGAAAACAGTTGAAGCGACAATATATGCTCCGGCAACGGTAGATATGAATGCCGGAACCATAAGCGCCGGATTCACATACTATCTGGGACCTATGTCATTCACTTTGCTAAAAGGGTATGACAGCCATATAGACGATGTAAACAAACAACTCGATCTGGATAAGCTTGTACCACTGGGATGGACACTGTTCCGCTGGGTGAATCAATATTTTGTGATTCCGATCTTTAACTTGTTGAGAGGTACAGGAATGTCGATGGGTATTGTTATCCTGTTGCTTACTATAATTGTAAAACTGGTAATATCTCCACTCACATTCAAGTCATTCATGTCGTCGGCTAAGATGCGTGTATTACGCCCTCAGGTAGAGGAACTGGCTGCTAAATATCCGAAGCAGGAACAGGCTATGGAAAAACAACAGGCGACAATGGCTCTCTATAATAAGGCGGGGGTAAACCCGATGAGCGGGTGTATTCCGTTACTGTTGCAGATGCCGATATTGATTGCACTCTTCTCATTCTTCCCGAATGCGATAGAGCTTCGCGGGCAAAGCTTCCTTTGGGCTACCGATCTTTCCACATATGATGCTATCATTGAATGGAAAAACCATATTCCATTGATCGGTACACATATCAGTTTGTTCTGTATTCTGATGACGGTAACGAATATCATTTATACGAAATTCAATATGGAAATGACCAATACCGGACAGCAACAAATGCCGGGGATGAAGTGGATGATGTATCTGATGCCGTTGATTTTCCTTTTCATGTTGAATGATTACCCGTCGGGGCTTACATATTATTATTTCCTCTCGCTTTTGGTAACGATTTTATTAACAATCGGATTCCGGTATATAATAGATGAAGATAAGGTGTTGGCCAAGCTGGAAGCTAATAAAGCAAAACCGAAAAAGAAATCGGGTTTTATGGCTCGTTTAGCAGAGGCTCAGAAACTTCAGCAACAACAATTGAACGAAAAGAATAAGTCTAACAGTACCAAGAGAAAAAGGTAAGTCAGACACCAAAACATATAGAAGAAAAGGTTATTTCGGTTGAAGTAACCTTTTTTTATTTACTTTTGTGTGAATCCTATTGTTGAATATGAAGATTTGCTATCTTATATTAGCTCATAATAATTTCAGACATTTAGACCGTTTGATAAATGCCCTGGATGGCACGGATTGTACCTTTTTTATTCATTTAGATAAGAAGGTAGTGCAGAAGTATTTTCCGCAATATAATAATGTGGAAGTAATTCCGGAGCGCACTGATATCAACTGGGGTGGATTTAATATGGTGGAAGCTACTCTGGCTCTGATGAAGCGAGGCCTGGAATATTCTCCCGGTGCAGATTATTATGTATTGATTAGTGGAGTAGATTATCCTATCCGGTCGAAGGAGTTCCTTTATCAACAGTTGGAAAAGGGAAAAGAATATATAGATATTGCTCCTGTACCGGTTCCGTTTAAGCCAATAGAGCGTTATGGATATTACTATTTTGATTACGATCGCCGTAACCTGAAGCATTACAACCCTAAGTTTCTGGCGGAAGTATTACTTAAAAAGCTAAAAATAAAAAGGAAAGCACCGTTCAGGGTGTATGCCGGTACGCAATGGTTTGCCCTTACCCGCGAATGTGTGCAATATATTTTGACGACAGTAAGAGAGGATAAGCGATATACAGACTTCTTCCGCCATACATTAGTGCCGGACGAAGCCTTTTTTCAGACAATTATCGGAAACTCGCCGTTTCTGCAAAATACAGCCGCAAGCCTTACTTATACAGACTGGGAGGTTGCTGTTCCTCCGGCCACAATAGAAGAACGTCATATTGACTTTCTGGAAAACCATATCGAGTTCAATGATGAATACGGACAACGGTTCCCTTATTTTGCACGGAAGTTTAATGACGGCAGTGAAAAATTGCTGGAGGAAATACAAAACAGGTTATGGGGATCATCATTTATCCAAACTGGCTAACAGGTCTGCAATATAGCTTCGGGTGAAATCTTCCGGCTTCAATACGCTATTGTTCCATATTACAAGGTCGATATCTATTTTCACGATTCCGTTTTTTTTATCGGCCCCATTTCTCCCCATATCCTTTTCTATAGATTTCAATAAGCGGACGACTTCATCCATGTCCCTGTCTGTGTAGATAACAGCAAGCTGGTTCAGAAAATCGTTTCTGTAGATAGTGCCATAGGGCATGGTAACAGAAGTGTCTGAATAAGATATATCTGTAAATATATTATTCAGAAACTGATGACACAGGCTTAAATTTGATTCTCTGTCTTCGTTTGTACCGATACTGAGCAATGCTTTATTCATAACCGATGCAAATATACATTCAATTTCTTTAATCATATAAATATTTACTGCAATAACTTTTATATTTCATTCGACTACTATGGCAAACCCAAAATTATCCTAATTTGTAGCATCAATCAAAAGAGATATAAGCATTCATTAATTGTGCGTGACATGGAATAATTCAACGTTTTAAGTAGCGAGAGCAGAAGCAAAATGAATTTTGCTTCTGCCGAGTCACGAAAAACGACTAATGTAATTGAACGTTTCCATATATCAGCCAAAACATTTTAACGATTACCTACCTCTTAATACGTAAATATTAATTAACATCTGATTGCTTGATTTATTAAAGATATTGTCTACATTTGACATGTTGAAAAAACACATTTGAACCCATTCAGAACTACAATATAGTCTGAACCTCAAATACATAAAACCTTGAGTAATGTCTTTTATCATTATCATCCTAAGTCTGGCACTATTAATTGTGCTGATTTCATATTTCAAAGTTAATGCATTTCTATCATTCCTGATAGTATCCATTCTTGCCGGAGTAGCATTAGGCATTCCATTAGAAAGCCTTCTTGTGTCGGTAAACAATGGCATAGGAACTATAATGAAAGACCTTACCCTGATTATCGTATTAGGCGCAATGCTGGGTAAACTTGTCGCAGAGAGTGGAGCCGCGCAAAAAATAGCTGATGTAATGGTCGCTGCTTTCGGCACGAAGCATATTCAATGGGGACTGATGATCACAGGTTTTATTGTGGGTATTCCTCTTTTCTACGGAATCGGGTTTGTACTCCTTGTCCCACTCATTTTTTCGATAGTGTATAAATACAAGCTGCCTGCTGTATATATTGGTTTACCAATGCTGGCAGCATTGTCCGTCACACACGGATTTCTTCCGCCCCACCCTTCGCCTGTAGCATTAGTATCGATATTTAAAGCTGATATCGGGATGACTTTAATTTATGGCCTAGCCGTAGCCATTCCGGCAATCATTCTCGCAGGGCCTGTTTTTTCCAAGACACTAAAGAATATAAAATCCGGACCTGTAACCCTATTCGAGCAGAAAGAGACTACCGGAAATTTTAGAACACCGGGTAAAGCTAACAGTTTTATCAGTGCAACACTACCTGTATTCCTATTGATATTAGTAACGGTTATACCACTATGCTTCCCAAATATGAGTGCGGAAATAAAATCTTTTGTATCCTTTATCGGTGCTCCCTCACTAGTTATGTTGTTAGCGGTCATTGCAGCCACATACACTTTAGGTATCAGGCAGGGCAGAAGCATCAAAGAAGTAATGGATATATATGGCGATGCAGTGAAAGATATTGCTATGATACTGCTTATTATTGCCGGAGCAGGTATATTCAAACAGATTATGGAAGATAGTGGTGTGAGTACCGAACTGGCCAATAGTCTGGAACAATTACCTGTTCACCCGCTTATTCTGGGGTGGCTGATCGCAGCCATTATCAGGGGATGTGTCGGTTCTGCTACAGTAGCCGCCCTTACTGCTGCGGGGGTAATTATGCCGTTGGTTATCCAATCGGGAGTGAACCCGAATCTGATGGTATTGTCGTTGGGCGCAGGCAGTTTAATGTTTTCGCATGTGAATGATGCCGGATTCTGGATGTTCAAAGAATATTTCAACCTGAGTTTGAAAGATACGCTACGGTCATGGTCAGTAATGGAAGCCATTGTATCCATTGCCGGATTGATAGGTGTATTATTACTAAGTTTTATCATATAAGTAACAGAAAGTATTTAATGACATATTTTCAAATTATAACTACCTTTAGTAGTTGTACTTATCAAAACAACGTTTAAAGCAGTGAGAGCAGAGTCAAGTGTACTTGAACTATGCCGAATCGCGATAAACGACTAATGAATTGAATAAAAAGGTCTGCGACCTTAAAAAATATCAATAATTAAAAGAATAAATTATGAGTACTTACAATGCTGACGAACAATTTGAAAAATCAGGCCTGACACTTCCTCCGGCTCCGGCTCCCAAAGGAGTATACAAGCCTTGCATCATAGATGGAAAATATCTCTATCTGTCGGGACATGGCCCTGTACAGGATGACAAATCACTAATTATCGGACGGATAGGCAGAGAGCTTAGCCAGGAAGAAGGGAAACTGGCTGCACGCCAGGTAGGACTAACAATGTTATCTACGATCAAAACCAACCTTGGCAGCCTGAATAAGGTGAAACGGGTGATAAAAGTATTGGGAATGGTAAATTGCACTCCCGACTTTGAGCATCATCCATATATCATCAACGGATGTAGTGAACTCTTTGCTTCGGTATGGGGTGAAGAGAATGGGATAGGAACCAGAAGCGCTGTGGGGTTCGGTTCTTTACCGGATAATATTCCTGTTGAGATAGAGGCCTTGTTTGAATTATACTGATATATTTTTATCTATCTGATTTAGCCGATAGCCGTTATCTTTTAGCCGATAGCTCTTTGATAGAATTTATTGAAGGTTTAAAGATTGAAAAAGTAACAAATATAATAAAGCCTGCAAAGGTGTTACTTTTGTTACCTTTTGCGACTTGGTATCTTTTCGAGAGACTTTTTAACCACGGAGAACCAACGGTCGGCGGAGCCAAAAAGGAGTTTCACGGAGTTTGTAAAGAAAAAGTGACAGTACGAAAAAAGTAGAAAAATGTGTAAACTTTGTCAGGTTTTAACAATTTACATTTTAATAAATTATGGCCGATTGGTATAAAATAAACAACATAGAACAGATTGATTCCCCTGCCCTTGTGGTATATCCGGAACGGATTCAGGAGAATATAGACCTGGCAATACAAATAGCCGGAGGCACAGATAAACTCCGGCCTCACGTAAAAACGCATAAGATGAGGGAAGTTTGTGCCATGATGCTGAAATCGGGTATCACCAAATATAAATGTGCTACTATTGCCGAGGCGGAAATGTTGGCATTGGTGAATGCACCAGATGTATTGTTAGCATATCAGCCGGTAGGCCCCAAAATCGAACGTCTTATAGAATTGATAAAAGCATATCCCGATACACGGTTTTCCTGCCTTGTCGATAATGAAGAAAACGCTAAAGCCATCTCTGATTTATGCAGGGAAAACAATATCACACTGAATATCTTTATTGACCTTAACATAGGTATGGACAGAACAGGGATCAAGCCTGAGAAAGCTATAGATCTGGTCCAAGCTATTATAGATTTGCCCCGGATTCATATTGCAGGGTTACATGGCTATGACGGGCATATACATGATGAAGATACAGAGATACGATGCAAAAAAAGTGATATTTCATTTGCTTTAGCAGAAAAGGCCTATAAGGAAATTAAGCCCCTACTACCCCATCCTATCGCTCTGGTTATGGGGGGAACGCCAACATTCCCTATACATATACACCGTGAGAATTGCGAGTGTAGTCCGGGTACGTTTGTATTCTGGGACTGGGGATACAAACATATGCTTGAAGACTTGCCTTTCAAATATGCTGCAGTAGTTATCAGCAGGGTGATTTCGATTATTGACTCAACACATATATGTATCGATTTAGGGCATAAATCTGTTGCGGCCGAAAATCCACTACCGAGAGTTCATTTTCTGAATGCAAGTGAAGCTACACCTGTTGCCCAAAGCGAAGAGCATTTAGTATTAAATGTACCTGACAGTAATATATATCGTATCGGAACTGTCTTATACGGAATTCCGGTTCATATATGTCCTACTGTTGCTTTATACGACAAGGCATATGTGGTAGACCATAATGAGAAAATAGACGAGTGGAAAATAATAGCAAGAAACCGTTATATAAATTATTAAGGTCTCAGACCTTTTTATTATCCAGATTAATGGTAACAACTAATAGTTATCTAATTAAAATACATCATTAAATACATTCTGACTTAAATCTTAATAAAATGTCTAAACTATTTTTTGTAGATGCACATCTCGACCTTAGCATGAATGCTCTGGAATGGAACAGGGATTTACGCTGGCCGGTGGAAGAAATTAATATGAGCGAAGCTGGTATGACCGACAAGCCTGACAGATCAAGAGCGACAACAACATTACCCGAACTGAGGAAAGGAAATATCGGTCTGGTCGTAGCCACACAGATAGGGCGTGTTATAGAAAAGAACGGTTCTCTACCCGGTGCAGGCTGGCACTCTCCGGAACAGGCCTGGGCACAGACTCAAGGACAGTTAGCCTGGTACAAAGCCATGGAGGAAGAAGGGCAGATGGTGATGATAAGAGATAAAGAATCCCTGGAAAAACATCTGGATCTATGGATGAATGACGAACCGGACGACAATAAACCGATAGGTTATATTTTAAGCCTTGAAGGAGCAGATTCAATCGTAAATGTAAGCTATGTAGAAAGAGCCTACAACTACGGGCTGAGAGCTATTGGTCCGGCTCATTACGGTCCCGGAAGATATGCGAATGGCACAGATTCTTCAGGTCGTCTCAACCAAATGGGAATAGACTTATTGAAAGAAATGGACCGTTTGGGCATGATTCTCGATGCAACACACCTTAACGATGATGCATTCTGGCATGCACTAGAAATATATAAAGGAAATATTTGGGCTAGCCACAACAATTGCCGGGCATTTGTGAATCACAACCGCCAGTTTAGTGATGAGATGATTAAAGCGCTGATCGAACGCAGAGCTGTTATCGGAATAGCGCTGGATGCATGGATGATGGTTCCCAACTGGGTTCGTGGTGTCTCCACACCTGAGGGAATGAACTGCAATCTGGAAATAATGATAAATAATATAGACCGTGTTTGTCAGATAGCGGGAAATACTGATCACGCAGCAGTAGGAAGCGATCTCGATGGCGCTTTTGGCACGGAACAATGCCCGTATGATCTGAAAACAATTGCCGACTTACAGAAAATTCCACAGATGTTGAAAAACAGAGGATATAGTGATGACGATATTGAGAAAATAGCGTCTGGAAACTGGATTCGCTTTATGAAGAAAGCTCTGTAAAACATACAGAGAACGATAATCTATAAAAGACCTGAAAATTGAGATTCAGGTCTTTCATTATTAGACAGACAGGATATCCTGCTTATATTTTGTACTTTTGTCTAAGTTATCTAACACAATTAATTCACTTCATGATAAAAGCAATATTTTTTGACATAGACGGTACATTAGTAAGTTTCAAAACCCACCGCATGCCTGAGTCTACAGTCAAGGCAATTGAGGAGATCCGTAAAAAAGGGATAAAAGTATTCGTAGCCACGGGGCGACATTTTTCAGCAATCAACAATTTAGGAGATGTGTCCTTTGATGGTTATATTACAATGAATGGCTGTTATTGCCTTGCCGGGAAAGACAAGGTTATATTTAAACAAAGCATTCCTCAATCTGACATTGAAACTTTCATCGATTATCTGGAAAATATAGATCCATTTCCTTGTCTATTTGTTGAAGAGAATAAGCTATCTGTAAATATGGTGAATACAGATGTTCAATATTTATTCAAGCTCCTGAATTTTATAGAAATACCGACCAAACCATTAGAATACTACAGAGATAAAGAAGTATTCCAACTTACCGCATTCTTTACAAAAGAACAAGAAGAACAAGTCATGCAATCTTTACCTAACGGTAGTGCTATGCGTTGGTATCCCACATTTGCGGATGTAATATCAACAGGTATTGATAAGGGTGTAGGAATTGATCGGATCGGTGAATATTTTGGTTTTACAGCCAGCGAAACAATCGCTTTTGGCGATGGCGGCAATGATGTAGAAATGATTCGTCATGCCGGAATCGGAATAGTGATGGGAAATGCCGACGAATCCGTAAAAAGTATCGCAGATTATGTAACTGATTCTGTTGATAATGATGGTATATTAAAAGCATTGCAACACTTCGATATTATCTAAAAGTAAAACTCCATTGCATAAAAGACTAAGATTCTAAAAAGTGTATATTCTGGTTTCTATTTTATCTATACCCAGAATAAGCACTCATGTTGGTAGATTCTTGTTCTTTGAAATATTTCTTATTTTACGTTATTCTGCAAATTATATAGGGGATAATTAAATATTTGGTATATCCTGTCTAAATGATTTCTCATGGCGCTATCAGTATGTATCTAGATGCGGTATGCCCATTGCCTCACATACCCAAACAAAAAAAGTCCCTCACTACTATAGTGAAGGACTTCTCTTCTTAAAACGGCGGTAACCTACTCTCCCACTTGCGCAGTACCATCGGCACGACCGGGCTTAACTTCTCTGTTCGGAATGGGAAGAGGTGGAGCCCCGGTGTTATAACCACCTGAATGCTTTTTATAGTGGATAGTTGATAGTGGACAATGTTTTATATGTAACTGTCAACTCTCAATTTTCAACTATATTGA
>NZ_JADCLQ010000023.1:0-1885 GCF_015234155.1 Dysgonomonas sp. GY75
TGCTGTATTTATATAGCGGCAGATTTTTTTTTGTTTCTACCTGAATATAAAATATTTATTTTATATTTGCAATCATATTTTAACTGAAAAGCGGAAAAGAGGGGCTAATTTGGAGCCGGATCACACAAAACTGAACATTTTGCGTTAATTTTACTGTTTAGTCTGAACACCTGACACTTACCAAGTGCCGGAACCTGTTTGTTTAACGCATATAAACATATGCAAAAGTAAACGTTATTTTATCAAATACATTACCCGTTTTTATCTATTTATTATCCATTTTTATAATCGGGTATTTTTCTTATTTCTCCCGGAGGACGTCCCAAGCGTTGTTTGCAGAAGCGGTTAAAGCTCGATTCGGATGCAAAGCCGAATTCGAGGCTTAATTCCTTGAGGTTATGGTCGCCGGCGCGGAGGGCATGGAATATCTTTTTTGCCTTATGGTCGTTCATCCATTTGTATCCGGAGGTATTGAAAGCCTTCCTGAAATGTTTCTCTATGCTTGACAGGGACATATTCATGGACGATGCCAGTTCGGAAAGAGTGCTGTATTTGTGGTAATTGTTCATCACATAATGAGAGAATCCCGCGTCGCGGCTGAGGGCTTCGCTGAAAAACAGCGCAAGTTCCTCCCGCGTATAAAACTCCCCGAACAGGTAGATCAATTCATTTATTTTCAGTTCATTATAATACCCGCAACAGAGTCCTTTGCGTATACAGCAGACCAGCATATCCGTATAACCCTTTACGGGTTCCTTGATTTCCAGCAGCCAGGGGGAATCCATTCCCGTATCCAACGTCCGGCGTATCAGGTCCTGCAGGCTGTAGCAGTCGCAGAACTGCAGCGTGGAGTAAGGACGTATAAACAAGAGTAGAGCTTCGGATTCAGCCCTGTAGCTAAAGTTGTAGCCTACCGGCAGGTAAAGCGCCTGTCCGCTGCGCATCCTGCGGTTATGGTACATCCCGAAGGAGTAGGTGACCTCCCCCTCGAGCAGGAAGATAATGATATGCTGCACGGATTGCTCGGTGAGCAGGACGCCTTTGCCGGCTTGTTTTATTTCAATGGACGGGTTTGCGCCTTTGTCGCAGTTCAGGCAAGTCCGGCAGGAAATATGTTCGTTAAGGTGTAATAATTCCATATCCAATTGGTTTTGAGCTTGTTTAATCTATGTTTAATGATGCTTTTGCTGTGTAAAGTCAGTTTCAATCCGTAAAAATGATTGGTTGCCAATCAATTAACAGGTGCGCGCCTCCCCGTTTTCCTTTCGGTGGAGGCCCGCATGTTTAACAATTTGTGTCATAAGCCTGCTTTAATTTTTATTTTATATAAGTTAATGTGTTAATTAGAAATATGTTAATATTAGTCCCCTACATCATTCCGGCACTTGGTAAGTGTCAGATAATTTAACGGATGGATCGTATAGGTTCGAACGATCCGGAAACAGGGGGCAGTCGATCATCCTTTGGTTCATTCAGGAGGGGTTGATTCGCAGAACACAGTAACAAGAGGCAATAAGGCAACAGATGAAAAGTTTAACAAAAACGATACAGACAGATATGCGGGGACCACTATTTCCCGGTTGCGGAAGACGCAGGGCAGACAGGCCTTTGAGCCGGGTATTCTTTTGTGCCGGCTTCGGTTTATCCCTGCGCACATACGTGAACAATACTACCCAAGCTTTCCAAACTTGGACATTAACTACAAGACGCACATTATTATTCCTGATGGCCGCCTTGCCGTCATCTCCTTTATCTCCCTTCTGCGGGGATGGCCGGAGCCGGATTCACCGCCGGGCCGGAGGGGAGTGGACGGCAGGACGGACATTGACGTGCCGCGGGGAAGCTGCCGGGTGTATAAAAAATAAATATATACAATACTTTATAT
>NZ_JADCLQ010000024.1:0-1097 GCF_015234155.1 Dysgonomonas sp. GY75
GGCTAATGGCTAATATCCAAATTTTCAGGCGAAAAAACGGATACTTTTTTGTTAAATAATTGAGTAAAAAACAGTCTTAAATACATTTTTTATCTTGATTTCTTAGAGGGGGTAAACCGCCATAAATCTTACACAAAGATAGTGATATTATTGGATTGTCAAAATGTCTTTAAACTATTATCCTCATTAAGCGGAAATTTACAGCCCCTGCCTGCCGCAGGGGATTAAATACCGGCTTATCCCACACTACCTTCCGGACTTATCTGTAATAGTTTTTGGGCCTCTACCGCAAACTCCACAGGCAGATTTTGCATCACTTCTTTTGCATAGCCGTTTACAATCGTAAGTCTACCGAGAAGTACGTGTTGCGGGAGCAAATGCAAGACTTTACCCTAGTGAAAAAAAGAAAAATGGAAGAACTTGCTTACACCAAGCTGTGGAGCCGGATGTCCGAACCTCAGACCTTTTCGATACGACCGGTTTGATATCAATGCCTGTTACATTCATCAGTTTGCTTTTCAGGTGATACAGACGGTTCTTTCCAGTTTCTTACAGAGGTACAACGAAAGATAATCCTCTAAAGCTGTCTGTTCTATTCATAGAATTTCATTAAAAAAATACAAAGACCTACCCGTACGAAAAGGAAGCCTTCCTGTCTGATAAGAGTAACCGTTACAAAGAAAACACCATCATATTCTAAAGGATTCCGGCATTTTCAGGTACCTAATATATATTCAGTATAAAGTAACAATAAAGGTAGCTGTCAGCGTTCAAAATACCGTTAGCTATTTTTATCTGTTTCTTATCTATTTTGCAAGCGGACGTATTTCTCGTATTTACTCGGTGGGCGTTTTTAAAAGTACCCGTAGCCCCATAAAATTATAAAGACGCCCGATTCAGCAGGCCTGATAAAGCGGAGCTTTCAGGGGTCATGGCACGGTATAGCCTCTATACTCCTCCATCCCGGATACTGCGGTGCGGCCCTGCGGCAGGTGCCGCCTGAATGATTAGCAGGCAGCAGGCGCCTCCGTGTTTTCTATTTTCACCCCTTTATCCATATCCATCCATTTCCTGTTCTTTCTTTCCTGCTGAAACCA
>NZ_JADCLQ010000025.1:0-1736 GCF_015234155.1 Dysgonomonas sp. GY75
CTCTGGCAAAATGTGTGTCCTCGCCGTAACGGCTATGCCAGGTGGGATAGGTATCGGGTACGGACAGCAGGATCTCCTTTTCAATACCTAGCAACTTTTTTATGCGTGTGAGTAGCATAGTAATCGTGTCGTTTTATATGTATTGTTTTTTGTTAGTAAGTTTTGATCTTCAGTCCTTTTTCCCCGGTGGAGCCGTTATTATCCCGCGGGGGATTCCCGCGGGATAAAATCATACACTGAAACTAGGCCGCCTTTGGCTAAAAAACATATCTTCAGTGCGCTAACCCATGGATAAGCCGGCCAAGCCCCGGGATTGGCAGGTACGAACCGCAAACCGGATATCCATAACTTATTGTGTAAAAGTAAGTTATAGATATGGAAGCGTCAATGGCTCGACCCGGTAAAGAGGGGTTGTGTGGCGCGACCCACGTAAGAAGAGGCCGTGCCAGGGCTAGACCAACTCAAAACAATTAATAATGGTCGATTTTTTTAGTAAGGAGCCACAATCCACCCGTCAGCTATGGTTGTTGTTGTTATCGCGTGTACTATCTGGACGGGCCGAGGGTTGGCCGACACATCCGCCGTAAACCCCGCATCGTACAGGAACGCAGTAGATTGGGCATATTCCTGTTGGAATATCCCCGTGCCAGTTACTATCAGTAAGGCAGCCGGTCCCGGGGTCTGGGCGTGGTAAACTATTGCTGACGACCCGGCTTCGATCGTCTGCCCGTTCACTCCGCCGGACTTCACTGCCGCCCACACGGGTGCAGAACTTGGTCCGCTGCTTGTCAGCACCATACCCGACGTGCTGCCAGTACCCGTCAGGCGGCTCGCCTGAATTGTGTTAGGAGAAATATCCCCGTTTAATATCGTGCCATCAGCTATTTTAGCACTCGTCACAGCTTGATCGGCCAGCATCCCAGTTTGCACGCCCTGGGATGCTATACCAAGCGTATACCAGTCCGAAGCCGTTCCGGCTCCCGCGCGGACCAGCCCTCCGCCAGCCGTAGCATTGAGTACCTCGTTACCTACTTCATTATCGTTGTTAGCCGGCAAGGCCTGCCAGGTAGGAGCCGTGGCGCCGCCTGTGGCGGTCAATACCTGCCCTGCAGCTCCGCCTACCAGTTTAGCCTGGGTAATGGTTGTATTTGCAATGTCCCCATTAACAATCGATAAATCGACAATTTTGCTAGAGTTCACCGAGTTTGCCGCCAAGTCATCCACGGTGACCGTTCCGTTTTCTATTTTGGCGCTGTTCACGGCATCATCTGCCATGTAGTAGCGCGTAACTCCCTGCTCGTTCAGGCTGATCGCGTTGGTAGCGGATACAGTGATAGGGGCAGTGCCCGTATAACCGGGAGCCAGTTCCCATTGCCCGGTTGTATTATTCCATTTCAGAAACTGACCGTCAGTGTTTGCGTCGATCAATTTTACCATCAGCGGGCTGGTTTTAGTTCCGGCCCCCTCTGTAGCCAGGCCATGGCCGGCTACAACACCTTTCAGCGGAGCGGATTCCCAGGTGGCGTTTCCAACCGGATCCGAGGTTAGCACTTTGCCATCGGCGGGACTTCCCGACTGGATACGCAGCCTGGGCTGTATCATGACATTGTTTTGGTTTTCGGCTCCCTGAAAGGTGAAGTCATTGCCTGCCTGTGTGAGCTGGGTATTCCATTGCAGATCGCCGCCCAGGGTGATCTGATCCGGCATAAACACATCCTTCTGCAACCCGTTGATCG
>NZ_JADCLQ010000026.1:0-1718 GCF_015234155.1 Dysgonomonas sp. GY75
TTGGCAAAACTATCACTTTGCTGTGCTAGAACATTGAGAATTTGTATTCTTTGTTTTGCATTCTTTATTGCGTTTTTCAGGCAAGCCTGCCATTGTGTAAAGCATTTTATTTCTCTATCAGCAGATAGATTCTCTTTGCCAGACAATTGGTCTAATACAGATTGAATTTGTGAACAAATACCGGTAGCTTCTAAATTGGCTATTTGTGTTAACGTAGGCACATAATCTAAAGCTTCCAGTGTAGAAATCACATGATTCATCTGTTCATCTACAATACTTTCTCCCGATCTTTCAACAGGAACAGGAAGTGATATGGCAAGCCAAGGGGCAAGAAAAAGCATTTCGTCAACATACTCTTTACAGTTTTTCTTTAATACCGCACCCCATGAGTTTAGTATGGCATCGTCGGATGATAAAGTATTATTGATCTGTTCGATTTGTTGTTCTGCCGATTTTAAAAGGGCAAACGCGGCGGTTAAAGTCTCGGGCAAAGGTTTAAACAATTCCTTTTCGAATAGAATCAAAGCCTTATTTTTGCAGTCAATGCTTCTCATTGTCTGTACAGTGTCAAGCATCCCTTCGAAAATAACAGGCTTGTAAATATTGTCTTCTTCCAATTCCCTTAGCCCTTGAGCAAGTGTAAGCAAATGTCCTGCCAGATTACCACTATCTACACTCGATACATACAACGGAAGCATTGGCTCAAGTGTTTCGGTATTGTACCAATTATACAGATGCCCCCTGTGTTTTTGCAGTTTTGTCATTGTATCGAAAGTCAACGTTGTTCGTTCTACAAGCTTTCCGGCTGTCAGGTATCCTAAATCAAAGGCGGATAAATTGGCTAATAACGACAGACCAATATTGGTAGGAGAAGTACGGGAAGCAATAGCAGGATTGGGTGTCTCCTGAAAATTGTCGGGTGCTAACCAGTTCTCCTTTTCATTAACAAATATCTCGAAAAAATGCCAGGTTTTACGGGCTATACGGTGTAGTAAAAGATCTTGTCCATCTGTTATGTGAGATATTTTGGGGCTTGTGGGACAACTTGCGCGCCAAGCGATATATGGAGCAATTATCCATATAAATAAAAACGGAGAAACGTATAGCATGATAGGGTTGTACATACCTAACGATATTCCGCAGAAGATAGCCATTACGGGCGAAAACCACATTCTATTATAGAATCCCGATAGCGTATTAACTGCTTTTTTCTCTACATCGGCAGAGGTTTGCCATTGCATCAGATGTTTATGAGATATAGTGAGCCGCCAAAGAGTGACAATAATTGCTTTTACACATAGATAGGCTTCGTATGGAAGAACAACGAATGCAAATAAAACCTGTTTAAATTGATGCATGCTCTTTTCTAAGACCTCCCATAAATGGAGTTTCCACGATTGGTCCTTTGCTTTGCGTAAAGAGTTGGTTATATTCTCCAATACAAAAGGAAGAGCGGTAATGAGAAGAATCAACAATAGACCTGCCCAAAGTTTTTGAGGAAACAATGTTGCAAATCCGATCAAAAATAACAATGTTGCAGGCGAGACTATACTTCGACGTAAATTATCAAGTATTTTCCATTTGCTTAAACTCGAAATAGGATTTCGGGAAAAACCTTTACCCGAATTAGGAACGCAAGGCAATATCCATTGTAAGATTTGCCAGTCGCCCCGTATCCAGCGAAAACGACGGTTTGCATCCATATTATAACCCGAAGG
>NZ_JADCLQ010000027.1:0-1614 GCF_015234155.1 Dysgonomonas sp. GY75
GAAACCCCCATGACGTAAAAAAGACGCCAAAGATAATGTAAAAGTTAGCAAAGGCCCTTAGCTTTGGTTATAACCAACTAAAGATTAAGACTATGGAACAGATTACATTTACCCAGGTCGTATCCAGGGGATGCGGCATAGACGTACACAAGAAAGTAGTAGTAGCCACCGTGGATGGCGAAGGCATAAAGAAAACCACACGAGAGTTCTCTACTTTCACGAGTTCTTTGACAGAATTGAGAGAATGGTTATTGGAACTGGGTATTACCCATGTTGCTATGGAGAGTACCGGAGTTTACTGGAAGCCTGTATATCATATACTGGAACCCACAGGGATAAAGGTGTGGGTTGTCAATGCCCGTCATATCAAGTATGTACCGGGACATAAGACAGACAAGAAGGATAGTGCCTGGATATGTAAACTATTGTTAGCCGGATTGCTCAAGCCGAGTTATATTCCACCGCGCGAACAGCGGGAGTTGCGTGACCTGACCAGATACAGGGTTAAACTGATACAAGGCATAGCGGCCAACAAGAATCGCATAAACCGGATTCTGGAAGATTGCAACATAAAATTGTCGAGTGTGATGAGTGGCACTGACGGTATTGTTGCAACCAAGTTGCTCGATAAGCTGATCGAGGGAAAAGAGATAAGCCCTGATGATATTGACAGGGTATATCACGGTAACCTCAAAGCCAGCAAAGCGGAGTTACTGCAGGCTTGCAACGGATTAATCACAGAGCATCATGTTTACATGTTAGGTTTAATAAAGCGTGACATTGCCGCCTCAGAGGTTATCATATCCGATATTGACGACAAAGTCAGGCAGATGCTTTCCCCTTATGATAATATCATCGAGTTACTCAAAGGCATACCGGGCTTCAACCTTAAAACGGCACAGGATCTTATTGCCGAAATTGGACTGGATATGAGTGTCTTTCCCAGCGAAAAGCACCTGTGCTCCTGGGTGGGTATATCTCCCGGCAACAATGAGAGCGCAGGCAAAAAAAAAGCGGACGAACCACCCACGGGAACAAATCAGCCAAAGCGGCAATCGTAGAAGCTGCCTGGGCGGCGACAAGGACTAAGAATACATTCTACAGTGCGAGGTATCACCGGCTGGCAGCAAGACGGGGCAAGAAAAGAGCCTTGGTAGCCATAGGACATTCGATCCTGAAGTCTGTCTACCATATACTAAGCACAGAGAAGGATTACCGGGAACTTGGAGCTGACTATATCAATCAAAGAATGGAAGCCAAACGTAAGTCCTACCTGAAGAAAGAGTTGGAAAAACTGGGATATCAGGTGGATTTGGTCGATAATAAAGCCGGATAGCTCAAATTACAATAAAGGTCGATGTTTACTGGCTCCAGTTATCTCAAAGGTAACACATAAGCCGATTATGAAACTGACTTCAACAGCTTAGCACCAAAGATTGTGACCTGTGAGCACGTGTATGAAATTTTAATCTTCTTGGCTGTTCCCTTTTAATATATCCAATAACCATGCATTTATTACGATAAGTGCTCTCTCTTGTTTCGCCTGAAATAATGATTTAATAACTAAAAGTCCTATTTAGGGACTATAAACTATAATTTATTTACGTATGAAAA
>NZ_JADCLQ010000028.1:0-1611 GCF_015234155.1 Dysgonomonas sp. GY75
ATTACAAAAGAAAACATTACCCGTAGAAGAAGCCAACGGCTGGTATTTAATGCAGTCAGAGTACCGTTATTGGAACGAAGATTTTATTGATGAAGATACAGGTACACCAACATCTGTTGAACGAAAAGAATCGCTTTGCGGAAAAGGTACATTGATAAATGATATCACCAAATCGTTGCTTATCGAGAACGGTATTAAAAATGTCAAAGTTTCAAATATTCCTTTGCTTGGTCAACAAGACAAGAATCTTAATCTGTGGGGTACAGATGTGAAGATTCTGACAGGAAAAGGGAATAAGAAAAGCTATATCGTGACAGCCGATAGTCCTGCAGCAGCCGAAGTATTTATATCTGAATTTCTGGAAGTAAATCTTGAAGCAACATTCAAGCTTATTAAAATCAATGAGCAGGATTATCAAAAGGTTATCAAAATATACGATTCTGAGAAAGAGCAATTAGAGCTGAATAAGAAACGTATATGTTGGTACAAAGCTCAAATCTATTCTCTATTCGATGATGGAGAGGACGAAGGAGAAGGGAGCAGCGCCGGATCAAGAAACGTTTTGGTGCAAGCTACATCATTCGACAAGGCAATGGCGGCTATCAAAGCGATTATGACTCAAAACGAGTTCGATAGTATCTACAACACATTCAAGAAACTCGAAGAACTCAATATTGTAGATGTCTTTATGCCGGACGAAAACTTAGTCTACTATTCGGACGAGGACCTCACTAAAATAACCGTAGAAGATTAAACGATATGATTACACTTCGTAAAAATCAGGTAGAACCAATAAGCAAGGCAACGGCGTTTTTCAAGGAGAAACGCCCGGCTCCTTCGCTGATCGTATTACCCACTGCTTGGGGAAAATCAATCCTTACGGCTTTTGTTGCAAATGAGATCGAAGATAAGCTTCTCGTGATACAGCCCTCTAAAGAACTTTTGGAGCAAAACTATAAGAAATATGTTTCTCTCTGTGGCGACTTTGGGGCACAGGCCGGTGTTTATTCCGCTTCTTTCGGTCGAAAGGATATCAACAAGATCACTTATGCAACGATCGGAAGTATAAAGAAAATCGGTAAGACATTTAAACAGCTTGGATTTAAAAAGATGTTGATTGATGAAGCTCACCTTTACCCACGTGAAGCAGATTCAATGCTCGGTACTTTTCTTGAAGATAGTGAAATATCGCACGTACTCGGTATAACTGCAACGCCTATTAAATTACAAGCAAATACAGGCCTTGATGGAGAACGCTTCTCTAAGCTGGTGATGCTTACAAGTAGGTCCAAGAAAGGTAATTTCTTCAAAAACATCGTTCATGTGAGCCAAGTACAGGAAATGATCGAGCTAGGGTTTTGGAGTAAATTAGAATATAAAACATCCGGATTCGACAGCTCACAACTCGTTTACAACTCTTCCAAATCAGAGTTCACCGAAGATAGTATGCAACGAGCCTTTGCAGACAACGATATACATAATCAGATCAAACAAGAACTTGATATAAATAGTGATCGAAAGCATATCCTGGCATTTGTTCCATCTATTGACGAAGCGATTCAATTCGCACAGGAGTATCCGAATTCGGCGGCCATCTATTCAGGCATGCAC
>NZ_JADCLQ010000029.1:0-1589 GCF_015234155.1 Dysgonomonas sp. GY75
ACTCTTAAGAAACGCTATCGATAGGCACTAATCTAAAACCATACTTAGCGGCCTGTTTATCAACGTATTTAATTCTTCGTTCCTTGAAATAGTGATTATACTCGTCAAGAGGTAAAGGCGAAAACTCTTTTTTATCCCTGAGCATCCGGTAAAAAATAATTGCCAGCTTGCGAGCAGTCGCTTTTATGGCTGTTGGTGCACCGCTTTTGGCCTTGATGCGCCTGTAAAATTCACCTAACCAGTTATTACCGGCTTTCAGAGTCGAAGCAGCCAACAGAAAGGACTGTCCTGCGTGATTTTTCTTTTTCAGGGGCCTGCTCCTTAAGTTCTTTCCGCCTGATATACATGTGTTTGGCGCTAAATTCAGCCACGAGGTAAAATGCTTTTCAGTAGGCCACTTAGTCATATCGGTTCCTGTCTCTGATAGAATCTCGGTAACACTTAGTTCGCTAATACCAAAAATGTCAGTCAGGCGGACACCTGTCAGCGAAACCAGATATTGTGTTGCATTGAAGCGAAACTTATTTTTACCCGATACCTGTCCCCGTTTGATTTGTTCTATATCTCTACCTGTGCTGTCGAGCATTTGTTTGAGTACGGATTCTATACGGACATCACATGCCTTGATTTTTTCAAAATATACTTCATAGAGTTCATAAGCCTGTTGCAACTCAAACAGGTTGTCTTCGCGCCAGATACCTTCCAACGACCTGATAATCTCTTCCCGGCTGGCCTTAACTCCCTTGTCTGCCAATTGTGCCAGTTGCGCGGCATCACGTTGACCTGCCAGGATAGCTTTGATTATAGACATGCCCGATTTACCTGTAATATCAGATAGGACAGTATGCAATTTGATGTTCATTTGGTCAAATGCTTTTTGCATAAGTTGTACCTGAGTACTGTAACCACGGGTAAGGTTCTTACGCTGGCGCATATAGCTGCGCAACTCACGGGTCAGGCTTTCCGGCTGGAAACTTTTATTTAGCAGTCCATAGGAATGCAACTGTTGTAACCAACGGCTATCTTCCACATCTGATTTACGTCCCGATACATTCTTCAGGTGACGGGCATTGACAAGGAATACATCGAAACCGTACTCTTCCAGAATCAGGTAAGCTTGTATCCAATAAACTCCCGTCGACTCCATGGCAATCGTTTCAATGCCACAGGACTGTAGCCACCGGGCCATCTCATGCAAATCTTCGGTAAAGGCACCGAACTTGCGGATGCATGCACTATCACGCCCTTCCGGGATAGCCACATAGTGCATCTGGCTGGCAATATCTATACCGGCTGCATTAGGACGAATACATTTTAAGGTCTCTGATTGTTTCACTTTTTTACTCATATTTTTAGTTTTTATGGTTATAGTTTTTGCTAAACCACATTGTCTAAATCTAAACTCTTAAGCGGGATTACCTTTGAAAAGTATCACCAATTATTTTACCTTCTGTGGTTTAAGCCATGCTGTTCATGGGGTTCGAAACACCATTGTAAACTTCGGCCTGGGCTGCAAAAACTCACGCAAGGTAAGCATCCAGGACGTTTCTTCATTATTTTAATCCGGAGCGCCGGATTGGTATGCTGTT
>NZ_JADCLQ010000003.1:0-50269 GCF_015234155.1 Dysgonomonas sp. GY75
TAATAACTGGTTAGGTGAATTTTACAGGCGCATCAAGGCCAAAAGCGGTGCACCAACAGCCATAAAAGCGACTGCTCGCAAGCTGGCAATTATTTTTTACCGGATGCTCAGGGATAAAAAAGAGTTTTCGCCTTTACCTCTTGACGAGTATAATCACTATTTCAAGGAACGAAGAATTAAATACGTTGATAAACAGGCCGCTAAGTATGGTTTTAGATTAGTGCCTATCGATAGCGTTTCTTAAGAGTGAACAGTGAACAGTTAACAAAAAGATTGATAACGGTTGACTGATGACTGATTACTGTCAATCAGTGGTATTTGGTATTGTTCGAAGACTTTTTTCAGAAACATTGTTAACTGTTTACTGAATAGAGCTTACAGCAGCGGGTCTGTTCAGGACTTACACCTGATTCCCTTTTCATCATTTTTCCGAGGATACGGAAGCATGACACCAAAATCTGAGTGCAAAGATATTAATATTATTTAAATAAAGAACCCCGGTGAATAGTAGTTTCAATAATTAACATTCGCTTCTGATTTATTTGTTGAATCAGATATCCATCAATTAAAATAACCGTCAGACTATAAATCAATAGCCTGACGGTTATGTACTAAACGAAGTAATACGGAATATTATCCTTTTCCTATTTTAATCCAGGTCGCCTTTTTCCATAACCATTCCAATGGCCCCTGGCGATGTGAACGAAGCCACCAGCGGCAGAAGAAGAACTGAATAAGAAACATCCCGATACCCATTAAGAAACAGGCTGTGATGCCTGTATGCCGGTAAAGCCCGAGTCCCCAGTTATAGAACAGGAATCCTCCTATCAAAGACTGCGATAGGTAATTTGTCAGGCTCATGCGTCCGTAAGGAGCTAATTGGTGAAGAACATGTTTAAACCTTGTCAGGTAATATATAAGGATTACCCCGGCAAACAGTATTCCTGTAAATGCGATATTAGAAAGTGATTTGAGTATAAGGATAGAAGGAACGAGTAGTGCTTCCCTGTCTATAAAGTCGGGAAGTACAGCTATCAAACCATATATGGGGAAAAAGGCCAGAGTGACTGCAATGAATACTTTAGCCCATAACTTCATGTTTTTTTCCGAATAGATGAACACATTGCTACGCCCGATCAGCATACCTATCATAAATAACGCGGCTGTCTGGGTAACCCTTCCATGCAATAGCATCCAACCCATATTCGCAATATTTCCTGTCCAGATTGCAGTTTTGCACATTTCGAGGAAAGAGCCTTCTTTCTGTACCGTATTCACTATCTCCCAGTACGGACCATCAAATTCTGCGTTAATTACATATCCGGGATTGATGACTGCATAAATTATTTGTCCCCATTCAAGAGGTTGCAGTAAAAGGATAACTGCTATCACCGCAATAGTACGGGTAGAAAGACGGCAGACCGCTATCATTACATAACCAAGCAATGCATAAAGCACTAATATTTCACCGGGAAATAAAGTAGAATTGATGCAGGCTATAAAAAAAAGTAATACCAGCCGCCATGCAAACCGTCCGCGAAAGTCTTTCCCTTTTTCTTTTTGTGAATTGTCCTGAATAAAAAAACTGAATCCGAAAAGCAATGCGAAAATACAATAGGCTTTACCCGAAAAGGTAAAAAATATACTGTCCCAGATCACTCTGTCGGTAAATATCAGAAAGTTGCTGGTTTCTTCCGGAAAGCTATTAAGACTGAACCGTTCGATGAAATGGATAAGGGTAATTCCCATTACTGCAAAACCACGTAATACATCTGCTATTTCTATGCGATTATTACTGGTTAGTGTAGTAGAAGATTGCATGCTTTTTAGAATTTAAAATGTTAACGTATTCTTTTGTTTGACGTGCAAACTTAACACAAACCTTTTATGTCCTCTAAAAATTGCTATTCAATAAACGATAAAATATGACCAATAAGGGCACTTTACTTTTAAAGTATATCCCAGTGATGGTCAGTAAAAGCGGTCAATTCTACCAAAACAGAACAAGCCAAAGCCGGACGCATTGCTAAAACTATAATAAGGTGCAAAACGGTGAAAAATTTTATTACGGTTTTATTCCACGCTTTCGGTACTTTGGCTTATTCACATAATTAAAACGTTCAGCCTTTCTTACAACGCACAGACATATAATTAGTCTGGCTATTTGCAAATGCTGCCACTCCCGCATCCCCTATACCGGTAGACATTACCCGGTAATATGCCTGGTCCATGTTATATAAGCTACTGCTCCAGTAAGCTGCGGTTTCTCCGAAATCGTTTGGCGCTGCATTCACTATCTCTCCGGCAAAATAAGCTCCAAACCCGCCTTCAGCGATACTCTTCGATGTACCTTTTACGTTGCCCTGATATATTTCGCATGCATTAGTCATGGCGGGAGCATGTTTGCCTCTGTAATTCCCTCCCGAAGCAGATGGAGGTACCAGACTTCCGCCGTCGTCGATTATATTTTTAGATACATGGGCATATTTTGTAGTGTTAGAGATTATTTCATTTTCGAGTTGAGTCCATTCATAATCGCTGGGCAAATGCCATCCGTTCGGGCAAACTCCCTGAACTTTAGCTTGGGAAGGATTGTTAGGCTCATCCACATTCAGTCCTGTCTTTTGTCCGGCTGTTGCCCCTGCAAAATTGTAAAGCAACCCGAGGTACGTATTATCCAGATATGCCTGTAAACTGTTTCCCGGATAAGCATAATGCCCCGCCGTCAATGTCGATGCCAGACTTTCGGTCATATTGGAAAATCCGTTGGGAGTAACATTCGAATCATAATCCACTGCCGCAAGGTTTGTTACCATCCATCTGCCTGCCGGCCCGAAATCCGCTGAATAAAATTCTTCATAAATACCCGGCTTTTCAAGATGACGGACAACTTTATCTCCCCAGTCAGACGATGCACCGGAGGTCTGAGCCGGAGTCGAGTTCTCTGTCACACTTGTCAGGTCTTCATTCCCTTCGCATTGCATAATAGTTATTTCGAAGTCAGACGCCCGGTTGTTCACATCTCTGAGATTAACTTTTACATATTTGAAACGGCTACCGGGAGCACCGGAGGCTCCATTGTAAGTAAAAAATGTTTCCGGGCCGTAATTCCCGTCACTCAGATTTATTCCCTGTGGAGTTTGAGTATAATTGCCAAGTACTTCGGATACATTTCCACCCAAAGGCTCTACAATAGCCTGCCAGCGTACATTAGACAACACTTTCACTGTTCCATTCAGATTTGTATTTCTGATTGTGATCATATTCAGAATGTCTTCTTCATCTGTGGTATTATTATTACTGGTGGGGATTCTTCCTGAAATAGCGTAATTCGTTTGATTTAAAAGAACATTTTTGGTTATGACGCCGCCACAGGGAGCCTGATCGAAAGACAATGTAACCGAAGACTGCCTCGTATGCCACGGCTTCAGTTTCGTAACCAGCGATGATGTCATTTTGTCGGGTTGAATAGAAAAGACCGCAGGGCTGGCTGACCACGACGCCGGATTATCAGGCAGTATCTGAGTGGACTGATCTGCAAATTCCAATCCATTGTACGAAGGACTGGAAACCAGATTTCCCCAAGTCGGGGATGTCTGGGAAAGATACTCGAAACTCATAGTTTGAGCAGTCCACGATCTGCTATCCATACCGCTGGGGATGTGCAGTGTATCGGGTAAAGCCATCAATGTCGAATAACCTTCGATAAAGGTCTTGCCCAATGGTATCCATTCTTGCCCATTCCATACATAAGTCCCTCTCCCGAACGGATTGCACGGATTGAGATTGTATACATATAATCCGATATGCAACTCGTCCTGTTGCTGTTTATCCTGAATACTGGCATAATCGGAGCTTGGCAGTCCACTGTTGTTCTTGTCTTCAAACATCGGGTAGAGATTGTTTTTATCCGATAGGTACATGCGAGGCAACATCATGCCTTTTGTTGCATTAGCTCCGGTGTTATCATTTTCCTTTAGCTGTAGCAATACGCCTTCTGCGGGAGGGCTTCCGCTGCCTATAGTAACCTGGGATTTCGCTTGGTAAATTCCGCTAAATAAACATACGGCAATGAGGAAAGCATGTTTATTGATAATGTATTTAACATTTAGGCCATTTATTTTATCCATAATTTTGTATAAATGTTTATGTGTAATATTATTGTGAGTCTAAAAAAACAATCTAAAAAATGTCATGCAGATATATTGTCTCCGTCCTGTTTAAATCGTTAATTCCGATTTACAGATAAATATTAAACCGTGGACAACTGAAAATTGTTTTCAACTATCTTAGATAAATTACTCCCGGCTTTTCTGTTATAAATTATATGGGCTGAAAGAACGGGTAAATATGAGTAAATATTATTTCATCTCCACATGATCAATTTCGCTACAAAATTAATTCTCTAAGATTAGAAGTCTTTTAGATATGGATTAAATAAATATTAGAGGTAGATTAGAAGTAGATTAGAAATTATTGAATACAATAAATATAGATATCATTCAATATATTGAGCACCTTCGACCCGGAAGGATATGAGACAAAGACCCTGCAAATATTATTGCCCTGTGGCAGGCACGATACGGTGTATATCCATTTGTTCCTCATCTTTACCCTTAGGTACATATATTTCGCTCCAGTGCCTTTTCGAATCCAGTAAGATCCTGACCTTACCTATTATATTATCCGAAATATTGTATATGTATCCATTATCATCTATTGCATATCGCTTTTTCTGTATTACAACTTCTCCTATATAATTGGGCAATGTCTTCCTTACATCCTTCACATAGCTGAGATTATAATAAGTACCAATGTACTCGGCTGCATCAAATACAGGCGGTACAATAACGCCCGTACGGTTCACATACCCGTATCTGCCATCCAGACGGCTTTTTCCTATACTGTCCCCGCTACTCATATAATCTATTCTGTCATATATCACGGGCACGGCTTCCTTTCCGTCACGGCCTATAAAACCTTCTTTTTCGTCGCGATAGGCACGGGTGGTCTTTTGACCTTCAAAGTCCCTTATATTTGTATATATCGCAGGAGCGACCTCCTCGCCTGCCCTATTTATCAAGCCCCATTTTTTATCTACCTGCACCCGGGCTACATTGCCATCAAACAGCCTCACAAAGTCATATTGCGGCTCTATCTCTATACTACCGTCCGCACGGGCATATCCCCATTTGCCGTCTTTGCAGACAGGACGGAGTACAGTATCGCTCAACATCTCCATACTTTCTCCAAAGTCATAATCATAGCCGCCCATCAGGATGAAAAAATTGCCGAAACTATCGTATCGTTTGTTTAAGAATAATTTACCTGACGAATCTACTCCTATCCTGACCTTATCGTTCGATATACCATTCATCAGCAGGAATATGGCTCTGTTTTTTTCGAAAACGATCTCAAAGTAATTCTTCTTTTTATTCAGCGTCCCTTTGCGCGAAACAAAATGTACATAGCCCGTATCGGTAAGACAATATACGTTTAGTGTATCAGATGCAGCAAATTCGAGCCTGACCAAGTCAATATAATTTTCGCGTATGTTGAATGCCTGCGTTATATAGCCAGCACGGTTCACATATGTCCCGTTGAGCGAATGTAACGAATCCAGTGTGCTAAATGTGTATTTCCTATGCGACGCGCAGGATGCAAGTATGAGAATAAGCAGAAGAAAAAATAGTGCGTAACTCTTGTTTTTCATAGTGTCGGCTAATTGGCAATTAAGATAAATAAAAGTTGTGGATTATTGCTTATCTGGGACAGGAAAAAGCCTGTGTATATTTTGCTGTCCCTGCGGCACAGGCAATTCTGTCCAGTGCTTTCGCGATGCAGGTTCTACCTCCGATCGGCCTGTCATCCTGTAAGTATAGCCGTCTCCGTCTACTGCATACCGCACTCTGTCCACCTCGGCTGTACCCACATACCCCGGTAAAATTCGTTTCATCGCCTTGTTGTGCCCGGTGACGTCGTCCCTACGCATGGCATGGTCGAAAACAGGAGGTACAATGACCCCGCTATAGCTTACAAATCCGTACTTTCCATTTAGCATGGTCGTGGTAATACTGTCGCCGGTATATACATCGTCTATTTTATCATACATTACAGGTACGACTTCCTTTCCTGCCCGGTTGATAAAGCCCGTTTTTTTGTTGCGGTAAGCCCGTGCGATCTCCAGCCTGCCGAATCCTTCTATTTCGCTATATGCCGGAGGCAGTATTTCGTTTCCGGCCTTGTCTATCAATCCCCACTTTTTGTCTTTGAGCACACAGGCTATGTTTCCCTCAAACCGCCGTGCAAAATCATAAACGGGACGTATTACAATATTACCTTCGGGGTCTGCATATCCCCATTTTTCGAAGCGGAGGGCGGGACGCAGAACGATTCCTTCCACTTTGTCGAGGCTTTCGCCATAGTCATATTCGTATGCTTCTCCGAAAACGATGAGTGTGTGTTGCCTATAGGCTACCTCTTTGTTTAGAAACAGCTTCCCGAAAGTGTCCCGTCCTATCCTGACCTTATCGCTCGAATGATGGTAAAATATTAGAAGACATAACCATTTCTTGTCAAAAACGATTTCAAAATAGCCCTTCTCCGGCTTGAACTTACCTTTAAAAGTCCTGTTGACCCCGAAGCCCGAATCGACAAGGCATGACACATTCAGCGTCTGCGAATCGGTAAATTCGAACCTGACAAGGTCCACATCCTTTTCGTCTCTCATATTCAGTGACCGGGTTATAATATTATCCCTGTTTTCATATATCCCATTGAGCGATTGCAGCGAATCGAGCCGGCTAAACTTATAATTCCTGTGAAAAACGCAGGATGGGAAAAATAGAATAATAGTCAGAAAACAGTATAGGGACACGTTTTTCATAATACTTATTTAGGTTTTTCCTGTCTGTATTAGAACGCTACAGGACCGGTATTATTATTTGTATATTGGATTTAAAGGGATTTTTCTGTTAAAACGGAATGGAAACAAGAACCAAAGGCAATAAAAAGGCCGATATATTCTTAGTTAAATACACGAAATATTTGGTTTAAGAATGTCTTTGATATATTTATTTCTTTACTTTTGTTCTCTGTAACCGATTTTTTTTAACAGTTTCAGTTAAACACCATTCATTATTTAACTGTTATAAAACATATGCGGAAAAATACGTAAAGCTTACAGGTCGAATCTTCACTTCTTTTTCCACATGAAAAATCACTAATAATAAAAACACGCACACAACTATGGAAATTGTGAAAAAGTTCAGGACAGTATTTTTCTACATCCTCATTATCGGAGGGTTTTCTTTTCTCGTTTACTGGATTATCACCCAAGGAAAAGGCCTTGAAGCCGGACGTCACGTTATAGAAAATGCGGCTGCGGGAAGTTCATTTCAGGAATTCTTAGACTCGTTTGTGTCTAATATCCAACATCCTGCCGGTATTCTGTTGCTTCAAATAACTATCATTATCGTTTTTGCACGTATATTCGGATGGCTCTTCAATAAGATAGGACAACCCGTGGTAGTAGGTGAAATAATTGCGGGAATCGTACTCGGACCTTCATTATTAGGGCTATACCTGCCGGAGGTGTCCGAATTTATATTCCCTGTGAAGTCACTTGCCAATCTACAGGTGCTGAGCCAGATAGGCCTTATCCTGTTTATGTTTATCGTAGGTATGGAACTCAATCTGAAAGTGTTGAAGACCAAGGCTCACGAAGCTGTAGTCATCAGTCATGCCAGTATTATAATCCCTTTTGCGGCAGGCATAGCGCTTGCCTATTTCATATATTCATCATTCGCTCCTGATGGCATTTCATTCATGTCATTCGGTCTGTTTCTGGGTATTTCGATGAGTATAACCGCATTTCCGGTGCTGGCACGCATCATTCAGGAACGCGGGATACACAAGACCAAACTGGGGGCAATTGTTATCACCTGTGCCGCGGCCGACGATATCACTGCATGGTGTCTGCTGGCAGCTGTGATTGCCATTGTCAAGGCTGGTTCGTTTGTCAGTTCCATTTATACCATCCTGTTGGCTGTAGCTTATGTGGCGTTTATGATAAAGATTGTACGTCCCTTCCTCAAGAAAACGGCAGAATCCTTAAAGACAGAAAAGGGCTTTAAACAATCGGCCATTGCCATATTTTTCCTAGTATTGCTCTGTTCTTCGTTTGTCACTGAAATAATCGGTATCCATGCCCTGTTCGGCGCATTTATGGCAGGTGTTATCATGCCTAGCAATCCACGTTTCAGAAGCATGTTTATAGACAAGATAGAAGATGTGGCCCTGGTACTCCTGTTGCCGTTATTCTTCGTTATCACGGGGCTGCGTACCGAAATCGGATTGCTCAACGACTCTTATCTGTGGATAGTAACCGGAGTGATAATCCTTGTGGCCGTATTCGGCAAATTCGTAGGCAGTGCGGTAGCCGCCAAGTATGTAGGGCAAAGCTGGAAGGACAGCCTCACCATAGGTACATTGATGAATACACGCGGACTGATGGAACTGGTGGTACTCAATATCGGTTACGATCTGGGTGTGCTCAATGCCGAAATATTTGCCATGATGGTGATAATGGCACTGGTGACTACGTTTATGACAGGTCCGGTGCTGAATATAATAAACAGAGTATTTAGGTAATTAAGAATGAATAATTAAGAATGAAGAATACGAGTAGCTTGCATCATTCTTAATTCTTAATTCTTAATTATTCTAATATAAATCTTCGAGCAGATTCGCCACAAATGTAGCGTTATATTCTCCCAATATAGCGCCTTCGAGATAGGTCTGGCGGATTATACCCAAAATATGGGCTGCTGCATCACGCATCTCTTCATCCTTGCCGTACCGCATAAATGCAGATTCGCTGATGCCGCAGTATACGCACATGCCTGCGAGAGTGAATGGCCTCGGTATAGGTGTCTCTATGAATTCACCTTTCTTTTCGCCCGAGCGCATCAGTTCTTTCTTCAGCCACGGATTTTCTTCACACCATGTAAAGTATTCAAATGCCTTGGAAAGTAACATTTCGGGGTCAGTATATAGTTGTTGTTTTGTTCTTTTTTGTCGCGTCATAGAATTTACTGTTGTCATATGTTTTTGTATTTAATGTGAGTAATAGGAAAAGGAGTGTAAATTGCCGTATTTTATACTTTTCCCTCCCCTGTTTTCTTACTTTTTCTCTTCTTTGCCTGAGTTTCTACCGCTGGTTTCGGTACTTCCGTTTCACTTTCCTGCATATTGAGCCAACTCCTTAATTCACGAGTCTTTCGTATTAGGCAGCTGGCACACGACTGAGGTATTTCATTTTTATTAAATACTCTATTCGCAAGGTTATATATCTTACTCATCGAGTACCTGTGGGTTCTCTCTATTTCAGCTAAAAGCTGCTCTACTTCTGATTTTAGGTTCATTTCACTCATTTTGTTATCTTTTTATTGTCAATAAATTTTGTAATAAAAAACAGTGCGAATGATATAAATACGCCAATAAACACAAGGTATGCGCATCCTAATATAATCCCTGACAATAAAGCTAATAGCCACGAAATATGGAAAGTAAAACAAGGACGACAATTGAAAGGCTTACGGTCGAATCTTTTGTCTATTTCGGGCAGACGGATAGAAAGAACTTCACCCCAGTAAAGAGAGGTAATTGCGGTTAAAGTCAGAGTGACGCTTATCATTATTGCATCCATAGCTGTTTTTACAGTATAGATAAATGAGTCTGAAAAAAATGCAGAAATAAATCGGAAAAACAGGTCTTTGTTTGCCGATGTTAGGCTGGTTTAGTCAAACGTAACTTGCGTATGAAGTATACCACACTGTTTTTTATTTAATTTCTTAGAGCCTGTTTAAATTTTATTCGTTTAAATTTTTAGAACTATTTTTGAGATAGTTTTTTCTTCCTCGAAGTGATAATAGCGGGCTATTTGAACTGAGAGAATGAAAAAATAGCCAAAAAGAGACTAAAAATGAACGAAAAAGAATCTATAATAAAATATTTTGGTAAAATTTAAACAGGCTCTTAATTCTTCTCCCCTCTTTTCCTTACCTTTATACCTGTTAACTTTTAATAAAGCCGACCATGAAAAAAGTATTATTCAGCTTATTGCTTATTTCGTTTATAGTTCCCCGCATGAATAGTCAGGAAACAGTACAAAAAACCGATACCAAATGGTTCGAAGACGCCCGTTTCGGCATGTTCGTACACTTTGGCCCATATAGTGTACTGGGAGCCGGAGAATGGGTAATGAACACCCGCCCCGTAAAAGGGAAAGACTATATGCGCCTGCAAACACTGTTCAATCCGCAAGCCTTCGATGCCAAAGAATGGGTCAGGATAGCTAAAGATGCAGGGATGAAATATATCACATTCACCTCCCGCCATCACGATGGCTTCAGCAACTGGGACACGAAACAGTCGGACTGGAACATAATGAACACACCTTACGGGAAGGATCTTGTAAAACAATTGTCGGACGAATGCCAAAAACAGGATATGAAGCTGGTATTGTATTATTCCCTTCTCGACTGGATGCGTACCGATTACCAGTATGAAACCGGGCGCACGGGAAAGGCCGCAGGACGTACCGGAAAAAGCGACTGGCTGTCGTATATCAACTTTATGAAAGCCCAGCTGACCGAATTACTTACCAACTATGAGATTGCCGGCATATGGTTCGACGGACACTGGGATCAGACCGAAGATGAAAATCGTACCGACCACACCACACATGTAGACTGGCACTATCCCGAGATATACAAACTCATCCATACCCTTCGTCCGGGATGTCTGGTAGCCAATAACCACCATCTGCCGCCATTTGCGGGAGAGGACTATCAAATCTTTGAACGTGATGTGCCGGGTGAGAACAAATCGGGATATAGCGGACAGGAAGTTTCACGCCTTCCACTCGAAACCTGTGAAACAATAAACGGCGCATGGGGCTTCAACATCACCGACGACAATTTCAAATCAGCAAAAGAGCTTCTACATCTGCTGATACGCACTGCCGGAACGGGTGCTAACCTCCTGCTGAACGTAGGGCCTATGCCTGACGGGCAGATACAGCCCGAATGTGTGCAACGCCTGCAGGAGATGGGCAAATGGATGGATAAGTACGGATATACGATATACGGCACAGAGCAGGGCTTTGTAAAACCTCAGACATGGGGCGCAGTGACCAAAAAGGATAAAACATACTATATCCATATACTGGATAAGGACACAAAATCCATTACGCTGAATATACCGGACATAAAATCGGCAAAATGGATAAATGTCTCTGCACAACCCGAATGGGAGAAAGATAAAAAGACAGGGGATGTGACTTTTTCATTCGCCGGAGGATTAGATGAAACAGATTCTATTATAGAAATAGTGCTAAAATAAAAAAAAGCCATAAAACCATAAAAAACAAATATACTTTTACTCGTCAAAAGCCTTTTCAGATAACAGAATTCTTAAAATATCTAATAATAATGTTAAATATCAAATTCCCGTGAACATAATACGTCCGTTTGCAGTTATAACGGCGTGTAGTTTTGTAAAGTTTGTGTTAAGGTTTAGGAAAGTCTGCGATGTGATGTTGCGGACTTTTTTTTTATTTTTCGCGGTAAATCCGTAAACTTATCATGTAGCAGTTTGTTAAGATTGAATACAACTAAGAAATTATCGAAGTTTTGCTGTCATTATGATATAAATCTTTTCTCTGTCATCTTAAATAATAAGGGAAAGTCCTCGAAAAAAGGAAACAGGGAAGCTCTGGATATGACAATATGAAACGGAAGAAATAAAATCAGGGACGGCTTCAGATCTTAAAAGAACAAAGCTATGAACACACAAGATCCGAAAAAAGTAAAAGTGCTGGAAAATGGCCCTTACGAAGTGACGGGAAATGTGCCACTCGACCAATTGGGCTATCTATACAATGAAAACGGAGCATCGACAGGTTATGAGCATATCAGAACGTTCCCATTGCAGCAAACCTATCATTTGTGCCGGTGCGGGAGATCGAATAATAAGCCCTACTGTGATGGCTCACATTTGCAGGGATTTTATGGAAAAGAAACCGCCACTCACCGCCCGTATGAGCAAACAGCTCTGTTTACGGAAGGTAAACGTATAGATATGCTAGATGCACAGAACCTCTGTGCAGTAGCCCGTTTCTGTGACACCAACGGTACCACATGGGATTTGGTGCAAGAAGGCGACGATGAAGAAACCATAGAGACTGTTATCCGGCAATGTTGCAATTGCCCCAGTGGACGCCTCACTGCCGTAACCAAAGACGGGAAAAGGATAGAACCCGAACTTGCTCAGGAAATAAGTATCCTCGAAGATACGGTAGCCGAAACACACGGGCCTATATGGCTGAAAGGAGGCATCAGTGTAGAAGATGCCAACGGACGCCCATACGCCGCACGCAACAGGATGACTCTTTGCCGTTGCGGTAAATCGCGGAACAAGCCGTTTTGTGATGCCCGTCATATGGAGGATAGAGAAGGGAACAAGGAAGAAATTCCTGAATAAAGTATTTTTAATTCAGAGACCCGTAAACTCATAAATCCTCGATTCCTCGTTCCATGGATGATAACCTTGCCCGATATACCGGAATCCATATTTTTCGTATAAACCGATATGGTCCGTGCAAAGATAAAGGCTGTGGAAACCCGCTTTACGGGTGTCTTCTTTTGCTTGCTCCAGCAAGAGGGAACCATATGCATTTCCCCGGTGCTTTTCTTCAATAAATACAGCACATACCCAGGGATATAGATCCATACGGCTGATAAAATCGTTTGTTACCAGTCCTGCACATCCTATTATTTTATTTTCTTTTTCCAGCAGATACCATTGGGGAACAGGGCTCGGAGATGTAAGACAATGGGAAATGCAATCGTCATAAATGATACGGGAGGCCGACCATTTGCTACTGATATAATCTATCGCTTTATCCTTATATCCGGGAGTCTCTTTGACGGATATTATCTTCATATTGTTTTTTTATGATATTGTCTAATCCTTTTCTAACAACTATTATTTTCAAAGATAGGTAAAAAGCGTTAGCATCAGTTTGCAAATATGTGATTTTATAGGGTGATTTCTACTACACAATATTTTCAGCGTTTATTTCCGTCTGGCCTTTAAAGCTACGGATTCGCATAAATATCTTATCTTTACCGTGTAAACAATGACGAAATATGAGCCAGTTATCTGAAGTATATAAAACATATTCTGTAACCGCCCTGCTGCGGATTATAGAGAACCCCGAAAACTACCGTCCCGAAGCAGTGAAGACCGCCCGGGACGAACTCGATGCCCGCGATCTTACCCCCGATGATAAAAACAGGGCTATAGCCGAACTGGAAGCTGAACGGCAGGAACTCGCCTTAAAAAAGGAACATAGGGAGGAGATAAAGAATACGCTGAAAGAAAAAGGCTCCGGTATTATGGATTACATAAACCCTATACAGGACAACGAAGACGATGCCCGTAAATCGCCCAGACTGATTAATACCATTGCTATTATATTCCTTGCTATTGGCCTGTTGCAGATTATTACCCAGTTCGACCTGATTACAGGACTGTTTCAGGATTCGAGATGGGATTTCAGCGTAGTTATATTCCTGTTTCCTGTCATCATCACGCCACTGGCAGCCATACTCTTCTGGATGAAAAAGACGGCGGGATGGATATTGCTATCCATCTACCTGAGCTTTGCACTCATGGGGCTGCTCTGGATGTTCTTCATTGCCTACGACCCCACATTCCTTATCGGCAGCTTGTTTTTTAGCGGCACACTGTGGACCATCAGCCAGGAAAGGATAAGGAGTGTATTTAAGATTTCCACCGATACTATGTATGCCTCTGTTATCGCATCCATTCTTATTGTAGGTGCTGTATTGGGTGTATACTTTTTTGTTTTATGATTATTTAACAAAAAAAGACGACTTTACGAATTTACTTTTTCAGGTTTCGATAGTCATAATAGACAGTATGTATAACTTAATTTTTATAATCTTATGAAGAAGTTAGTATTGTTTCTTACAATTGCATTGTTCGCTACAAGTGGAGTATTCGCCCAACAGAGACAACGTTCCACACCTGAAGAAAGAGCCAAAAGACAAACTGAAACACTGGTAAAGGAACTCAGCCTGACAGAAGACCAGCAAAAGAAAGTATATGAAATAAACCTGAAATTTGCCCAGCCGCTAGCCGACGATAGCAAAGAAACCGACAGGGAAAAGCTAAGGGCTCAATTCCAGAAGAACCTGGAAGAACGTACTGCCGCCATCAAGGCTGTACTGACCGAAGACCAGCAAAAGAAATTTGATGAGCATCAGAAGAAAATGCAGGAGAATCGCCGGAGAAGAAACTGATAGAATTTAGGAATTGATCATTTACAGATACAAAAAAGGCAGGGATACCATTATTCCTGCCTTTTTTATTTCATAAATCTTTTTCTACGACGGTAAGTTTACAGAATCGGTCTTATCCTTACGCTGTATTTTCACAAAACTGAATAGATATTTATTAATATCCGTAGAGCCGTTAAACTGATAATCGAGTTCCACTATATATTCATATCCCTCTTCATAATCGAAGCCTTCGAGAATACCGGGAAATTTAACCCAATAGCCCTTTCCTAATTCCCGCATGTAGTATGGATTGTTTTCATCACCGGTTTTTTTGAACCAATTACAATATAGCCTCTTTGCGGAGGTATATTTTCAGAAACTTTCTGTGTCTTCGATATTTCTTCCAATAACGTGATTTTGTAGGGCGAGCCTCCTTCCATATCTTCAAAGACAACCCTTTCGCTCCTTACTCTTATCACATATTCATATCCTTCCGTAAGTGTAAAATTAGTGATATAAGGAAAAGGTTTCCATTCATTTTCTCCTTCATATTTTACGAAGTAAGGGCTGTAATGATCTGAGATAAACATCAATCGCTTTACGGATGCAACGGTAAGTTGAAACTCCCTGATCTCTCTTTTGTCATCACTATCGCTGCAGGAAGTGATAATATTCAGAGACATAAAGACGAATAAAAATAAACTCAGTAGTTTTGCTTGTTTCATATCAATATTGTTTTTTAGGTAAAATGGGCATATATAAGCGATACAAATTTAGCAAAATATGTAAGATTTAACAATTAAAAAATATTCTTCTTCAAATCTTAAAAAACTTCCCTCCTACCAAAACCTGTATTCGTTATATTTATCTATTATCTTCTGGTTTTCGAGGAACTTAGGCGCTTTTCCAAATCGCTTGATAACCGAGAACTGGATCGCCCCCGCATCGAATGCCATTTTCGAAGGAGCAGTATAGAGAATATACACCCGGTTGTTGACCACCGATGCTCCTACCGACCACGTATCGTGGTTGTATCCCATCGAGAAGCGGGGAAAAAAGGATGGATATACTTTCACCTTATTTTTTCTTCCGTCTATATTTTCAAAACCTACATTTGCCGCCACCGAAAGAGACAACGAAACATATATTCGCTTGTTGGCAACCCACGTATAGGCATAACCTCCATTTACACCCACCTGATAATTTTTTAGTTTGTGACCACCATCAAACACCAGAGAACTATCGGCGCGGGCTTCGTTGAAGTACACTGCACCTCCAAGCAGGAAACTCCCGGCCGATTTCAATTGCTTTTCGCTCTGATTGAAGGCTGCCGGATAGGAAAATCTATTGCCGTTGAAGACGTACTGCCCATATACTCCGTATTGCTTCAGCTTTATATCGGGATACAATTCATATCTATCGTTTTCGGGTTCGGTATATAAGCCTTTATAGTTCTGGAAAAATATATCGTAAACAAACTTCCGCCCGTAATGATGATACTGAAAGTCGAACGAGCGGGTCTTCCCCCGCTTTTTGTCACGCATGAAATCGAAGCCATAGGCACCGCTCAGCGAGACATTTTTGTACGAAAAGCCAAAGCCGATGCCAAAAGGAGCATTGGAGCGGTAAGAGGTTTCATCGTCGTGGTCGCCCTGCTGATGCGAAAGCACGGTAAACTTATCCATGAAGTAGGTACGCACCGAGAGAGGCTGCTCAAAGAAACCGATATAGGTACTGTCGGTCTGTGAAAATCCGTATTGGGACACGAGTACCAAAAATACCAATATAATTATACACCAGGCTCTTGATAAGCGGTTTCGTTTTTTGATTAATGCCGGCATTATATATACTTGCTCTCTTTATTTTATTAAGGAAACGGATTAAGCGCAAAAATAGTATAAAGGCATTAACCCCAATCAAAAAGACAGGAATAATTTGATTTGTGAACGGATTTTGTCGCAAATTTTCACAAAACTTACCAGTTTTCGAGTCCCAGCCTGTATTTTTTATCCATATACCTGAAAAACATGTACAAGCGGTATTCCACATCCAGCCCGTATTCGTTCTGTGGATTGTAATCTATTTTTGCTTCATAGATCAGCGGGCTGTATAGCATGGGATTGTCGCAGCGGTAATTCCATTCATTCACAAGGAATACATTTTTAGTCTTCAGTGACGATTCCGTATAGAAATTTTTCGGCCGCTGAGTGACCAGGAATGTTTCATAGCCGGATTCCATAACGATGGCTTCGTAAATGGGTTTCAACTTGATGCTTATGGTCACAGGCTTATTGATGGGGTGCATATCACCGTCTTTGAGTATGCTGATAGATTCTATTGTAGAAGGATCTATCCTGAGCAACGAATCTTTTGAGATCACATTGTCGTCTACCAGATAGATATTGTCTTCCCGTTTCTCTATAAGGGAATAAACAGATCCGGGAGTCCCCTTACCCATAACGTGTTTGTCCGTATCGAGGGCAATATCGCACACAGGACTGCTTACAACTATCTGTTTGATTTTAAATCCTATCAGTGAGAAACGGAGTGTATCGCCCATCCCGGCGCGTATTGTATAATTTCCTTTGCTATCCGAGACACTCTTTATTTGTCGCGATGTATTAGATATCATAACAGCCGGTAGTACCCTTTTGTCTTCTGTCGAAGTTATCTGTCCCCTCACTGCCGGTACTTGCGAATATGCCATTTGTAAAGCAAACAACATCAAGAACAGAAATGTAATGCTTTGTTTATTCATAATGCTGATATTTATAGAAATAAGGAGTAGAATACTTCTGTAAATATACGAAATTCTTCAATTATTTCATGCATAACAGCTATCCTTCTTTCACTTTTGGTATTTTTAGGAAACAATACAGGTAAATATCTCTTTATCTGTATGTTTAAAGCATAGAAAACTTTCGAATAATGCTAAATTTTAATTACCGGTTGATATCACCGCCATTTTTATAAAAAAAGAACTTATACAATCTCAACCTTTTTAAATAAGCCGGCAGAACGGGCTTATTTTGTAAATATGGGAAACAATAAAGCGTCTTCTTTGTTTTTATAATAAAAAGTTAATATTTTTATAAAGAAGAAATAATTGTAAAAATAGCAACAAGAAGGAAATCATTCGTATTCTTAGGGATAAACGGATATTCACAATAAATACAAAAACAAAAGTTTATGGCTAAAATAACTACGACTCTCCTAGTTATCACTATTCTTATATTAAATTCGTGTAGGCAGAAAAATGTTGATCCCCAACCCACAGATCCCCCCTCGCAAGATACGGTGGCTGTAAAGGATAAAGATGAGACAAAGAAAACAGATACAGTCACCGTAGAAAAGGAACTTCTCTACGATAAGTACACGCTCGAAGATACTTACCCCTACAAAGATACCACAAGGCGGTTTCAATGGGAGAAGATCAAAGCTGGGCTGAAAACCATTGATTCCATGCAGATAGAGCATTCGTCGTGGGGCATTCTGCAAAATTACAGGAACAACAACGGGGAAGCCCCGCTGGTAAAAGAATATCACCGCAACGTATATAAACGTATATCCGACAATTACGATGTAGAACGTTACCAGTCGGTACCCTTATATTCTCTTCAGGACACCGTAGTTCCCGAGCGTTACGGCAGGGACGGTTCGCTGGTGAAACTGATAAAAGGAACAGACAGCACAAAGTTTGAAAAAATAGAGACCGTATACTTTCCCGGCGAATGGCTGATTCCCCGTAAGTATGTGAAAGAAATAGCTGATAGTATAGCCTTCCGCAGTGCCATATTTGTAGATCGCATAAATGAGAATGTGGTCACGCTGCAAAAGGAGGGTGACAAGTGGATGATAAGAAGCATGAATCCTGTGACTACCGGATTGCACAAACCGCCCCATCAGCAGGAAACTCCATTGGGGATGTTCGTCATACAGGAGAAGAAATATAAGATGTTTTTCCTTGTCGACGGCACTACCGAAACAGGCGGCTTTGCTCCTTACGCCAGCCGGTTTACCAATGGCGGATACCTGCACGGCGTGCCGGTGAATGCTCCCCGCAAAGATTTTATAGAATACAGCGCTTCGCTGGGAACTACTCCACGGTCGCATATGTGTGTGCGTAATGCTACTTCGCATGCCAAATTTATCTATGATACCTTCCCCGTGGAAGGCACGGTGGTATTTGTGATAGAGTAAAGTTAAACCCTCAATAATCAGGTAGATATCCTATAACAATTAAGTAAAAATACCAATCAGTAGTTAAAATAATTATTGTAGTATAAAATTGTTCTATTTTTTTCTAACGCGCCTGCCGTCTTGTTTTTCATTTTGCCTTGATGCAAAACGAAACAAAAAATCAAGGCTGCATCCCTCCGGCGACCCAAAACCGCAGCTCCGGTGGGGCAAAATAATACGGAATCATCTCTAGCCGGATTATCAGCTGTGTATAGCAGTTACCCTATTTTGCCCTACACCTCCGCTTTACGGATTGGGTACCCCGCCTGCGGAATGAGGCCGGAATCGCGATGCGGCGACAAGACAGAGATTTTTCAGGCTTTAGCCCCGCGTGCGCCAGCCCTTGCGCATTAGTGACGCAGGCGGGGTACCCAATCCGTTGCAGGCGGCGTAGAATCAAACGGGGCGATAGCCTTTTGGTTCGTTTTGGGCAATGCCAAAATGAACGTTTAAGCGAAACTACTGATTCGCATTAAAAAAATATACTACAATAGCCGGGCACCAAATGTCCCGCTTCATACGTTAGCTAAAAAGAATCCGGCTGACGCAGTTTATTATGCCAACCCCGGCATTTTATATTTTACCAACAATAACTAACTACATATTAACTCTTTCGAATGAACACAGATATTCACTTTTCTGTTTAAAGAAATATATCAGTATCAATTTAAAACACTGTTTCATGCATAATATCCCCATAATAACAGAAGAAATTTATCCGGTGCCTTTATCGAAGGTATGGAACGCGATCACCGATAAAAACCAGATGGAAGAATGGTATTTCACCATCGAAGACTTTGAACTCAGAGAAGGTGCCGAATTTAATTTTACTGTATCCTTCGAAGATGTTATCTATCATCACCGTTGCGTGATAAAAGAAATTGTTCCGCAAAAAAGATTCAGCCACACATGGACGCATCCCTCACAGAGCAATGGCGAATCGGTAGTCACATGGGATTTACAGCCTGTTGACAACGGTACTAAAGTCACCCTTACGCACACAGGTGTGGAAAACTTTGCCGATGCCGGGGCTGACTTCTCCCGCGAAAACTATGTGGCAGGCTGGGAGGAAATATTAGGAACATCCCTCAGGAATTTTCTATCAAAATAATTTAATTACCAATAAAAAACAAGATCAGTATGGCAACAAAGACGAATCCCGTAGTATGGTTTGAAATCTATGTAGACGATATGGCCCGTGCCCGCAAATTTTATGAAACAGTACTGGCTAAGGAATTGACCGATATGCCGATGGAAGGCGCAACGGACTACAACATGGCAATGTTTCCCATGGCAGACGATATGGATGCCCCCAATGCTTCCGGAGCGCTGGTATGGATGAAAGACGTGAAAGCCGGAGGCAACAGCACGGTAGTGTATTTCGGGTGCGACGATTGCTCTGTGGAAGAGAGCCGGGTAGTAGCTGCAGGAGGGCAGATACACCAACCAAAATTCCCGATAGGGGAATATGGCTTTATTACGCTTGCTGTAGATACCGAAGGGAATATCTTCGGACTGCACTCAGAGAAGTAACCCCTCAAAAAACAACAGGATGGAACACGAAAAGAAAGAAATCACCGTAAAAGTTCAGGTCAACCTGTCGCCCCATATCGTGTGGGAATACTGGACAGACCCTGAACACATAATCAACTGGAACTGTGCGTCTGACGACTGGCATACACCTACCGCCGTCAACGATCTTCAGCAGGGCGGGTGGTTCAGGTGGCGTATGGAAGCCAAAGACCGCAGCGCAGGTTTCGACTTTGAAGGACGGTACGATGAGATCGTGCCAAACGAAAAGATAATATATACAATGGCCGACGGACGCAGGGTAAAGATATTATTCACCAATGTGGATAATAATACCCTGATCACAGAGACATTCGACACCGAAACCCTGAATCCGGCAGATATGCAACGTGCCGGGTGGCAGGCCATCCTCGACAGGTTCAAATATTATGTGGAATTGAACGAGAAATAAATTGTTATGCAAGGGCGCAGCATATAATTTAATTGAAAAGTTCTATTATTTTCTCTGAATGTTCATTTTGGCATTGCCCAAAACGAACCAAAAGGCTAGCGCTCCATTCCTCGGCGACCCAAAACCGCAGCTTCGGTGGAGCAAAATAATACGGAATCACCTTTAGCCGGATTATCAGTTGGTTATAGCAACTACCGTATTTTGCTCTACACCTCCGCTTTACGGATTGGGTACCCCGCCTGCGGAACTAATGCGCGTCCGCTGACGCACGAATGAGGCGAAGCCCTTTGATAAATTAAAAATGCGCCAGCCCTGCGCCGTATGCTTCATGGACGGGGTACCCGTAGGATTAAAAGGCGAAAAAAAACGAAAACGTGTTTGAGCTTATCGACCGATTCGTATTATGCTCTATTCAGAGCGAGTTTTTTCGTTTCGTCTTTTTGTCCGTTACGGGTCGGCCTTTGAAGCGGGCGCTAAAGCGTTTTTGGTTCCTTTTGCGGCTTTGGACAAAAGGAACACAAGCAATCTTTGATTGCGCGTAGAAAAAATGTAGAAAATAATAGAACATTAATCAAACAAATCGGTAGCCATACAAAAAAAACAACAATCATGAAATATCAGATAATCCCCTGTCTGTGGTTCGATGGCAAAGCCGAAGAAGCCGCCCGTTTTTATGTATCCGTATTCAGTAATTCGAAGATAAACGACATTACTTACTACGGCAAGGAAGGGTTTGAGATACACAACCAGCCAGAAGGTACGGTGCTTACCGTAGAATTTGAAATCAACGGACAGGCGTTCACAGCTCTCAATGGCGGGCCTGAGTTCCGCTTCAGCGAGTCGGTTTCGTTTCAGGTATATTGCGATACACAGGAAGAAATAAACTATTACTGGGACACCCTTATTGCCGATGGCGGTGAAGAAAGCTACTGTGGCTGGCTGAAAGACAAATATGGCCTTTCGTGGCAGATAGTTCCCGCTATTCTCACCGACCTGATGAAAGACCCGCTAAGAGCAGGACGGGTAACGGATGCATTTATGCAAATGAAAAAATTCGATATCGAGAAGCTCTTAAACGCCTGATTGGTCTAGAATTTATATATAAATAAAGTGCGGATAACGGTGGTTGTCGGCACTTTTACTATTTAACACTTCAGAAGTTGCAGGATTCCTTAAATAAGGAGAAAATGCCTTATATTTGGATTTGTAACTATAACCGACACTTATGACAGAAAAAGAAAAAGCAGCCGCAGGCCTTCTTTACGATGCCAACAACGATAAAGATCTTTTACAGGCAAGAGAAAAAGCTAAAGAAATACTTTACGATTACAACCTCTTGCGCCCGGGCATGCAAACCGAAAAAAAGCAAATGCTGAAAAGCCTTCTCGGCAAAACAGGCGAGAACTTCATATTCGAACCTCCTTTCTTTTGCGATTACGGCTACAATATCAAGATAGGTGAAAACTTCTTTGCCAACATGAATTTCGTAGTCCTCGACGGGGCAAAGGTCACCATCGGCAGCAATGTATTCATAGCCCCCGGCGTAGGTATCTATACTGCCGGACATCCCTTCGATGTGGAGCAGCGCATCAGCGGGCTTGAATATGCTTATCCTGTTACCATCGGCGATAATGTATGGATAGGTGCGGGCGTGCATATCCTCCCCGGAGTTACTATCGGCGACAACACGGTGATAGGCGCGGGAAGCATAGTATCAAAAGATATTCCGTCCAATGTACTCGCCGTAGGCAATCCGTGCAGGGTGATACGGGAGATTTAGACGCTGCTTGAGAACGCTGGCTGCTACATCACCAACTCTGTAAACAACTTTTCGAACGTCTTGTCCAAATCATCCGAAAAGCCCCTGTTGGAGCGCGATGTCTGTATAGATGTACTCCGCACGGCCGTCAGCCAGCGGTAGCGCTCTGTTATATCCAGCGAAGCCACATAGCCTCCGTCCCCGGCGGCAGCGCATATTTTGTCAAATGCCTTCAGGTTCTCCTGTATCGAGTCCGTATCCAGTTCCGATGTGAACAGGCGAAGTTTGTTTTCATCTACATAATAGCGGGCTTTCAGGAATTTCTCCCGCTTGCTGTACATAATAATGCCCACATTTATAAATTCTTCGCGCTCCACCCTAGGTACAACACGGATGACGGCGTATTCATATAAGTGCTTCCCTTGCATGCTGTGCTTCTTTTATAAATATTGCTGAATTCTTTATTCTCTCATTCAGGAAATCGTTATACACCTGCCGTATATCCCGTGGCGACTCGTCACTTCCTCCCCAGTGCAGCCAATCATCGGGCAATACGCTTACTATTTCGGCCACCTTCTCCGGTGTAAGTACTTTCTTAAACGCTGCATCTGCTTCGTCAAGACGACTGGCATAGGGTAACAATACATGGTCTTTGGCCTGAGTGAAAGGGCTCAGTGCATATTTTTCCCACCCTGTCCACGAATGATGAAAGTAGAGTGATGCACCGTGGTCTATCAGCCACAGCTCCTTGTGCCACATCAGCATATTGGTATTGCGGGCGGTGCGGTCTACATTGGTAAGTAAGGCATCCATCCATAGTATCTGCGATGCGGTAGTGTCGTCTATGCGTGTTACTACCGGGTCGAATGTCAATGCTCCGGAAAGGAAGTGCAATCCCATATTCAGCCCCTGGCTGCCCTTCAGCAGGTCTTGTATTTCTTCATCGCCCTCGCTGCGGCCAAAAGCCTCGTCGAGATAGATAAATACCATCTCAGGCACACGGAACCCGAGAGCCTGTGCAACCAGTCCGCCTATGAGTTCACTCACAAGCATCTTTGTGCCATGCCCCGAGCCGCGGAATTTGACTACATACTTGAATCCATCATCGGCCTCGGCCAAAGCGGGCAATGAACCACCTTCACGCAAGGGGGTGATATATCGTGTGACGTTTACTGTCCGGAGTTCCATCTTTTATTCAGCAATTAATAGCCCCTGTTAATTGATTATATTAATCCCAAAAACTGAAGCCTTGTTTGTTTTTTGTTGTAAAGATAGAAAAGAATAGGTTATCTCATATATACAGCGCCGGTTTAGTGACGTGCGGCGACCTCTTTCTGCAAGGAGGAAAGGATTTGGTTTCAGGTAAAGCGATCAAAGTAAAAAGTACCGGGAAAAGGAAGATATAATATCAGCGAAGGATTTTATTTATAGTGAATATTGTATTCTGTGGCAAACATTTAATGGCTCGGCAGATAAGCTCCCCTATCCTATCGCATAACCTAAAATGGTGAATTATCTGAAATAAAACTTTTTAATTATCCAGAAACAATAAACGGCTATATATCAAATAATTGCGAAAAACATGCTAAAAAACATATTCAAAAAATCACCATATTGTAATGTACAGATTGCAATAATTGCTATCTTTGCATAGCAATATGAGGAAATATTGTTTATTTCAGCTATAAAAACTAAATTAACAACACTTAAAAAATACCACCATGAACCGCCACGAAGAACTGATTAATGAAATTCATATGGCAAGAAAGCGATTTGAAGATTCGTACCGCAATATCTCCCGCGAAGATATGGATATATTGCTGGAAGAACTGGAGGTGATGTCCAGTGAGTTGCAGGCATTGCACAGAGAACACAGAAGCCTCACAGCTTGATTATATATAACTAACGAAAGCCTGACTAAATGCTTAGTCAGGCTTTTTTGTTGCTTCTTCTTTTAATGTCCGAAACCAAAGCCTCCGTGCATTCCATGCATCCTGCTTTCGAACGCTTTTTTCTTTTCGTCAACGAATACCTGTTTTTCTTCAGCCGACATGCTCATCCATTTTTCGCAGCGGGCATCTATCGCCTCCACCGAAAAGTGGTCTTCATGCTTGTCGAGGCACTCCATACGTTTGTTCATAAACTCAAGTTTTTCACTATCGGTCATTTTAGACCATTCTTCTTTAAACTTTTTTCTTGATTCGTTGTCGAAAGGGTTTCTTCCGAAGAATCCCATTCCAAAACCTCTTGTCATCATAATTTTATTTGTTTTTTATTTTATAATCTGTTTTTTAATAAAGAGCTCTCTATTAATGGAGACGAGTGAGGGGAAAGAATATTTTAGAAAGGAATGAAAAATAATATTTTTGATGGTTTGCGCCACTTATCAGATATTTCCGTTTGTTAAAAGAAGAAAAATTATCTGCATCTGATGTCGGTTACCGACTGGAATTCACCAATCTAAGCCATTTTTCGAGAGTTTTTAATGAACATATGGGGATGAAACCGAAACAATACAGCCGCTCTTAAAATTGTGTTTATCTAGGTGAATCTTTAACATTTAAATATCTTAGGTATCAGATATAAATCATTAAATATTTAAATTACAAACCGTTATATACGATACCCGCTAATGAGCCGAACCATATTAAAAGTAAAATATCTTAATGATTTACTTTGTTTATAAAAAATAATTGTTAATTTTGGACTGTTCTATTAAGGACATGGCAATTTTTAGAGAAAGACAATAAAGACAATAGTACATACGACATGTGGTTAAGACTGCTTTTCATGGATTTTTTTGCAAAAAAGAACCTCATTTTTTCTGTTGAAAATTTGGAGGTTAGCCTTATTTTGCTAGAGAGAGAGAGAGAGAGAGAGAGAGAGAGAGAGAGAGAGAGAGAGAGAGAGAGAGAGAGAATTTCTAACCACACTTAACACCTTACCTTTATTTCTTCATTTTATAATATACTTTACATTCCTTATCCCGGGGAGTGTAAAAAACACATGTACCTATATAAGCCACACCATTATGATTGCGGGCACATGCGCGCGCGATATATTATTTTCCATATATAAATACAAGTTCAGGCCTCACACCTTCGCAGATGCGAATATTTTCATGTCCTGCCGGGCCATTTTGGGGACTATAACATACACTCATCTTAAGCAAAAGCTTCAATACCTCACAGATAGGGAGATTCTTGTTGTCTTTAGGAAAAATCTTTTCTCCCTCGCTCCTGGTCGCGGCTTGGGAAAGTATCGGGCAGGGATATGGGGTATTGAAACTTTTGCGCAATGATGATTACAGAAGAGATGATGAATGACAAATTATAACAGACAAAGACAAGTAATTTATTTTTTTTGAACTAAAACGAAAAACTACATGATTCAAGCAAACTTTAGACAAAAACATCGAAATGGAGCTATTTTTAAAATACTGATATTGCTGATAGCAATATTAAGTATAAGTATGGCCCTGCCTGCACAGGTAACCGTAGGCACAAATGAAGAGCCACTCTCAGGAGCCTTGCTGCAACTAAAAGACAAGGACAATGTAACTGACAGTACACTGAATGCCCGCAAAGGGCTGGCACTCCCCCGTGTAACTCTTTCGGAGAAAAAGGAACTTTACCCGATGTTCCTCGCAGATCCTGACAATCCTGCTTCCGGCCCCAGCACCGATTATACAGCTAATAAGCTGACATTGGATAAGGCGCATACAGGACTTATCGTGTACAATCTTGTAGAAGATGACGACAAGGAACTCTGTCAGGGGCTTAACCAATGGGACGGAGAACAGTGGAACTGCTTCCAGTCCAAGATGGGCAATGCTATCGCAACTCTTGGCAATTGCGATTCCCTGAAATTCTTCGGAATATATAAAAACGACGTATCCTTAAATGCAGGGAATTATATGACAATACCATTGCATGTGACAAAGGCCGGAGCATATACTATAACAGCAATGCCCGATCCGGACAACGGTTATTATTTCACGGCTTCGGGCGTTTTCTTAACTCCCGGTTATTACTTCGTTTCCATACCCGGTGCAGGGACACCTCTGGACTATACACCGACCGGAGGAAACGGTGATCAGATAAAAGTGACATTCAACAACAAGGCGATGGACGCCTGCGACCCGTTATACATAAAGGTGGAAGACTCCTCGGTGAAGCCTGTTTACTATATGTCTTGTAGCGCAACCAAAGTGAGAGGTGTGTATCAGTTAAACAAGGAACTGGACCCGGATGAAAATTATATAGAAGTGACATTGAATGTAACAGCGCCATATGGGGCTACTTATGTGATAGAGACAAACACCGTGGACGGTATTTATTTCAAAGGGTCAGGAATGCTGAACACTGCCAGCCAGACTGTGAAATTGCAGGGCTACGGCACACCCACCAGCGTGGAGAATAAGGTGATGACGATCACATCCAACAGTTCATCGGATGTTTCTACCTGTAAAGCTACTGTGGTAGTCAGCTACCCTACAAAATCGGTGTTTGCGTTCGGATACTATGAGAATACAGCGGGATATCTGGGCCAGTCGGGGTCGGGGCTGAGAAAGATGATGGACGCTTCTGTTAATTTTGGAAATACGGAAAGCAGTACTGTTAAAATAGTACCTTATTCATCTTCCCAAACATTTTATCCTTACAACGTTGTGAGCGGATCTTCCGCCTATAATACTGCTACAGTTAAGAGTTATCTGGATACTAAACCTGATATCGTCATTACAGGGTTTGACCTTGATGTTACCGATAAATCAGCAATGGCCACCAATCTGGTCGACTATTTGAAAAAAGGCGGGGTACTTATCTTTGTATGTGAGCGTCAGGCAATGGTGAAAGCCTTTTTTGAAGCTCTGTATCCGGGCTATACAATTACGGCAGACTGGACAACAACGAATGTGATGACGCTGAATTTTGTAAATGACGAGATTGTTAATGGCCCGTTTGGCGATATACGCGGTCTCTTATGGGGTAATGACAGTTATGGTGCATCCGGCGCGCAAGGTTTGCCCGACGATGATGAGATCGTTGTCTTATCCAGAAATAGCAGTGGCACACCAATGATACTGAGACACAAAAGGTATAATCTCCTTTTCATCAGTGAGGGTGGATTTGCAGCTAACCATAATGGAGCTACAGGCGCAGGCGCAGGAGGATCAGCTTCTACATATCCCCTTGCTATCGATACCAGTTTCAAACCTATGACACGCACCGGATGGACAGGAGGAAACGTGGAAAATGCCCGTCTTATGGCAAATGCTTTGGCATGGGCTATCAAACAGGCTCAATATAATGGTATAAATACACGGTAAAATGACATAGGCATATCCGGTTATATTATAAGCAGGGGCGAATGAGTGTGTTCGCCCCTGCTATTTTATATTAGGGCAAACGCATCAAATTGTTCAACTTCTATCGAAGGCCTGTAGGGGCGTATTGCATACGCCCGCATAACAAAATATCACAATTAGGCGTATGCAATACGCCCCTACAGGAGACTGAAAACAACTTTAGGTATTTTGATGCGTTTGCCCTAATTTTATATATCATCTTTTTCGTCATATACAAATTTCACCTTGCTTTTATTCACTTTATAGGTACGGGCGCATTCGTTGCGGATATTTTCGATATCGCCTGTCTCTATATTTACTTTCAGGCGGGTGATGCCTGTTATTCTGATTTCACGGATTATAAACATTCTTCTTTTAATTAGTATATTAGCAAATTCGCAGATTAGCAAATTACCGGATAGATATATTCATTTTATTTTTGCTAATCTGCTAATTAAAAATAAATTACCTTACCTCCCTGTACCTGCCCACCAATACTTTATTGCTGCGTATATCGGTCAGAATCCTGGATACGATGCGTTGTATCTTATGCGCCTGCACATGCGTGATAGCGGCCAGCGTATGGTAATTGACCGCCGGCTTGAGGGTTATGTACATTTTGAAAAGTTCAAACTCACGCAAGTCATAGCGGCGATATACATAATCGAATATATCATCCTCCAGTTTCGTCTGCATATGCTCATGCTCGTGAGGATTGGAATGGTGCGCTTCGAGGTGATGGTGCACAGGTATTGCTACATAGCGGCTTTCCTTTTCGCTGTCCTGTATATAGTTGGTAAAATAAGACCGGTGGAAATACGCCTTATAGTCTTTTACGATCATGCCCGAATAGAGAATCTTTTCGCTAATGCGCATATAAGTGGTATAAAACACATCCTCGTTGTAGGCATATTTGCCTATCAGGAAGTTGGCCAGAGATTGGTGATTCTCGGTGAACCATCCGTTAAACTCGTCGGCTTTCTTACGATGCGCGGGTTGTGGCTCGTCCCGGTCGTCGCGTCCGCGGATAAAGTATTTCTTACCTGTGTTGTTTCCGTTGCTGTTTCCTAGTTTCATATTTATAGTAGTTATGAGTTATGAATTGTTGACTGCTAACTGTTCACTGCCTAAGGCTTTCCCCTTCAAACAATATCCGCGTTGTGGTCGATTTTATCCTGTCCAGCACACGGTCGCCGTATCGTTTGCGGATGTCGTCTACCGGGAGATTGGTGGATATGATGAGTAGTTTGCCGTGTTTCTCGGCGGCATCCATCACTTCGGCAAAAGCCATACGCCTGTTGCCGAATACATTACTTAATGTTCTATTTTTTCTAACGCGCCATCCGGCTTGTTTTTCATTTTGCCTTGATGCAAAACGAAACAAAAAATCAAGGCTGCATCCCCCGGGTCCCCAAAACCGCAGCTTCGGTGGGGCAAAATAATACGGAATTATATTTAGCCGGATTATCAGCCGGGTATAGCAACTACCGTATTTTGCCCTACACCTCCGCTTTGCGGATTGGGGACCCCGCCTGTGGGACGAGGCCGTTACCGCGATGCGGCGACAGGACTGTGTCTTTTCAGGCTTTAGCCCCACGTGCGTCAGCCCTTGCGCATTAGTGACGCAGGCGGGGTACCCAATCCGTTGCAGGCGGGGTAGAATCAAACGGGGCGATAGCCCGTGTGTTTGATTCAGACGGCAAAACGGTTTTGGGTACCCGAGGAATTGAAAATCGAGGAGCGTAGGCGACTCAACAGGAGCGCTAGCCTTTTGGTTCGTTTTGGGCAATGCCAAAATGAACGTTTCAGCGAAACGTAGTGAAGCAGAAAATAATAGAACAATATTATACTACAATAGTTACTTTAACTACTGATTGGCATTAATAATTAAACCAGTCCATATTAGTAGACGGCTGATAATTCAGTGATGAGATGTCATACATGTTTGCCATATTTTCAATTTGTTAATGTGAATATTAGCATATTAGCAAATGTGTTTTCGCCATTTCCGAATCTGCTAATTTTCGAATTTGTTAATTAATTACTTCTTTCTGTTTATTGTCTGATTCAAAGCTGCTGCCATGCGTTCGGCCGTAGTCATATCCCCGGCATTTTTAGTTGTGTGCGACAGTTGAACGGCAGGATGTGCCGATGGAGTTTTTTTGCGCATCTCTTCTACCTGCCCTTTTGTGGATTCGAGCATCGACTGTGCGTCTTCCAATGTTTTAGTCAACTGGTCGATAGTTTGCTGCATTTCGGCAATCTTAGCTTTCAGTGCTTCGGCTGTTTTAGGTTCGAAAGTGGCTAGTTTGTGCCGTGCCTTACTGCGTTTCAATGTTTGCGGAGCTTTCGTCTCTTCGGGTTTGGTTTTGTCTTCCGATGCTTCGCGCGTCTCTGTGAATTGTCCCTGCTCGTCTATTACCAGCAAATTGCCATTTGCAAGCTGATGCTCTCCGGCCGGCATCTGTTCTCCGTCGAGCGTGGCAAATCCGTCTTCGTCCACATAGGCTTCCTTGCCGTCGGCCAGCACAAAGACTACATAAGGCGTACCGCTAGCCGTCACATCCGCCTTTTCTACGGCTTCGATGTCAAGCAACATGCGTGCAATGCGGCCGAGTAATGTTTGTTTCGGTCTCTTTTTGTTCATGTTTACATTCATTTGATTTTTAATTTTGGAAATATCCGGTTGTTGATTGAAGAAACCTTCCAAAGAGAAGCCCTTGACGTGGCCGGTCATCACCTCTGTGTTCCAGTATCTTTCATTCTCGACCTTGTAGCTGCACATCAAGGTCCCTTTGGGAAGGTCTTCAAATCCTAATGCTTTTGATTTGTCTGTCCGCGGGTCTGCCACTATCCACAGTTCGGTGAGATAATTGCCCGAGAGCGGTGTCTGATGCTGGTGTGTGGTATTGTGGAGCGCCACACCGGTACGCATCATTTTCTGTGCTATTTTCTCTATTTGTTCGGCCGAAAACTTGATGTAATAGTCGCCCAGTTCTTCACTGTGGCGATAAATCAGTTGTTCGGGTTTCAGTACTACGCCTGTGAGTATGCGTTTTTTCGTATCGCGATTGAGAAGAATATGTTCGCTGTTTTTTTGCAATGCCACGAAATCGACCTCATTGGCCGGACAATCGACAAAAGATATGGCACAGATGCCGGTTACATCGTCTTCGTTATCGTCAATAATACAGTTGTAGATAGGTAAGTTCATAGATTATCTGCTTTTTAGGGTATAGATAATCGGATTGGGGAAAAATGCAGGTAAATGAAAAAAATTAACATTTTGATCTAATCACAAAAAATATTTATTCTTATCACGTCAAAACAACAGCCAAAACAAGCTGTATTAACGAAAAACAGCCAATATTGACTGTATTAACAAAAAACAACCTAAAAAGGCTGTAAGTAAAATAAAAAAATAGTATCTTTGTATAAAACAATAAGAGCAATGAGTTGGATAGGAGTAATAACAGGCGACATAGTAGATTCTACCGAAATACTGAGTTCCGGAAACAGGGACAGGCTACTGGATATATTGCATAACACTATTTCTAATGTCAACACTTTAGCAATAGCTAATGCCAGAATAGAGATATACAGGGGCGATAGCTTCCAGATAATTACCGATAATGCCAAAGCTACCGTATGGACAGCCATAGCATTAAGGGCTGCCCTGACAGCGAATTCGGGTGCCAATCTCCGCTGGGATGCGCGTATGGGCTTAGGCATAGGAAAAGGCGAGTTTATAACAGACAGTGTCGTGGAATCGGATGGAGAAGCCTTCCGGTTGTCGGGCCAGGCATTTGATATGCTGGATAAGAACAGTCGTATGTGTATTATTACACCTGACAATGACTTCAATGATGAACTGAATGTCAGCACAACCTTCGCCGATGACATCGTATCCGGCTGGACACAGGCACAGGCTTCGGTTGTATATCCCCTTATGATGGCGGAACATACGTCTCAAAAAGACCTTGCAGAAATAACAGGAAAAACGCAACAGACTATCAGCAAATTACTATTAAATGCGAAAGCCGGTAATATAATCAAATATGCAAACCGGTTCAGAAGGAAGGTATCGGATTTGGAAAAACAAAAATCTTAAGAAAGATGGAAATCAATATTTTACTCAGGTTACTTTGCACACATTTCCTCTGTGACTTCCTGTTTCAGCCCGGATCACTGGTAGACAGGAAAAAGAGTGATGATATACAGATAAGTCTGAAAGCAAATATAATGCACAGCCTTATACATGCTATCGCGGCGTACATTATAGCAGGGGCATGGTTAAGCTGGTATATTCCCGCAGGGATACTGGTCTCCCATTTTGCGATAGATTTCCTGTATAAGCGGAAAAAAGATGGACTGCAACCATTCCTGATAGACCAACTGTTACACATTATTGTTCTGATATTGCTCTGGCTTATCTGTGAAGGCCAGTTCGGGGCGTTATGGGAATATATATCCGGCCTGTTTGCGGGCAATAAGATGTGGATTGTCCTGATAGCATATATCCTCATACTGCAACCCTCTTCGATACTTATCGGCATATTCACCGAAAAATGGAGCAGCCAATTGAATGTAACAGGAAATAACGGGCTACAGGATGCCGGAAAATGGATTGGCTACATCGAACGCTTTCTTATAATTACATTTATATTTACCGGAAATTTCGAAGCCATCGGATTCCTTCTGGCAGCCAAGTCGATATTCAGATATGGCGACCTGAAAGAGTTACAGGAAATAAAAATGACAGAATATGTAATGATAGGAACGCTTTCGAGTTTTTCTGTGGCTATTATTATCGGGGTGGTTTTTAAATATTACCTGCCTTAAAAAAAAGTATATTATATAAAACAAACAAGAGGCTGTCCGTTTCGGGCAGCCTCTTTCAAATTCTACTGTTTAAAGCCTATACCTAAACAGTAAACGGGCATTTATATACCAAACAATCTGCTCATTCTTAATATCCCGGATTCTGTTCCAGTAAGTTGTTAGCCCCTATCAGGCTGTAATGTATCGGAAAACGGTTCAGATTTGGATTGTTAGTCGCTTTATGATCCCACCAGTCTTCTGTTACATAAGCATCCCAGCGTACCAGATCGGTGCGGCGGCGGCCTTCGCCCAAAAATTCGCGTAACCATTCGTCCAGCATACGGTATTTGTCAAGATTGGAAGCCGTAACAGGGTCAGGGTCGTTTCCGTTTGCGAAATAGCGTTTGCGCACGGTATTAATCAATTGTGCCGCTTCTCCTGTTTGCCCTGCACGCATCTTGCATTCAGCCAATGTATAATAAATTTCAGCTAAACGGATAATTGGAACATCGGGGTCAAATTTACGGTTCTTTTCGCTCTGATTTGGACGAGGACTGCGTTTGGTAACACGTACGCAGGATGACTCCTCAGCCGTGGCAATAGTAGATGGCAGTGATGCCAACGTAGGATATTCGGCCGAACCTAATTTGGCAAAATACGATACCTGGTCTACGACTGTTATTATCTGCCCGTTATACTCACGGCTACCTGTACAAACCCAATCGGGATTGGTAGGATTAATCAGTTTACCTACGATAAACATTCCACGATATTTGCCATTGTTCTCATATACGTATGGTTGTTTGCGTATATCGTTATCGTGGAACTTGGAATAAGCACCGCCCAGTTTATAAGGATATTTATTGCCCAGCGGGTCGAGGCTCGGAATCAGCCCGATACCATTGTTGGAACCCGAACCTTCCAATCCTCCCAGATAGTTCCTGTAGTTGTAAGGAACCATACGGTCCCAGTACATACCATCTGTTTCCAGCTTGGCATTCTGGCTAGGTACCGACCATATTATTTCGGTACTTGTTTCATTATCGAAGCCGAAAATATTTGTCCAATCCGCATCCAGTTCATATTTGCCGTATACGCCACTGATAATATCCTGACATATCTGTCCGGCCTCTGCATACATTTCCGTACCGATATACGATTTGGCATTGAAGTAGAGGCGTGCCAGAAGAGCGGCTCCTGCGGCCCTGTTGATACTGCCGTTTTCCAGCCCACCCAGTTCTTCTTTTAATGGAAGGTTAGGGATGGCTTCTTTGAGCAGGTTTTCGATAAAATCGAACGTTTCCTTATCGGTCGAACGCCCCTTCACCTCACTCTGGGTTGTAGTATATAGAGCTACCCCTCCGAAAAAGTCGAGCCCGTCAAGGTACAAAGATGCTACCAGTGCTTTTTGCTGATTCAGCATCGATTCACGTGTTCCCTGTGGAAAACCCAGGGCATCGAAGTCTACTTTTTCGAGGTCTTCGAGTGCATCCCAGGCAAGGGCTACTCCCATGGCAAAGTTTGTCCATCCTGTTTCGACGAAAATCATATCTTCGGTATATTCATGGTGATGGAATTTCTGATAATTAGCGCCGTCGAACCAGTCGCTACCTCTGGTAGGCTGACAAAATTCGTCTGTACCAAGTTCCTGCAACATCCAGCGTGGAGCGTCATTGGCTACATACCAGCGCCAGTGAGTGAAAGGGCGGTTGAAACGTTCCCATACCGCTTCCTGCGAGGTATAGAACGTTTCGGGTACTACTTGTGTATAGAAAGTCGGATCTACATCGCAAGATGTAACTGTGAGCAGACAAAGGGCTCCCGACAATATAAATTTAGTTATCTTATTTTTTTTCATTCTTGCCTATGTATTTAAGAAGAAAGTTTTTAATGATATATTATTTCAGACTAACTACCTGTTATATTTGATTATAACAGAACCTTAGATAGGTCTGCGATCTTAGAAGTTCACTTGAAGACCAAAAGTATATGTACGTGTCATCGGATAGAAACTACCATCCCAGAACTTCTCCGTACCGCCATCCCAATTGGTGATATTCACTTCGGGATTCATACCGCTGTAGCCTGTGATAGTAGCAACATTACCCACTGTTCCGTAAACACGTATGCGGTCAACGAATTTGGTGTATTTTTTCATTGGCAGGGTATATCCCAATGTAATAGCGTCGATTTTCAGGAATGTACCGTCTTCGAGATAGTAGTCACAAATCTGTTTTTCTCCCTTAATGTGGGCAAACTTCCCGTAAGCGTCTTTGAGCACGTTGGTATTTCCTCGTCCCTGAATACCGAAATACATATTTAAGGTGTTATATACATCGAAGTCTATCCAACTGCGCAGGCTGATACCCAGATCCAGATTCTTATATGTAAGCGTATTACGCCAGCCAACGATCAGTGTAGGCAGGTAATTACCCATATACTGTTTATCATTTTCGGTCTTTTGAGCAGCGGGTATCACTTCTCCGTTTTTATTGTAAAGAAGGAAGTTTCCGTCGTCGTCGAACCCTGCAAATTTCCAGATGTAGAATGAACCGATTTTCGAACCTTCTTCTATACGTGCAGCATCCCCGGGTGTGCCCGGAGCAACGAATCCGTTACCGTTGTAATAAGTATTGTTACCCCACAAGCTGAGTATCTTACCCGAGTTGTGGCTGAGATTCATATTGGTAGTCCAGGTGAAATCTTTTGAGCGGATAATATCCCCACCGAATTCGAATTCCCAGCCTTTACTTTCCATACTACCGATGTTTTGCCATTGAGAACCCTGTGTAAAAGGCGGCTGAGGAACTTTCACGTTATAAATCAGATTGTCTATCTTACGGCGATAATAGTCAAATTTTCCATAGAAGCGGTCTCCGAATATCGAATAATCGACACCAATATTCCATTCTTTATTCTCTTCCCATCCCAGTTTGGAATTTACGTTCTGTGACTTACCAAACGAATATGCCCATGTTCCGTCAGGTAGCATCCAGTAAGCATCTGAACTAAGCATATCGGCCATATACGAAGAGCTGAAATCGTTGTTACCCGTTACTCCATAACCGAAACGCACTTTAAGGTCTTTGAGCCATGTAAGGCTTTTCATAAAACTTTCAGCGGAAATACGCCATCCCGCCGATACCGACCAGAAATCTGCCCAGCGATTATCAGCGGCAAACTTTGAAGAACCTTCGTGACGAAGAGACGCCTGCAACAAGTATTTGTCCTGAAAAGAATAATTGGCACGTCCGAACACCGAAAACAAGCGTTCTGTGATATTTTTACTTGAGGCCAGATTCGCTTTCCCGTCACTGCGGTACGAACCAACTCCGATATTCCAGAACTTGAGACCGTCCACATCGAAGTCGAAGTTTTCCATACTGAAACCTTCACCATTGTTTTCGAAGTACGAATAACCGGCAGTAGCATTTAGCACATGCCCTCCGTTAAATTCTTTGATATAATTTGCATATCCTTCGGATGTAATATTTTCGGTCTTACTGAAATTGAGATATGCAGCACCCCTGCGCGATTCTTCCAGTTCGGAGCGATGGTAACGCGACCTGTAGAAATGATACTCCCACTGGCGGTTTTCGTAACCTATTGTCTGCGAATAAGACAAGCCCGGAACAGGCTTTATGTTCAGTTTGAAGGTGACTTCCGGTTTGAACCATTTGTCCAGCCCTTCGTAAGTGCTCAGTCTGGCATCGGCTACCACATTATAGTCCAGCGACTCGTTGAGCCATACGTTGTACCCGGTTTCACTCTCGGGGTCGTAAGGCGAACGTGTAGGGTTGTTTCGCATAGCTTGCTGGAAAGCCGGAATATTATTGTTTCTCCATGCCTGACGGTAATCTACATTCGGGCGTACTTCGAGCCAGTCGTCAAACAGTTTGAAATTGGCATTGAAACGTCCTCCATAATCTTCGCGTTCGTCGCTCAAAGATATCCCCTGATTTTTTTCATAGAAGAACGATGTATATACCTGAGCCTTTTCTGTTCCCATATCTATAGCCACATGGTGCTTGTGAGAGAAGTTATCATCATTTATCATTTCATTCCACCAGTTTGTATCCGAACCGTAATCCGTGCCTATACCATGTTCGGCATATTCTCGTCCGGTAAGCATCTGAGGAGCCCCGTAAGCCTGTTTCTTAGTAAGTTCGTTGCTATAGGTCAGTTTTACCTTGCCGTTGGTATTCGAACCGCTCTTGGTTGTAATCAATATTACTCCCGAAGTGGCGCGTGTACCATAGATAGCTCCGGCAGAGGCATCTTTAAGTACGTCTATCGACTTAATGTCGTCTTGTGTAAGTGAACGTATATCCCCGCCCGGGAATCCGTCAATTACGATCAGTGGCGATTTACCTGCATTGATAGAAGTAAGCCCTCGCAGCTGGAATGTTGTACCGGCATTGGCGCTCCCTATATTATTCATGATCAACCCGCTGATTCTACCTTGTAAGGATGCGGATATATCGGAACCGCCTACTCCTACCATCAGGTCTTTTCCCGAAATGGAGGTAACGGCACTGGTTACTTGCTTTTTATCCAGTGTACCGTATCCAATCACCACAACTTCTTCGAGAGCCTGGGCATCTTCCAGTAGTCTTACATCTATTGTTTTCTGATTGCCTACCGGAACTTCTTTAGGGATAAAACCTACAAATGATATTACCAGCACAGCATTGTCGGGTACATTATTTAAGATAACTTTTCCATCTGCATCTGCAATATTTCCGTTAGTGGTACCTTTTACCACTACATTGGCTCCGATGAGAGGCCCATCTGCGTCTGTTACAGTTATAGTGATAGTTTGTCCCTTTTGCAAAGGGGCGATTTCATGAGAAACAGTCTTTTTCTCAGTATTTTCATCAATAGCCTGCACATCGGGTGTATAAAACAGGAATAATCCTATAGTGGCAACTGCTAAAGAAGAAAACGACCTACATAATAATCCTGAATTCGGGGCATTAATTTGTCGATGTGTTTTCATTAATTTCTAATAAGATTTGTTAATAATAAAGCGTTAAATCGTTAAAAATTGATTATGCATGCACTGTGGATCCGGGCATTATCCTTGCATACGTAGGGTGTAATCCATGGTTTCATGTTTTCATACTTTCCTCCTTTTTATAAATCTGTTAAACATTAAGGTATAATGTGTTAAATCTGATTTTCAACAAAATAAGGTTTAACATAAACTATCATATATGATTGTTGTGATACAAACATAATCAATTTTCTTTAATGAACAATCATTAATGATAGAAATTCATGGATAAAGAAACTTTAGTTAAAAAAGTAGGTCTGAAGATTAGAGAAATAAGAGAAAGTAGAGATTTGAGCATGATGGATTTGGCTGATAAACTTGATATAGAATATAATAACCTCATAAGGATAGAGAAAGGACGCACTAATCCAACCCTTGGGACACTATACAAAATTTGTCAGGCACTCGATGTAAAGCTAGTCGATATTGTAGATATCGAATGACTCACAAACTCAACAAAACCGGCATAAAAAGCTGAAATGATAAATAAAAATCATTAATTTTTTCATAGTCGTTATTAATACTTATTGACATTTTTATTTTTGCCCCTATTTTCCCGGACAGAGAAGCTCATATTTAATAGTACCAGAAAGGATTGCAAAAGATAAAAATGACAAAGTATGAGATTATAACCCGCTCAGTTCTTTGCTGCAGTGACAGTTATTCATGTTTTGATACATTTCACCTACTCATTCATGTAAGATCTAATCCATCCTTATACACTTCGTATTTTATACCACCATATCACACTCATTTTCTTCCCATTAATAAAAATGTGATTCTTTTTCTTCTTTTTTTATTACTTATTTATGGAATTCCCTCAAAAAAACACTCTATATAATATCAAACAAATATAAATTAATATATTTGTAGTAAAGGGGGATGTGCGTCGGACGTTTTTGACAGCGCATTTATATGAATCTACATAATACCGAAAAACATGGTGAAGTATGCTAAATATACCATATTCTCCTTGATTATCCTATCCACAACGACAGGATTGGTATCGTTCGTATACGAAAATGCCGCAGTAAAGGAAACCCGTCGGTTCAATGCAGACAAATTCAGAGAAACCGGATATAATGAAGACGAACTCAGCCTGTTCTGCGATGTGGCATTCATGTTCGAAAACTCCCGGATACGCAAATGGGACAGGGATATAAAGGTGGAAATAAAGAATATCGGCGAACTTAGCCAACAATCGATAGACGAGGTGGATTCTGTCATTGCCATCCTTGCGCCACTGATAGCCCCGGTAAAGATGGAACGTGTAACAAATGGTGGTAACCTGCACGTATACAGGCGTGTGCCGGAAGTGGTATCAAATAAGTTGCCGCAATCTATCTGCCTGAACGGGATGTCGAAGGTAAACCGCAGATCTTCCTACTCGTGGAGTATCAATTTTGCTATGATCTACGATGGCTGCCATGCTAGTTCACAAACACTTATGCATGAATTTCAGCATGCGTTGGGGCTGGACCATCCTATCAAGTTATATCCCTATTATGTAACCATAGGCAGATCTGTGATCCCACAATTCTTCCGTTCACAGGACGAAATACGAAATATGATGAAGGAACCTTTCTATATATCGAAGGAAGAAAAGATGGTGATAAAAATGCTGTATTCGTCCGAAATAAGATCGGGACTTCATGTGGAAACTTTCGCACAAAAGATGGGATTTACAGATGCAGAGCGTAAACTGATGATTCCGGATGTGAACAAGCGCCCTCGCATTATCATCTATCCTGAAGAGGAAAAAAAACAAGTTGGGTTTAAAGATTAAAAAATCAATAAATTACACTCACATTAAATGCGCTCGAAAATTGTCAGATACATCATTCTTATCTCGCTTCTTTTGCTTACGGCATGGGGCACGGCAGCGCATTTCTACAGAAAGTCGGAAGACGAAAAGATACAGGATTTTGATGCGGACAAATTCTGTAAAATTGGTTTTACGGACGAAGAACTCGATTTGTTTTGCGACATTGCCTTCAACCGGGCCGGGGAGCGTATCCGCAAATGGAATACAGATATACGGGTGGAAATAGAAGACACCGGCAAACTGGATAAAAACGTTATAGCCGAAGTAGATTCCGTTATAACCCTACTCCGCCCGCTGATAGTTCCATTAAGGATAGAACGTGTACCGGATAACGGAAATGTTATCGTATACAAGAATGTGAAGTCGGCTCCGGCAAACAAGCCGAGGCAGAAACCGATATTTGTCAACGGCATAGCCCGCATAAACGAGGCTATAGACCATGCATGGGAAATTAACTTTGCCCATATATACGACGGGCGTGAATCGGGCACACAAACCCTGATGCATGAATTTGAGCATATGCTGGGACTTGAACACCCGATGATGCTTTATGAATACTACCTCACTATAGGCCGTTCGGCCATCCCGCAGCATTACAGCGCATACGGCGGCTGGCTGCGTTTTCAGGGAGTGCCTTATTATATTTCAGAACAGGAAAAGACAGTGATAAGGATGCTGTATTCGCCAGAAATAAAAGCGGGATTAAAAAAGGATGATTTTTTGAAGAGGATGGAGAATAATATCAAAATTACCACCAGATAACTGTTAAAATAATTATACATTTGTGCAAAATTATCTTAATCTAAAAAATAATAAATGCCATGAGAAAAATTCTCCCACTGTTACTAATACTAATCTTTGTATTAGGATGCTCGTCTGATGATGAAAAAAAGGAAATAACACTCGGTTTATCTGTAGATATCCTCTCTTTTTCGGCAAATGAAGACGAAAAATCATTTGCCATCAGTTCGAACGATTCTTGGGTTATTTCGGATATACCTGATTGGTGTACATTTTCGACACAACAAGGTCAGAGCAGTGGGAAGATTACAGTCAAAGTAACTGCTAATCCAAACGAATCGGAAAGAAAAGCAGTAGTAACTATAAAAGCGGGTGATAAAGTAAAAGAGATAACACTAAAACAAAATCCTAAAAATGTTTCGTTGACTCTCTCCGTTGGCGAAATCAGCTTTGTGGCTGATGGAGAAGAGAAGACGTTCGATATACAATCAAATGAATTGTGGACTATATCCGACATTCCTGTTTGGTGTACATTGGATGCGACAGAAGGATCGGACAATAAAACTATAAAGATAAATCTGGACGAAACAGTAAAGGAGGCTGTTATAACAGTAAAAGCAGGAAGTAAAAGCCAGCAATTAAAGCTCAAACAAGAAGGTATGGTCTATGCATTGATAGTATCTAGTCCCGTACTGGAATTTTATAGCAAAGATGGTTCCAAAATGATAAATATAGAATCAAACACATCGTGGAAAGTAGTATCCGGAGCAAGCTGGTGCATAACAAATAAAAAGGAAGGAATACAAAACGAATCATTGGTAATCTATCCGTTAGACAATGAATCTCAATCGGACAGAAGTACCGAAGTTACCATCTCGGCTGGTAGTGTTTCAATAAAAATACTGATAAAGCAATCAAAAAAAATACCTGTAACGAACGAGTCTTATCAATTTAACCTGCTAGATAATGGTTTTCGTACAGGAGACGAACTCATTAAAAAGCAAGTGGAATATGTAAATCCGGGTCCCGCCGGAGAAAACGTAGTATGGGACTTTAGCAAACTAAACATTATAAATGATAATTATACTGTATCATATTCATTACCTCCCATTGAACTACAAAGCAATAGTTATATCTTGGGAAGGACTTACTTCGATATAGCAACCACAGAGCCAAATAGCCTGATCGTATGCACAGAGCATAATACAATGTATTATTTTCAGGTAAAGAACAATCAACTACAGGCTTATGGCCATGAAAACCCATCCGTAGTTTTAGATTATAATCCCCGGATGATATCAGCTCAATACCCTACTTATTACAATAATTCGTATAAATATGATTATAAATCATCCTATCTATACTCAGGTACAGTATGGGGGTATACCCAAGGTAATATGGAAATGAAGGCTGATGGCTATGGTTCGGTAAAATTTCCCGATGGGATTGTAAATAATGTTATAAGAACCAAGAACAGCCAATTGATAAGTGATGGTATATCGCCAAGTATTGATTCAGACAAGGTAATGACAATATATCGCTGGTATGCTAAGGGATATCGCTATCCTATTTTTGAGGTATATGAAAATGTAAATTTAATAGACAATTCCGTTATATTTAGTACTGCTTTTTACTATCCGCCTAAAGATCACACATATATGAATACAAGTAAGAAAAGCACCTCAATTCCATTAATTGACTATAAAGAGATCAATAAAAAATATGAAAAATTGAAATTTAAACAGTAATCATTATAAACGAGGAAGAATGTTTAGAGACAGTTAACTCTAAGCATCCTTCCTTACCTAAATTTTCAAGCAGACACAATTACACTGATATATTCCCACAAAAAATAGTGCCGGCATGGAAATCCTACACCGACACTACACACTTAACAAATAATAAATTAATGATTTGTTCCTTCAAATAAGTCGTGATTTTCCTTGTTTTGGGAACCCTTCGCCTTGAAGTTATTGAATGTATAACTCAGGCTTAACGTAATTAACGGATAATTGGGTCTTATATGCGTCACCGATTTCAGGTTTGCTGTATTTATATTACTAACATAGCGTGCCGAGTTGAACACATCGCGGAAAGACAGGGTGGCATTCAGTTTTCTGCTGAGCAACTGCTGGCGCACCGCCAGATTCACATACCAGAAAGCATCAGTCTTCCCCTGTGTAGTTACAGACGGGCCTACAAAATTGCCATCGAGTTGCACACGGGTGGTTTTTCCGGCATCGTATGAGTTATTGAGTGTTATCTCGTAATTATTACTGGTTTCGTCACCACTTTCGGTCTTATATTCATTCTCTATCTTGTAATGATAGTAGCTGCCGTTCAGGTTGATATTCCACTTGCGTGTAGCCTGTATCTGCGCGCTGATCTCAAGGCCTGTCGAATAATCGTGCCCTACGTTTGCCATCGAATCCAGTGTCACACCGGCTTCATACGGTACACGCAAGCGTTCTATCTTATCCTTGCGGCTACGATGAAATACTGATGCCGAAAGCGCGTGTTCACCAATATTCTTCTTATAGTTCAGTTCGTATGAGTTGATGTATTCGTTACGGATATCGGGATTGCCTATTTCGGCAGAATAATAGTCGCGGTATGTAATGTACGGCTCCATGAAAAACAATTCGGGGCGGGTGATGCGCCGCGAATAAGAAGCCAGTATCTTATCGCCTCCCGGCAGGTTGTAGCCGAGGTGTGCCGACAGGAAAAATTCGAATTTGTCATATGTACGGTTAGCCCATTCCTTCGAACTGCGAAGCACACGGTGGGTATGTTCGCCGCGAAGCCCCAACTGGAAATCGAAATTGCGGTAACTGTCGGCCACTATGGCATAGATGGAATGTATACCGTATTTGAAATAGAATGTATTGTAAATATCATCGCGCCAGTAAAATTCCTTTTTTTCGGGATTCCAGAACTGCATGCTGTAATCACCGTCTTCGAGATAGGAGAAATATTGATAACCGCCTTCGATACGCCCCGTTTCGCGGTATGGGAATATGTAATCGAGGTTTCCTCGCATTGTCCATCGGTGTTCGTCTTCCCATGCTCTGTGCCCCTGCTGACGTTCGCCCTGGTAGTTGAACAGGTCGCTCTGAAAATATTCCATGGCATCGCCACCATATTTAAGGTAGTAACTCCCCGTGAGGTCGTGCCCCTTATCATTAAACTTGTGCGCAAAGCCGACGGTTCCCTGATAATAAGTCTCGTGCAGATCGTAGTCGTCATGGCTTATATAGTCACCGCTACTTACAGGCACACCGGCTTTAGACTGCTCTTCTTTATAATCGAGGTCACCCTTGCGTGTACGTCCGCCATAACCGCCCTGCACATCCACATTGAATGTGGTTTTCGGCAATGTGTACATCCATCCGGCCTTCAGCGAATAGTCGAAATTATTGCTTTCGCGTGGCCCGTCCGAATCGGATATGGTGGTCACATCGGATACGATGGTGGTTTTCTCCTGCCGGAACTTACTTTTACGCAATCTGTCATTCCATCCGCCGCCCACATACCAGCGTGAAGCCTTTTCCTGCTGTGTGAGAAGAAAATCCACCCCACGTGAAAGCATGGTGCTTCCCGTGAGATTTACCATACCGTTCAAACCTTGCAGTGAATGTTTTTTGGTGATGATATTGATAATGCCTACATCGCCACCTGTATCGTGGCGGGCCGACGGAGTGGTGATTATCTCTATATTTTCTATATGTCCCGATGGTATTTGTTCCAGTGCCTGCGAACCGCTAAAGACACTCGGTTTGCCATCTACATAAACGGCAAAGCCACTACTGCCCCTGAATGTTACTTCCCCTTCGGCATCGACACGTATCGAAGGTGTGTTCTCCAGTATATCGACTGCCGATCCGCCGCTTGCCAGCAGATTGTTAGATGCATCTATAACCTTTTTGTCCAGTTTATAGATAACCTGTCTTTTCTGTGCTACGATTTCTACTTCGGCCAAGCCCTGTTCCAGTGGCTTCATCTCTATAATACCCAGATTGAAGACTGAGGCAGATGTATTCAGCACTATACCGGAGCGTGTATATACATCGAACCCCACAGCCCTTACCAATAACGAATATTCTCCGTCCTTGATATCGGAAAGGATGAAGCCTCCGTCTGTTTCCGGAAGAGTATGCAATACGGGATTTGTTTTTCCCTTTTCAATAAGGATTATATCGGCATAATCGATCGGTGTATTTTTCCCGGCTTCTACTACTTTTCCCTTTATACGTGGAATGGAGGCGGATACAGTGAGGGTAAGACACAATAGTGTGTACAGGAAGAACAGACTCTTCATTATCGTTAATCAGGTATTTAGTTAAATTGCATGCAAATATAATATGAATAACAATAGATTAACTATTTTATTTATATACAAATGTTAAAGAACAGAAATATGTCAGAAATGTATAATGATTTGTCTGTAACAGAACATTTCTTTTTTAATCGTAACTCTACAACGGAAGAGGGTAATTACCTCTTGCATGCATCCATATACAAATTAACAAATACGTCCGAAAGTATAACAATCTTCCGGGCGTATTCTTTTTTGAGTCAGATATTTAAGATTTAGATACCCGAACAGTTGCCTGTCATTCTTAATTATTTTTCACTGTATAGATAATTTACTTTTATTTTGATAAATGTTTAATCAATTTCCCGACCATTTATCTACCTGTACGGCATCTTCCTGTGCACGGATTATATCCGTTACAGCTACTTTAGGCTCTATACGGATATCTTTGATAGCATTTATCAGGGCTTCGTTGTCACCCGAAGAACCCGACTCTATGCGGATGTTCTTAATGGCATGTACTAACGCATCGTTGTCGGAAGAAAAATTAGGGGCTAAAAACGGCGCAGGCATCATCCCTCCCGCTGCAAATTCCCGTTGAAATGGCAGATCGAAACCCTGTGATGCTCTGGCGAAAAATCCGGTTACATCGGAGGGTGTCAATTCTTTGCGTTGGGAGTTTATATAGCGTACCAAGCCGAGATTTTTAGACGTAGATTCACGATTGATTACATATTCGCCGCCTTCTACTTCTATATTTGTACCTTCGATGCGCATACCGCCTTGTGAATGGCGTTTGCCATTAAGTAATCCGCCATCGGCAAATTTAGCAAGCTGCTTTGTCATTATACCCACCTGAATAGCTCCTGCTGCGGTAACAACCGCCGCCAGTATAGGGCCGAGAATAGGGCCATAAGATAGAGCCTTTGTTACTCCCTGTGCCACATTAAAGATACCTTCACCAATATTTTTTAATAAAGTGGCTTTGCGGTTTAGTTTTTCTATTTTTTCTTGTTCGGCTTGTTTTTTAAGTTTTTTCTCGGTTAGTTCTCTTTCTTTTTTTTCTGTTTCTTGCTTTGTTTTTATCGATTCGGCCGCGGCACTTTTTTCTGCATTAAGTTTTTCTGTTAAGCTTCGTATAGCTTCTCCATTGTTAGTTTCAGTAGCTTCTTTTAATTTTGCTTCTAAATCTGTTATAACTTTAGTCCTATTTTCTGCTTCTTTTATAATTCCATCATTCTTAGCTTTAAGATGTTTTATATCCTCATCTATCGCATCTATCTCCGCCTTATACACACTACTAATAGCCCCAAAAGTCGAACCGAAATAGTCGGCGGTCTGAGTCAAAGCCCCTTTTATACTATTTGTTATTTCCTGCCCTTTTTCCGCATATTGTTTCATTTGCTCCAGCCTTAAACCTTGCTCTTTCTTTTCGGCGGTGGTAATCATTTCTTCAATGCGGATTTTTTCATCGGTATATTTTTTCAGTACGGCAGCCTTTTCTTCCAGCACCGTTTTCTGTATTTCCTTGTCGTCCTTATACGTTTCTTCCAATTGCTTGAAACGCAATATGTCGTATTCCATAGAAGCAGTGAGTGCATCATCGTAATGCTTCAGATATTTAATGCCGTCTTCTATATTGCGCGACATTTCGCCTACATTGATAATCCCTTTGAATGAGTTTTCGGCTTTCTTTCCCGCTTCTTCGGTCTTTTTAGCTGTATCTTCGGCTTGCTTGACTGTTACCTTAGCGGCGTCTTCGTTTATTTTGGCTATTCTGGCATTATGTATTGCCTCCAAAGCCTCGATACGTGCGTCTCCAACTTCCTTATCTAAGGCCATTTTTTTAATAGCCGCTATTTTGTCTGCTGTTTCTTTTGTCTGCCGTTTAATCTTTTCTTCCGAATCCTTATCCAGTTTTTGTTTGCCATGATAAATGTTTTTTGTCAGCAATTCGGATGTCTCTTTCAACCCTTTGTCTACAAAGGCTTTCTGGGCGGAAATGTGTTCCTCATTGTTTTTCTTCAAATCCTCTTTCAGTTTTTTGTCGAGGGCGGTGAGGCTGTCATTTTTCTGTTTATCGTAAATGGTAATGTCCGCCCCTGTTTTTTTAGCTGCTTCTATTAGCAGGGCATATTCTTTTTCCACTTTCTTTTTGGCTGTTTCGCTCAGTTCTATAAGCAACTGTTCTTTCTCTTTGTATAAGGCATTTGTCTGTTCTATCGCCTTTCCTTTTTTTGCTTCGGCTTCTATTTCAGCTACAAGTGCCTGCATGCGCGCTTCGTTGAGCTTCTCCACTGAGCCGAATGCTTTCAGGTTCAGAGCATTTAATGCCTCCACGCGCGCGGCTACTTCTGCCGATGCCGTTGCTATCTGCCCTATATTGTCTATCACGTTTCCGGAATGTTTATAAAAGTTTGCAATCAGGGTATCTTCTACTCCCAGAAATTTGCCAAACTTGGAAACTGCTTCCTCTGCTTTCTTTGTATTGATCTCAATATCAATGTTTATCGTTTTCTTTGCCATAAGTTTTTATAGTATAGATAAAGTTTATTATTTTTAATAATGGATTAAACCAATTGTTAATTTAAAAGTCTATATTTATAAGTAATAATACCTAAAATCATGAAGAAGTATCTATATATTTTATTGGCCTCATTAATTAGCTTCAGCTTTAATAGTTGTGAAGAAGATATTTATTCTAGTCCTGTATCCGAACCACCATCTAAATTACATTATAATGCTAAACGTACAGATACAGGCTATGTCATATATTCAGGAGGTTCTTCATCCGCAAGTGATATAGTCTATAATGCTAAACGTACAAATGCTGGCTATGCCGTATATTCAGGAGGTTCTTCGTCTGCAAGTGATATAGTCTATAATGCTAAACGTACAGATGCTGGCTATGCCATATATTCAGGAGGTTCTTCGTCTGCAAGTGATATAGTCTATAATGCTAAACGTACAGATGCTGGCTATGTCATATATTCAGGAGGTTCTTCGTCTGCAAGTGATATTATATATACTATATCTATTTTTACTAATAGTTTTTTGATATATAAAGTTTAATTATCTTCTTACTCAAAATACTTCATCCAATACAAATAATCCTTATAATATCCCCCTGTTACCGTGCGATTACATTGTATGATTATTCTTCATTTTACCACCTTATCTGCCTCTCAAACTTATACTGTTCATCCTCCACGCGCGCGGCTACTTCTGCCGATGCCGTTGCTATCTGCCCTATATTGTCTATCAGGTTTCCGGAATGTTTATAAAAGTTTGCAATCAGGGTATCTTCTACTCCCAGAAATTTGCCAAATTTGGAAGCTGCTTCCTCTGCTTTCTTTGTATTGATCTCAATATCAATGCTTATCGTTTTCTTTGCCATAAGTTTTTATAGTATAGATAAAGTTTTTTATTTTTGATTACAGTTTAAACCAATTGTTTTTTTTAAAGTCTATATTTATAAGAACTAAGTTTTAATGTTATGAAAAAATATTTTTACATAGTAGTTTTATTAATTATCAGTATAGGAATAGTTAGTTGCGATAAAAATATCGATGATGAAATAGATAGAACTAAGGATAAATATTATTTTATTTATGAGGATAATAAGAAGATTGAAGGAATATGGACTGTTTCTCTTGATATTGATTCTATTGTGTTGATTTTAAAGAATAATACAATGAAAGAATATGTATATGAAAAAAGCACAAAAGAAATAATAGATAGAACAAATCATGGAGAATATAGACTTACCTATTATCCTAATTATTCCCAAAATACCTACATAATTTTAGAAAAAAGAACGGATAGTATACGGTGGTCGTTTAGATATACTTTAAAAAATAGTATTCTAACAATATATAATGAAAAATCAGATTCATCAATTGATTATAAAAAGATAAACTGATTATATTTACGAGATATTAATGCCCTACTCTACAAAAATAAAAAGTGGAAAGTTATTAATTTTCTATTTTCCCCCCCGCTGCCGCGCGATTGTATCGCGTGGTAATACATCCAACCAATTTACCACAGCAAAACTGATGAAATATATACCATCCGGATTTTTGAATTTATAATTACGACTCATACTATCTATCATTTTCTTTTTAATTATATATTACCACGCGATACAATCGCGCGGTAGCAGGGGAAGAAGTATCTATATATTTTATTGGCCTCATTACTTAGCTTCAGCTTTAATAGTTGTGAAGAAGATATTTATACTAGTCCTGTATCCGCACCGCCATCTAAATTACATTATAATGCTAAACGTACAGATACAGGCTATGTCATATATTCAGGAGGTTCTTCATCCGCAAGTGATATAGTCTATAATGCTAAACGTACAAATGCTGGCTATGCCATATATTCAGGAGGTTCTTCGTCTGCAAGTGATATAGTCTATAATGCTAAACGTACAGATACTGGCTATGTCATATATTCAGGAGGTTCTTCGTCTGCAAGTGATATTATATATACTATATCTACTTTTACTAATAGTTTTTTGATATATAAAGTTTAATTATCTTCTTACTCCCCGCTACCGCGCGATTGTATCGCGTGGTAATACATCCAACCAATTTACCACAGCAAAACAGATGAAATATATACCCTCCGGATTTTTGAATTTATAATTATGACTCATACTATCTATCATTTTCTTTTTAATTATATATTACCACGCGATACAATCGCGCGGTAGCAGGGTTTCCAGTTTGTACCTGGCTTCGAGCGAGGCTTTCTGCTTCGCGTAGTTGTCGTCTATGGCAGTAGCCATATTATTCATCGACTCCTGTATTATCAGGGCGCGCTTGTCGTTGTTGTCCTGTATGTGCCTTGTTATTCCGGCTTCTGTTTGTTCATATAGTTTCCTTATCAGGGCTTCCTGCACGGTGGTGTCTTCCCCTCTTTTCTTTGCATTAGCGAGCGCACGGTTCAAAACGGAGAGGTCTTCTTTTTCCTTTTCTTTTGCCGATTTTATAAAAGCGGCTTCTTCTTTCTTTATTTCATCCAGCTTTTTTTTATGTGCATCGCTTATCTTCTTAGCACCTTCCAGTTCTTTATTTATGCCCGTTTGTATCGACACCTGTGCTTCCTGCAATCCTTTTACGCTGCGGGGCAATAGCTTCGACATGCCATCTACAATCGTACCTATCTTTTGGTAAGCAGGTATAATCTTATCCATGTTCTTTACAGGCTCGGGCGAAGTGAGTATGCCTTGTAATACTTCCTGAGCCGAAATTACGTTTATGGTTTTTATTTCCACATTTTCCAGCTTGTCCTTCAATGCTACAACATCGCTACTGTCGATTTTTAATTTAAGTGTTTTGTCTGCCATAAGTGTTTTTAAGGTATAGATAAAGTTTTTTATTTTTGATTACAGATTAAACCAATTGTTAATTTAAAAGTCTATATTTATAAATGGAAATACTATAAAACAATGAAAAATATCTTATATCTTATCATATCATTATCTATCTCCTTTAGTCTTATTTCTTGTGAAAAAGAGAACGATATAGGAGGGGGGAGCACAAGTACAGATAATAATTACATTAAAGTCTATGAAAAAAGCTCAATAAATTCTACCAGTTTGACATATACAATAATACCTGATGGACAGAACTATAAAGTATACAATAAAAATATGATAAATTCTTCCGAACTGACATATACAATAATACCCGATGGACAGAACTATAAAGTATACAATAATAATTTGATAAATTCTACCAACTTGGTATATACAATAATACCTGATGGACAGAACTATAAAGTATACAATAAAAATATGATAA